>JALYIH010000067.1 GCA_030775865.1 Pseudomonadota bacterium | reverse complement strand
ACCACACCTGCGCCGACGGTTTTGGTCGCACAGATCAAGCGATCACCTTGGCAACAACCCCGGCACCCACGGTTTTACCTCCCTCACGGATGGCGAAACGCAGGCCCTGCTCCATCGCGATCGGGGCAATCAGCTCCACCACGATCTTGATGTTGTCCCCAGGCATCACCATCTCGGTGCCCTCCGGCAGCTCCACCGCTCCCGTCACATCGGTGGTGCGAAAGTAGAACTGCGGCCGATAGCCTTTGAAAAACGGCGTATGCCGCCCGCCCTCTTCTTTCGTCAGCACGTACACTTCCGCCTCAAACTTGGTGTGCGGATTGATGCTGCCGGGCTTGCACAGTACTTGCCCGCGCTCCACTTCCTCACGCTTCGTTCCGCGCAGCAGCACCCCGACGTTATCTCCCGCCTGCCCCTCATCGAGCAACTTGCGGAACATCTCAACCCCCGTGCACGTGGTCTTGGTCGTCGGACGAATCCCGACAATCTCCACCTCATCGTTGATCTTCACGATGCCGCGCTCAATGCGACCCGTCACCACCGTGCCGCGACCGGCAATCGAGAACACGTCCTCCACCGGCATCAAAAACGCCCCTTCCACGGCGCGCTTCGGCACCGGAATGTATTCATCGAGCGCCTTGACCAGCTTGATCACCGCGGGCACCCCGATCTCGCTCTCATCCCCTTCCAAGGCTTTGAGCGCAGAGCCGGTGATGATCGGGGTCTTATCCCCGGGAAACTTGTACAGCGTCAACAAGTCGCGCACCTCAAGCTCCACCAGCTCCAACAGCTCCGCATCATCGACCATGTCCGCCTTGTTCAAAAACACCACGATGTAGGGCACGCCGACCTGGCGCGCCAACAAAATGTGCTCGCGCGTCTGGGGCATCGGGCCATCGGCCGCCGATACCACCAATATCGCCCCGTCCATCTGCGCAGCTCCCGTGATCATGTTCTTCACATAGTCAGCGTGTCCCGGACAGTCCACGTGCGCGTAGTGACGCGCCTCGCTCTGATACTCCACGTGCGCGGTGGCTATCGTGATGCCGCGCGCCCGCTCCTCAGGGGCCTTGTCAATCTGGTCGTAGGCTTTGAACTCCCCGCCAAACTTCTCCGCCATCACCTTCGTCAGCGCCGCCGTCAAGGTCGTCTTGCCATGATCAACATGCCCAATCGTCCCCACGTTCACGTGCGGCTTCGTTCGCTCAAACTTCCCCTTCGACACGGCAAGTACCTCTCAAAAATGAATGTGCGTTTGGAATCTCAAGAAGCTTTCTTCATCACGACGTCTGCAACGCTGCCCGGCACTTCCTGGTACTTCGCGAACTCCATGGTGTAGTTCGCTCGGCCCTGGCTCATCGAGCGCATCGACGTCGAGTACTGAAACATTTCGGCAAGCGGCACTTCGGCGGTCACCACTTTGCCGGAAGGACTGTCTTCCGTGCCGACGATCTGCCCGCGGCGGCGGCTCAAATCGCCGACGATGTCACCGTAGTAATCTTCCGGCACCACCACTTCGACTTTCATGATGGGCTCGAGCAGAACCGGTTTGGCTTTGCGGAAGCCTTCTTTGAAGCCGATGGAACCTGCGATTTTGAAGGCCATCTCATTCGAGTCCACATCGTGATAGGAGCCGTCGAATAGCGTGACCTTCACATCGACAATGGGATAGCCCGCGATGACGCCGGTCTGAACCGCTTCTTGGATGCCTTTGTCCACCGCCGGAATGTACTCGCGCGGCACGGTGCCGCCGACGATGCCATTGACGAATTCGTAACCCTTGCCGGGCTGCAGCGGCTCGAGCCTGAGCCATACGTGGCCATATTGGCCGCGGCCGCCGGTCTGGCGAATGAATTTGCCTTCGGATTCGACGGTGTTGCGCAGCGTTTCGCGGTAAGCGACCTGGGGCTTGCCCACGTTTGCGTCAACCTTGAACTCGCGCTTCATGCGGTCGACGATGATTTCCAGATGCAATTCGCCCATGCCTTCAATGATGGTCTGGCCGGACTCAGGATCAGTGTGCACGCGAAACGAGGGATCTTCTTTCGCGAGCCGCTGCAGCGCCAAACCCATCTTCTCTTGATCGACTTTGGTCTTGGGCTCCACGGCCACGGAAATCACCGGTTCCGGAAACTCCATTTTTTCCAGGATGATGACCTTGTTCAAATCCGACAACGTGTCACCGGTCGTGACGTCCTTCAGGCCCACGGCCGCAGCGATATCGCCGGCACGGACTTCCTTGATCTCCGAGCGGTCGCTGGCATGCATCTGCAATAGACGGCCGATGCGTTCAGCGCGACTGCGGTTCGGTACGAACACTTGATCACCGGAATTCAACGTCCCGGAATAGACCCGGAAAAACGTCAAGTTGCCCACGAACGGATCATTCAAAATCTTGAAGGCCAATGCCGAGAAAGGCTCGGCGTCGTCGGCTTTGCGGGTCATGGGCGCACCGCTCTCGCTTTGACCTTTGACAGGCGGCACTTCAGTGGGCGACGGCATGTATTCGACGATGGCGTCGAGCACAGCCTGGACGCCTTTATTCTTGAAGGCTGAACCGCACGTGACCAAGCAAATGTCGTTTTTCAGCGCCCGCTCGCGCAAGCCCTTCTTGATTTCTTCATCGCTCAGAGAGCCGGTTTCCAAGTACTTGTTGAGCAGGTTCTCATCGCCCTCGGCGGCCGCTTCGATCATTTTCGCGCGCCATTCCTCGCACTCCTTGCGCATATCAGCAGGAATTTCGCGGTACTCGAACTTCATGCCCTGAGTCTCTTCGTCCCAGTGTATGGCTTTCATCTTGACGAGATCGACCACGCCGACGAAACCGTCTTCGGCGCCGATGGGCAGCTGAATGGGCACGGGATTGCCGCGCAGGCGTGTCTTGATTTGCTCGACGCAGCGAAGGAAATTGGCGCCGGCGCGATCCATCTTGTTGACGAACGCGATGCGCGGCACGCCGTACTTGTTCATCTGACGCCATACCGTCTCGGATTGCGGCTGCACACCGGAAACGGCGCAGTAGACGGCGATGGCGGAATCGAGCACGCGCAGGCTGCGCTCTACTTCGATGGTGAAGTCGACGTGTCCAGGCGTATCGATGATGTTGATGCGGTGTTCGGGGAAGCTCTTGTCCATCCCCTTCCAGAAGCAAGTCGTTGCCGCGGCCGTGATGGTGATGCCGCGCTCCTGCTCCTGTTCCATGTAATCCATGACCGCCGCGCCGTCATGAACTTCGCCGATTTTGTGGGACACGCCGGTGTAGAACAAAATACGCTCAGTCGCGGTGGTTTTCCCCGCGTCGATGTGAGCGGAAATACCGATATTCCGGTAGCGCTCTATGGGCGTAGTGCGTGACATGTTTTTCCAGCGCTTCGCGCAACCTTTGACGGGGCCGATGCGGCCCCGTCCTAAAGAAACATATAAGGCCGAATCAGCCGAAAACCAGCCGGCGGTAGGCCCTTCGTAACCCTACCAGCGGTAGTGCGCGAACGCCTTGTTGGCATCGGCCATGCGGTGTGTGTCCTCACGCTTGCGCACGGCGGCACCGCGATTTTCCGCAGCTTCCATCAGTTCCGCGGCAAGCCGATGAGCCATGGACTTCTCGCTGCGCGCAGTGGCCGCCTCGATCACCCAGCGCATGGCCAGGGTTTGGCGACGATTGGCTCGCACCTCGACAGGTACCTGATAGGTTGCACCGCCGACTCGGCGGGACTTCACCTCGACCACCGGCTTGACGTTGTCCAGGGCTTGCTGCAGAACAGCAATGGCTTCTACGCCGGCTGCACCGCTTTTCTTTTCGCTGATGCGATCAATGGCGCCATAAACGATCTTTTCGGCGGCAGACTTCTTGCCGCGCTCCATCACCATGTTGATGAATTTAGCCAACATGTCGTTGCCGAACTTGGGATCGGGAAGAATGGTGCGATGGGGGGCTGCTGCTCTGCGGGACATTGAAAACCTTCCGGCCTTTTAAGGCTATTTCTTGGGACGTTTGGCGCCGTACTTGGAGCGGCCTTGCCGACGATCGCTGACACCGGCGCAATCGAGCGCGCCGCGCACCGTGTGATAACGCACTCCGGGCAGATCCTTGACGCGGCCGCCGCGAATCAAAACCACCGAGTGCTCTTGCAGGTTATGGCCCTCGCCGCCGATATAGCTGGAGACTTCATACCCATTGGTCAGGCGAACGCGGCAGACCTTGCGCAGGGCTGAATTGGGCTTCTTCGGCGTGGTTGTGTACACGCGGGTGCACACGCCGCGCTTTTGCGGTGATGCCGCCAGAGCCGGAACCTTGGACTTCCAAGCGGGTTCATTTCGGCCAGTCCGTATTAATTGGGTCGTCGTCGCCATAAATACCTTTAGAGGGCCGCCCCTTCGGGTGAAGAGCGGTCCGTTGATGCAAACCTTAAATTTACGGGCTATATGCCCGGCACGAAGTGCCCTTGAGACAAAGGCCGGCGATTGTAGGAACCGGCCGCGCGAGTGTCAAGGTATGCTGCTCTGCAGCAAGCATAAAATGTCTTGGCACCTTGGGCAAGGATACTATCGGGGCGCTCAAGGCGTATCGATTTCGTATCCCTTGGCACGCAGCTGATCCAGCAAGCCGCCGTGTTCCAGCAGCATATCCAAGTTGACGACGGCAATCGTGGTCCCGGCGGACCGCAGATATTTTTCGATGTTTTCCAACCACGTCTGGCGTATGCGGCCGATCACATCGAGCGCGCCCTTGCCGGCATCCAATGCCGTGCGGCAGGCGTCGACCTCCTTGAGTTCCGGTAGGTTCTCGATGCGATCTACGTTGCCGACTGCCCACGCCTGTGCGCGGTCCACCAGCCTTGGCAAGCCGGTTTCGATGGTGCTCAACGACGCCTCGACGCACGTGCGTTCGGTGGCCGCCGGCATCGTCTTCAATGCTTCCAGCATATCGCTCACCCCCGCAACCTTGATCTCTTCGATGCGAACCCCATGCTTTTTAGCCAGAGCTCGCAGCGCCGCGCCAAGATCGAGCCGCATCGACAGATTGACCTGATGAAATGCCGCCTGCTGCAGAAATGCTGCGGCGATGATCGGCCGATATCGTTCCCACTTGTCCGCCTCGTCCGTAACCTTGCTTCTTTGCGCGGCGAAGCGGGCGTGCAAATCCGGCGGCAAAACATCCTTCAATTTCTTGCCGCCGCCGACCATCAGAAATTTCCTGTCCGCGATCAGCATCCACAGGATTCGGGGAACACTGATTTCAAGGGGTTTTTGCACGAGGACCTGGCTGGTGCTTTCGAGCACGAACTCCACCTGCTTGGAACGCCAAGTAATGTCCCGCGGCAGCGGCGAGATGCTCCCGAGTATCCAGACGTTCGCGGCGCCGCGATGCACTTGCCACATGCCTGGACCTGCCCGCTCGGCAGTCACGATGATTTCGTCCAGCACGGGTTGCGTCTGCTCGGCGCGGCAGGCAGCCGCTGCAATGCAGCCCGCAAGCAGGTTGGCCGACATGAGTGTCGCCGTTGCAAATCTCATGCAACGAAGACTACTAGGTTTTCGGCGGATGGGAGCCTGTCTGGGTATTCGGACAGGCTCCTAAGCTTTCGCCTGCGCCATGAGGCCTAAGGGCCGGCCCTCAGGATCCTTGAACATGCACAGCCATTCTTCCGTACCGTCGGCATGCTTGTGGATCATGTGCGGCGCGTTGAAGAACTCGACGCCGCGGGATTTCAAGAGATCATGAGCGTCCGCGATGTCCGCAACGCGCAGGTACAGAATCGATTCGGGGACGGCAGCGGATTCCTGGCTCAGCATCAGCCGCGTTCCGTTGCAATCAAAAAACGCGAGTTTGCCGAACGTGTAGAGATGCGGCAGTCCCAATGTGTTCTTGTACCAATCTTCCGCTTGCTTGATGTCTCGAACGGATCTTGCAATCTGCGCGATTGAACCGAATTTTAATTGTGCATTCACCTGTCTATCCTTCACAGCGCTGTTGTTCGGCGCGCGGTGCCAGCGCCGCAATTCTTTTCGATTGGCGAGGCCAAGTTTTGCGAGATCTGCCGGCCATTCCTAAGTTTATGCCGTCACGAGTGCAATTTCCCTCCCCCTCACCGGTGGGAATCGAACCTCACGCGCAATGGTCAGACAGGCTCCCGGGCGTCGCGCATTTTTCCGCGATACATCACCGCGGCGCAGGGATTTGCACCCAGGCCATAACAGAGCTGCGCCGGCCGTTCGATACGCCAAAATGCCAAATCCGCTCGCTTGCCGACTTCGATCGTGCCCACATCGCCTTGAACCCCCAGCGCCCGCGCGGCGTTGCGCGTGGCGCCGGCCAAAGCCTCTTCGGGCGTCAAGCCGAACAGTGTGCAGCCCATGCTGAGCGCGAGCAGGATGGAGGTGCAGGGAGAGGTTCCGGGATTGCAATCGGTGGCGACGGCGAGCGGAATGCCGGCCTCTCGAAGCATTGCAATCGGCGGCGGCATCGTCTGCCGCAATGTGAAATACGCGGTGGGGAGCAGTACGGCCACCGTGCCCGCCGCCGCCATCGCCCGCACGCCATCGGCGCTCAAGTACTCGAGGTGATCCGCCGAGAGCGCGCCGTATTTCGCAGCCAGTTGCGCCGCGCCCAGGTCGCTCAATTGACCGGCATGCACGTGAGCGGAAAGGCCCAGTTCTCTTGCCGCCAGAAGGAATTGCTCTGTTTCTGACGGAGAGAACGCGATGCCTTCGCAAAAGCTATCGACGGCATCCACCAGGCCGGCCGCCGCCAACGCGGTGAGCCAAGGTCCGCTCACCTCGTTCACGAAGCGCTGCCGCTGCGCGGCGAATTCCGGTGGCAGCGAGTGCAAGCCGAGAAATGTTTTCTTCACCGATACAGCCAGTTTCTCGCCCAAATCGCGCGCGACCTCGAGCAAGCGGCGCTCCGCGGCGAGTTCCATGCCGTAGCCTGACTTGATCTCGATGGTCGTAACGCCTTCCGACATCAGGCACGCGAGGCGCGCCCGCGCAGATTCGTAGAGGGCTTCGCGCGAGGAAGCTCGAGTCGCCCGCACTGTTGATTGGATGCCGCCGCCGGCGCGCGCAATATCCTCGTACGACACGCCGCAAAGCCGCTGCTCGAATTCCGCCACGCGATTTCCGCCGTAGACCAGGTGCGTATGGCAATCGATCAGCCCCGGCGTGATCCACATGCCTTCGGCGTCGCGGATGGAAATGCCCTGCGCTTGCGCCAGCCGGCGCCCCTCTGCGTCAGGGCCGAGCCACGCAATGCGCTCGCCTTTCACCGCCAAGGCGGCGTTGTCCATGATCCCGTAGGGGTGAGTGCCCGCCATCGTCGCAATGTTTGCGCCGATCCACACCTGGTCCCAATCAATATCCTTAGATTTGAGCACATCGTATGATACCGCCAAGATGGCTATTTACCGTTTGCAGTGCGCCTATTTGTCTCGAGGATGGACTCATGACGTCGTGGTCACGGTTTCGGCGCAGGGAATCATCACCGCGATTGATACGAGCACGAGCGCGGGGGAGGAGGCAAAGTCGATTCCCGCAGCGCCGATCGAGCACGTTGCGGGCCTCGTGATCCCGGGCATGCCCAACGCGCACAGCCATGCGTTCCAACGCGCCATGGCAGGCAACGCGGAATTCCGCTTGTCCGCACGGGATAGTTTTTGGAGTTGGCGCCAAGCCATGTACGCGCTCGCGAATCGCGTAGGGCCGGAGGAATTGCGGATCGTGGCGACCCAATTGTTCGTCGAAATGCTGAAGGCCGGCTATACCTCGGTGGCGGAATTTCACTACCTGCATCGGCCAAGCGGCGAGAAGCAGTACGCGGGTGCGAATCTGCTGTGGGAGGCGATCGGCGACGCGGCCACTGCGGCGGGCATCGGCTTGACGTTTCTGCCCACGCTATATCAAAGCAGCGACTTTGGCGGGGCACCGTTGAAGCCGGAGCAGGCGCGCTTTGCATTACAGACGGATGCCTTCTTACGGTCCATCGAAGAGCGGGTCGGCGCGGAGCGGCGCGACGGCGTGAGTACCCGGCGTACCGGTGCCGCATTCCACAGTCTGCGCGCAGTCCCCCTCGATCAGCTGAGGCATGCCGCCATTGCCTTGCGCGCCATCGATTCGAGCATGCCGGTGCATATCCATGTCGCGGAACAGTCCCTCGAAGTGAGTGCCTGCCAGCGCGCCACCGGCCGCCGTCCCATCCAACTGCTCTTGGACCAAGAGCTCCTCACGCAGCACTGGTGCGTGGTTCACGCCACCCACGCCACGGCGCAAGAGCTGCAGGGCATCGCAGCAGCCGACGCCGCTGTTTGCGTTTCCATCAGCACGGAGGCGAATCTAGGTGATGGGTTGTTTGATAGCGCGCGTTTTTTTAAAGCCGGCGGACGCCTGTGCATCGGCTCCGACAGTCAGTCGACCGTGAGTCCGGCCGAGGAATTGCGCTGGTTGGAATACCAGCAGCGCCTGCGCAAGAAGCGGCGGCTTGTCCTCGCGACCAAGGACGAATTGCATGTCGGCACGCGGCTGTGGCGCGGCGCTGCTCTTGGCGGGGCACTGGCGATTGGCCAGCCGGTGGGCGCAATTGCGGTCGGACACCGCGCAGATTGGCTGGTTCTGGATGCCGCTCACCCTGCAATGGCCGGCGCGGCGCCCGACGCGGCTTTCGATCGGCTGCTGTTCGCGGGCGCCGAAAAGGCCATCCGCGACGTCATGGTTGCCGGGCGCTGGGTTGTCAAGGATCACCTTCACTCCGCGGACGATGAGCTGCGGGGAGATTTTACCCGCGCAATGAACCACTTATCCCATGGTTGACCTATCCCGTCCGGCGCTATTGAATGTCCGGCCGCTTTTGTCCCTGAAGGAATAGCATGCTCGCTCCCCGAAAGCCCAGAATCATCCGCGCGCCGCGCGGCAACACCTTGAGCGCTCGAACCTGGATGACCGAGGCGCCACTGCGCATGTTGATGAACAACCTGGACGCCGAGGTGGCGGAAAATCCCGCCGAACTCGTCGTGTACGGCGGCATTGGCCGCGCCGCGCGCGATTGGAATTGCTACGACCGTATTGTCGAGACCTTGAAGACCCTCACTGAAGAAGAAACATTGCTGGTGCAGTCCGGCAAACCGGTGGGCGTATTCCTGACCCATGCGGATGCACCGCGCGTCCTGATCGCGAACTCCAATCTCGTGCCGCACTGGGCGACTTGGGAACATTTTCACGAGCTTGATCGCAAGGGATTGGCGATGTTCGGTCAGATGACCGCCGGTTCGTGGATCTACATCGGCAGCCAAGGAATCGTGCAGGGCACGTACGAAACATTTGCGGAAATGGGGCGGCGCGACTTCGGCGGCAACCTCAAGGGCAAGTGGATTCTCACCGCCGGCTTGGGCGGCATGGGCGGGGCACAGCCGCTGGCCGCGACCATGGCCGGCGCCAGCCTGTTGGCCGTGGAATGCCGCCAAAGCCGCATCGCCAAACGCGTCGAAACGGGCTACGTCGACGCAGAGGCGCGCACCTTGGACGAGGCGCTTGCGCTGATCGAGACGTCAAAACGGAGCGGCCAGCCGATATCCGTCGCACTGCTCGGCAATATTGTCGATGTGCTCGACACGCTGCTCGAGCGCGGCATCAAGCCCGATGCGCTCACCGACCAAACTTCCGCGCATGACCCGGTCAATGGCTATTTGCCGCAAGGCTGGTCGGTCGACCAATGGGACGAGCGACGCGCCAGCGATCCTGCCGGCACGGCGGCGGCGGCCACCGTGTCGATGGCCAAGCATGTCGAACGCCTGCTGCGCTTCAAGCGCATGGGATTACCGGTTTTCGACTATGGCAACAACATCAGGCAAGTCGCCCTGGATGCCGGCGTTAAGCAGGCATTCGATGTTCCCGGGTTCGTGCCGGAATACATACGACCGTTGTTCTGCCGCGGGGTTGGTCCTTTCCGTTGGGTAGCCCTATCGGGCGACCCGGAGGACATTTATAAGACCGACGCCAGGGTCAAAGAATTGATTCCGGATGATCCGCATTTACATCATTGGCTCGATATGGCGCGCTCCAGAATCCGCTTTCAAGGTTTGCCGGCGCGCATTTGCTGGGTGGGCTTGGGCCAACGGCATCGCTTGGGGCTGGCGTTCAATGAAATGGTCAAGAGCGGCGAGCTTTCCGCCCCCATCGTGATCGGGCGCGATCACTTGGATTCCGGGTCCGTCGCAAGCCCCAATCGCGAGACGGAGGCGATGAAGGACGGCTCCGATGCCGTGTCGGACTGGCCCTTGCTCAATGCCCTGCTCAACACCGCGTCGGGTGCAACATGGGTATCGATTCATCACGGCGGCGGTGTCGGTATGGGCTATTCGCAGCACGCCGGCCTCGTCATTGTCTGCGACGGCAGCGAACCCGCGGCGAGGCGCATCCGACGCGTACTGTGGAACGACCCCGCAACGGGCGTCATGCGACATGCCGATGCCGGCTACGAGGCCGCGATCGCCTGCGCGCGCGAGCAGGGATTGAAGCTGCCGATGATCGAGCAGCTGTGAGCAACGCCTTGGAGATTCAGGCCGGAGCGATATCGCTATCGACGTTGCGGCGAATTCATGAGCAGCCGGTCGTTCTGAAATTATCGCCGGTGGACTTACGCCGAATCGCGCTGGCCGGCGCGCTGGTGGATAAAATCGTCGCGACCGGCGATGCGGCCTACGGCATCAACACCGGTTTCGGCCTGCTCGCGCAGACGCGCATACCCAATGATCAGCTCGAACTGCTGCAGCGGAATCTGTTGCTTTCGCACGCAGCGGGCGTAGGCGACGCACTGCCCGATCCGGTCGTGCGGCTCATCCTCGCGCTGAAGGTCAATGCGTTGGCCCGCGGTCACTCCGGCGTCACCATGGGACTCATGGATGGACTGCTCGCATTGCTCGAGCATGAAGTCTATCCGTTGATTCCGGCGCAAGGATCGGTGGGCGCCTCGGGAGATCTCGCGCCGCTGGCGCACTTGAGCGCCGTGCTGCTCGGCTTAGGCCAGGTGCGTGTCGGCGGCAAGATGCTGCCGGCGAGCGATGGCTTACGCATCGCAGGCCTGCAGCCGATCAAGCTACGCGCCAAGGAGGGACTGGCGCTCATCAACGGCACGCAGGTATCGACGGCCTTGGCGTTGGCGGGACTGTTTGGGGCGGAGGATGTATTTGCCGCCGCGGTGGTGGCAGGCGCCATGTCGGTCGATGCATTGAAAGGCAGCGACTCGCCATTCGATGAACGAATACAAGAGGTTCGCGGACAACCCGGCCAAATCGCCGTGGCGCGCGAGTATCGCGAATTGATCGCGGGCAGCGCCATTCGAGCCTCGCATCTTGATTGCACGCGTGTACAGGATCCGTATTCCTTCCGCTGCCAACCCCAGGTGATGGGCGCCTGCCTGGACTTGATTCGCAACTGCAGTGTGACCTTAAGCATCGAAGCCAATGCGGTGACGGACAATCCGCTGCTGTTCACGGAAGCGGGAGACGTGCTGTCGGGTGGAAATTTTCACGCCGAACCGGTGGCATTCGCCGCCGATACGCTGGCGCTGGCGATTGCAGAGATCGGCAGTCTGTCGGAGCGGCGGACTGCCGTGTTGGTGGACCCAAAAATGAGCGGACTACCTGCGTTCTTGGTCAACAACAGCGGCCTCAATTCCGGATTCATGATCGCCCAGGTGACCGCCGCCGCGCTGGTATCGGAGAATAAAACCATCGCCACGCCGGCCAGCGTCGATTCGATTCCCACGTCGGCGAATCAAGAAGACCATGTCAGCATGGCGACCCATGCGGCGCGGCGCTTGAGTGTCATGGTTGATAATGCGGCCGCAGTGGTCGGCATCGAATTGCTTGCGGCCGCGCAAGGCATCGATTTTCACCGGCCATCCCGATCATCTCGCCGCCTCGAAGAAGTCCACGCAGGAATTCGCGGGGATGTGCCCTTCTACGCGGCGGATCGCTATTTCGCGCCCGATATCGATGCGGCGCGTTCCTGGGTTAAATCCGGACGCTTTGGTGCACTGCTGAAAAGAATCCTACCATCGAGGTCCGAATCATGAAATTGTCCGGGGCATTGTTCTTTTTCGCGTGCTGCTGGGCGGGGATGGGCCGCGCCGCCGAAGTGAATATCGCCACACTGACATGCGTGAAATATCAGAACGAAGTGATCGCGGCGCCCAACCCTGCCCCTGGCTCGGATCCCATCAATACGATGATGTGGTTGTTTGGGTATTCCGTGGCGAAGTCCGGCGCGCATGTCATGTATGGAGATGCGCTGGCGAGCTTTGGATTTGCATTGGACGCGGAGTGCAAAGACATGCCCGCCGAGAGCCTCTTGGAGGCACTCTCCGCGGTAAAGCCCAATGCGAAGAATCCGATGGATTTGACCGTACTGGAATGCCAAACCTTTGCGGCCCGTCATCTAGAACTCGTGAAATCGGACGCCGAGAGCGCGAACACCATCATGATGTGGCTGTTTGGATTCGCCGTCGCCAGATCTGGCGGCCACATATTTGATGCCGGCGCGCTCGGCATCTTTGAATCCGCACTCATGGAGGACTGCAAAAAATATCCCGGCCGAAATCTCTTCGACGCGCTGACTGCGGTTAAATTTGGGAAATCGAAGAGCTAAACCAGGCCCTGCTCATAAACCGACGCATTTGCGCAGCCGATCGGCCGCAACGGCGCGCCGAATTCTTCGATTGTCCGCATCGCGCTCGGCAGCCGCCCTCGAACTTCAGGATGCCGCGGCACTTATTGGATAGTATTGCATCGAAAATGCGGCAACCTGGTGTCGCAGAATTGCGAATAAACCAAACTATGACGCGAGCGGAATGGAATGAAGTGTTGGCGATCGGGATCATTGCACCGACAAGCTGGCTGATCCGGCCATATTTTTCTCCGGCCATGCCGGTTTGGCAGCTTGCCCTCAGCCTCTCGGCGCTGTTGCTTGCGCATAGTTTGGTGCGCGACATTGCCATTCTTCTTCGCGGCCGGCGTGCGGCTTCAGCTGAACTTCGCCGAGAAGCACATTGCTTCTGCTTGGAATCAAGCATCGGTGCGACCGGCGTTGTTGCAGGGGCGATCCTTGCCGCTCTTGGCCCATCAACACAGGTAGCAATCGGTCGCTGGGAATTTGCCTTGGGAGTGGCGGCAACAATGGTGCTTGCCTTTGTCATCAAGGACTTGGTCATTTCGTGGAATCCTCTGGGCCTGCGACGCGAGAAGGACCACTTGAATCTCATCGTTCGTTGGAGGAACAAATCAAGATGAATTTACGATGTCCTAGCCATCCGAGATCCGGCGGGCTCGCAGTGAAGTCAAGGAGGTCAGCGACGCTGACTGCCCCCGACCAACCATTGCTCTGCACCGAAGCTGCGTGCCGGCCGGGGCGTTGACAACAAGCGCTTGACCTTTGCCGCCGACAGCAGGCCTCGCAAACGTTGCTCGCCAGATTCGCCGGTCTCCATGACTGGGACGTGGGTCAATCGCTTTTCAGAGAACAGATTGGACACTGCGGCGACGGTAACGCGTTCGATCTCCTTGATATTCACAGCGCGAAGCTCAGAAATCTTTCGCATGATGTCGCGCACAAGAACTTCGCGGCGTGGTGTTGCCGCAGATTGCATGTACTGCATCGGCTTCTCGCCGGTTATATCGTAGGCCGTGATAAGTCCGACAACCACGCGACGCTGATCATCGATCGCGAACGCGCAACGCACACCGGTATGTTTCATGTGCTCCAGAGCCTCGTCAATCATAGCGGTCTCTGATACCGTCACGGAGGCGCGCTCGCGAAAATCGGTCATCACGGACAAGGCTGGATCCTGCGGATCCGCATGCCAGGGGTCGGCACCCGGTATTCTCAGCCAAGGATTTGTAATTGCGGTGAGTGAAAGCATTTTCATAGCTACCTCTGGTACGGTTATCGACCGCGCAACAAGACTCCGCTTACCCTTTGCGCCCTATTCCTTCAGGCCGCATATGATTTCGATACGTTCGAATGCGGCAGCGCACATTTCTCAGCCGCCTTACGCATGACCCCCACGAAATTGGGAACTCCTCTAAGAGGACTGGGGGAAGGCGCGCTTTATTCCTGCAATTCGCAGGAAGTTTTTATCAAGAGCCTTCGTGACGCGTTCGCGACGCGATCGCTCAAGCCGATTGTTAAACAGCTGCCAACAATCGTGTCCCGGGTAGCGCGAGGCGGTGCCCCGTCGCCAACCGCGCACCTTGCTCACTTCCGCAGACTGAGCGGCACCTCCCCGCCAACGCGAGCAAGGCAACCCGCAAACTTGACGTCGTCATGGATTGCCTACCTCCGGCCGTCCGGAGGGCCTCTGCACGAAAAAAACACAGGCCACGGCGAAGAGCGAGATGATGGCACCGCACAGAAAGCCGCTCCGGATGCCGCCCGACAACGCAACGACAGGGGCGAGCCCGCGTGCGGTCAAGGAGGTAGCCCGTGCCGACATTAATGCCACGAACAGCGCAACTCCGGCCGCACCGGCGACCTGTTGAATCGTGCCGATGACTGCACTGCCGTGCGAGTAAAGGCTTGGCTTCACCGATGACAAGCTGACGGTAAATAGGGGCGTAAACAGGAAAGCAAAGCCGACACTCATCACCACATGTCCGGCGAGGATATAGCCCACCCAAGTGGCCGGACCCAGCAGCGTCATCGCCCACAGCACGGCACTAACGACAATGACGCCGGGAACCAGCAGCCTGACCGGCCCCACTTTGTCGTATAGGCGCCCGACATGGGGGCCCAGCAAGCCCATCAACAGACCGCCCGGGAGCAGCAACAGTCCGGTTTGAAGCGTACTGAGCCCGAGCACGTTCTGGAGGTAGATCGGAAGCAAGATAATGGTACCGAACAGCGCCATCATCATGCTCGCCATGAGCAACACCGACACAGTGAAGTTACGCGACTCGAATGTACGCAAGTCGAGCAGTGGGTAGCCCGTTGTCTGAAGCGACATCTGCCGGAAGATGAACACAGCCAAGAACAATGCGCCGACCGCACTCCAGATTCCGGCCGGAAGCGCTCCCGGCGCAGCGGGTGCACCAATACTACTGAGTCCATAGACGATGCCGCCGAATGCGAAGCCCGAGAGAATCACCGAGACCCCATCCATCGGCGCACGGTGCGGCGTCGTCACGTTCTGGATGCGGCGCGCACCCAGCGCCAATGCACCGAGCGAGATGGGCAGCACCAGGATGAACATCCAACGCCAACTAAGATAGTTGAGGATGACTCCCGAGATGGTTGGGCCGACGGCGGGTGCCACCGATATGACGGTGGAAATAAAGCCCATAGTCTTGCCGCGAGTTTCAGGGGGTGCCAGCGTCATCACTGTGGTCATCAGCAGCGGCATCATGATCGCAGTCCCGGATGCCTGAATGATGCGAGCGAGGATCAGCACCTCGAGATTAGAAGCCAGAGTGGCGATCAACGTGCCCAGGGTGAACAAGGACATCGCCCAGACAAAAACCGGCCGCGTGTTCATCCTCTGTAGCAAAAAGCCGGTGACCGGAATGACCACCGACACCGTGAGGAGAAATGCCGTGGTCAACCATTGCACGGCACCCGCCGTGACGTTGAGGTCGCGCATGAGCCGCGGGATCGCTACGGCCATGAGCGTCTCATTGAGAATTACAACGAAAGTGGCGACCAAGAGTAGGTTGATGACGAGTCGGTTGCGTCCCACGGTGTCGGCGACCACTGGGGCGACGACATCGTCCGGGGACAGGTTGGTGGCGCTATTTGAGTTTTTATTCAAGTATCTACCCGCGATGTTTCACCCGCGTTTCGCTACAGCCGATTGTTAGAGACAGCGTTGGCTCTAAGCAACTGAATGATTGAGTCTCGAATTGAGTTTGCGGAGACGCTCATCCTTTGCCTCTATTGATAAGGTTCAACAACGCCGCATTGCGCTTTCGAAATACAATGATGCCAATGTGGCATTGGGTGAGCGTACAATCATCGCCCAAACATACCAAATTTCCAGCCGACGAAGGCCACAAGTACAAATCCAGCAATCAATATAAAAGGAATCGAAGCCAGGACTCGGGGTGCGAGCGATCGCGGGCCGCGTCTTCGATGAGCCAAGGAATGGGTCGATGATTTGGATAAATCAGCTTCGTTTTCTGTCGGCGCAAGCGTGCGTCGCTCAACCTCATCGTTAGGCCGCAGAAAACACACTCTCCCTCACCACCACCCGACCTCGGAGGTTCTATGAAGCGAGTCACTGGCATTGGCGGCATCTTCTTCAAAGCCAAAGACGCTCCGGCACTACAAGCTTGGTACAAGCGGCACCTCGGAATCGATGTCCAAGAATGGGGTGGCACGGCTTTCACCTGGACCGACGGTGAAGGTAAGCCGGTTGCCGGAACAACCATCTGGTCCATTGGTTCGGCGCAAGGTGACCACTTTGCGCCCAGCACTGCAACTTTCATGGTCAATTACCGGGTGGAGGATCTCCACGTCCTGGTTAAAGTCTTACGCGAAGAAGGCTGCAACGTTCTCGAGAAGATCGACGATTCCGAGTACGGAAAGTTTGCCTGGGTCATCGATCCAGAAGGAAACAAGGTAGAACTTTGGCAACCGCCCACCGGCCAATGACCAGGGCAGTCGGCCTCAGCACGAATCTGCGGCCTAACCCTTGGTTGCACTGGACTGCCTTCGGCAGCCGGTGAACTTAATCGTTAGGCTTGCCGGTGATACACATAGAGCTTTTTAGGCATTTGCGCTTCACCTTGATGATTGCCTGGGTATTCGCTTGGAATGCGGTCCTGCTTTTTGGAATGTGGCTGGGAGGACAAGGTTTCTCTTACAAATCCGTTTCGGCACGCATCGCTGTTGGCTGCCTTGTGGGGCACAAAACAGCCTGAGCGTTAACCGTCATCGGTCGCTAACCGACCAACTGGCCGTCGCTGAGGCCCCTGACATGCATTCTCCAAAGCGGCCATTGGCGAATTGCGGCAGGCAACCGACGACGTAAGTCATACTCATTCGATGCGACCCCGCCGATATTCACGTGTGCTGCCTGTTTTCCTATGTGCATTGACCCTCGTGAGTGTGTTTCCATACTTTGAGAGCCAGCTCCGGGCTCACCATATACCTGCGGTAACCAATCGCGAACGCATTGTTCCACGACCGATTGTCGCGACTGCCGCAGCGCCTCGGCCGGAATCCTCATCTGATGTTGATCCGCGTATCGACAAGCCGCCCCAAAGTTTCAGTCATCGACTGCGATGCGCTCGGTACCACCGAGAATTTGGACACTTGTTAGCTCCAGAGACGCTTTTACTATTGTGTGATCGGAAACCACTCGACGCACTGAAGATGGTGTCACCGATGGCGGATGCGGGAGACGAGCATGCGAGAAGCGCTCTGGCACTTCTCGGCAACGTCGGAGGATCGTGCGATGCCCTGCAGCCGTCCCCAACATTCCCCAGGTTCAGTGTTTCAACAATGGAGCGCGCGCGCAAGAACGGTGCGACGGACGAAACACTTCAGCGACTAAGCGGTGTCTTATCCGAGGAACAGGCTGGGCCCACCGTCGATGAGCTTGAGGCCTGCCGACAGAGTGCCATCGAGTTCAATAAGCAATTGCCGGCCATGCTCGAACAATTTGTCAGTAGCCTCGGCCGATCGATCAAGACGATGCTGAGCGAGAACGTCGCCGACGTACAAATCGAATACGACCGTAAATCGCTCGTCGCAGGCGACACGGACGGTCAACTGAAGCTTGCCCTTGAACTTTTGCAGAAGGGAACGCCCGACAGTCAGGGCGAGGCACTTACACTTCTTCGCGAGGCGGCGAACGCCTCTCCTTCGGCCAAGACCCAGCTTGCTAGGTGTCTTCTCAAGGGCTGCCCAACGCCGGCGCCAGACGCTACGGAGGCTACTCAGTTGTTGACGGATGCAGCACTAAGTGGCGATCCGCTTGCGCTTCGAATGATGTCCGGCGCAGTGGGGCCACAACTCTTTGATGCGGAGTCAATCCTGCCGCCTTCCGAGCGATATGCTTGGAGTAAGTTCCTGCAGCGATTGAATGAGGAGGGTTGCTTCGGTACTTCTGAGTACCTCGCATGGGTGAATTTTCCGAATCCACAACCGGACTTGCTAGAGATGTCTCCTTACGAATCCACAGCGGCTCAGGCTCGCGCGGCCGGACTTATTGCAACACAATTGGATCGAACGAGAGAATTACTGGGGTGCAACTCGACCTGACACGCGGTTTGGTCCGATCGTGTGAACTCAGACGTGGAATCACTGCAACCCAACGCGTAACGAGGAGCGTTTATACTTCTCGCTACTATGAACGACCTCTTGGACGATGCGGCGAAACGAGCAAGCCGCTACCTTGAATCTCTCAATACTCGCTCTGTCGCACCTGAGCAGGAGGCGCTCGCCGGACTTGCCAGGTTCGATCAGGCCTTTCCAGAGTACACGTCTAGCGCGGAGGCGGTGCTCGCTGAGCTGGATGAAATCGGTTCGCCGGCCACAATGGCGTCGGCCGGCGGACGATTCTTTGGCTTCGTGATTGGCGGGGCGCTTCCGGCGACAGTGGCTGCGAATTGGCTTGCTACCACGTGGGATCAAAACGCCGGTCTTGTGGTTACTTCGCCCGCCAATGCCGCGCTCGAGAACGTGTCGTTGAGGTGGATAAAGGATATTTTCCGTCTGCCCGTGCAAAGCGCGGGCGGCTTTGTCACCTGTGCAACGGCGGCGAACTTTTCAGCACTGGCGGCCGCACGGCACACCCTGTTGGCACGCGCCGGCTGGGATGTTGAAGCACATGGATTGTTTGGAGCACCAGCGCTCACGGTTGTGGTCGGCGATGAAGTGCATGCGAGCGTGCAGAAAGCGCTTTCGCTCGTGGGATTTGGGCGCGACAGGGTTGTGCGTGTCCCCGTCGACGCACAAGGGCGGATGCGCCTCGACGCCTTTCCAAACGTCGATGATCGCACGATTGTGTGCGTGCAGGCAGGCAACGTGAACAGCGGCGCTTTCGATCCGATCTCAGAGATCTGCGAGCGCGCTCACTCGTGTGGCGCCTGGGTGCATGTCGATGGCGCTTTCGGTATGTGGGCTGCGGCCGCGCCCGCGCGGGCACATTTAACCCGCGGCGTCGAAGACGCCGACTCCTGGGCCACCGACGCCCATAAGTGGCTCAATGTCCCTTACGACAGCGGCCTGGTGTTTACGCGCAACGCAGACGCCTTGCGCAAGGCGATGTCCGTTGGCGGCGCATACCTCGCACAAGACGAAGACCGCGTCCCGTACCAATATACGCCCGACTTCTCGCGCCGCGCCCGTGCAATCGAGGTCTGGGCCGCATTGCGCCATCTTGGCCGCTCAGGACTTGGCGATCTGATCGAACGGACATGCAGATACGCGGGCCAATTTGCCGAAGGGCTCCATGCTGCAGGCTACCGCGTGCTAAACGAGGCCGTACTCAACCAGGTCTTGGTGTCGTTCGGAGGTCCGGAGCGCACGCGCGAGGTGATTGCGCGCGTCCAACGAGAGGGTACGTGTTGGTGCGGTGGCACGGTCTGGCAGGGTCACGCAGCAATGCGTATCAGCGTGTCGTCGTGGGCAACGACTGAGGCGGACGTGGAGCGCAGTCTTGCGGCGATCTTGCGTGTGGCCTCGTATTGACGGGGGTAATCTGCTCTGCCGGTGATGAATTCTATCGAAAGTCGAGCCGAGTACTGGCGACTACAAGATAACGTGCTGCGTTCCGCAGCAATGCCACCGTTAGCCACCAGAAGTCCTTTGGTTGAAAGCCGATGCCATCTGCTGGTTTCATATTCGGAACAGCCGAGGGTGGACATGAGACACATCGCCGTCTCGCAGCATCCAATGATTCGGCGACGGAGCTGAAAAGACTCGATTTCCATTGTCTCCGTTCGCCATGATCTGATGCGCTGCGCCAGAATTCTCATTTAGAAGTGATCATGCGACGGCTTTGTTAGTGCGTTGCAGCGAGATTATTATCAGACGTTGATCAACTTGGCCCTCTTGTCGTAACTTGCGGGACCGGCGCTCAGGGCTTAATGGTCTTCCGGATCCACGCATCTGACGCAGGCGTCCTACTTAAAAATTTGGGGTGATAAGTTCGATAAGGGGGCAATTCATGTCCGCCAGCCGTTTCTTCAGCTTTCGTCGGCGAGTAGCTCCCCGAAAACACGCTCAAGCTGTAAACCTGTCTCCCCCTCGCCCTGCAATTTGGTCGCTTCTGCTAATGGCCATGGGCATCGCCGGCCCAACCTTCGCGGCGGGGACGTACGTACAAAGCTCCTCCCAGTCGGGTTCCAGCTCGCGAAGCTCCTCGACGGCGAGTTTCACCGCGGCACAGACAGCAGGCAACTTGAATGTGGTCTTCATCGCATGGCAGGGCACGTCTGGCAATTTGATCTCGGTCGTCGATTCGATGGGAAACGCATACACGCGCGTCAATTCGGTGTCCTACGGAACCACGGCAACTCAGGTTGCCTACTACGCGCAGGACATCGTGGGCGCCCCGGCGGGCAAGAACACAGTCACGGCCACATTCAATATGAAGGTGGGCAATCCCGATCTGCGAATCGTCGAATACAGCGGTATCGATCCGACGCGGCCTTTGGATGCCTCTGGGGGTAAGGCGACCACCGGGGTGCTCACGAGCAGCGGCGCCGTGACCACGACGAACGCCAATGACTTGCTGGTCGCCAGCAATTATTCACACCAGTCGGTAACGGGCGCTGGGTCTGGCTACACCTTGCGCCTCAAGGATAAGTACGCCCAAGTACTCGAGGACAAAATCGTTACAACGACCGGCAAGTACGCTGCCACTGCCCCTCAGACAATCTCCGGCTGGTACGTGATGCAGCTGGTCGCATTTCGAGCGGCGGCGGCGATGCAACCGGTCGTTGTTCCAGACGTCGCTGGGCAGACACAAGCCGCGGCGAGCAGCGCGATCACGAGCCTCGGTCTCGCGGTTGGCACCGTGACTCAGCAAAGCAGTGTCACCGTTGCCGCCGGCAACGTCATCAGTGAATCGCCAATCGCCGGAACCAGCGTCACCGCCGGATCGAACGTCAATCTGGTGGTTTCTAGCGGTTCGACATCGGTCACGGTGCCGAACGTCATCGGTCAGACGCAAGCCGCGGCGGGCGGCGCTATTTCGTCCGCTGGTCTCGTCGTTGGGACGGTGACCCAACAGAGCAGCAGCTCGGTCGCCGCCGGCGACGTCAGCAGCCAATCACCCACCGCCGGGTCAAGCGCAGTCACAGGTTCGTCGGTCAATCTTGTGGTCTCTACCGGCTTGACAGGGGTTGGCGTTCCGAACGTCGTCGGACTGACCCAAGCGGCAGCCATCGGCACCATCACCGCATCTGGCCTTGCGCTCGGCACCGTTACTCAGCAAAGCAGTATCACCGTTGCAGCCGGCAACGTCATCAGCGAATCTCCCTCGGCCGGCACCAGCGTCGCGTCCGGCTCGACCGTGAACCTCACGATCTCGATCGGACCACCCGCGAGTACATCCAGTCCGTATCCGCAAAGTTTGATCTTGAGCGGCATATCGTGGGATGAAACCAGCAAGCAGCGTTACGCAAACGGCAGCGACATATGGGATTCGATGTGGGCCAGCGATGATCTCATCTATGGTGTATGGGGCGATGGAAACGGATTCACGGCTCCCGCGAAGGCGCAGATAGGTGTCAGCCAGCTCACCGGCTCGCCCTCGAGCCCGCCGCTGATCGGAACAGACGTTTACCTGGGCTCGCCCTCTCCGCGTGTTGGATCGTGCGGACAAATGCCGACGATCGGCGGAAAGCCGCGCGGTGTGGTCGCGCTGCCCAATGCCGTGATGTACATGTTTCATACCACGTATGATTTGTGCATCCAGTCCGCCTGGCTGGCTCGGTCCCTGGACAATGGCATGACCTGGAGCGACAACGTCGGCGCTGTATGGCCCGACGTGAACGGCTTCGGTCCGGTCGCGGTCTTGCAATATGGCGCAGCGCAATTCGGAGGCCTGGCGCCCGACAACACCCTGGTTCCATACATTTTTATCTACGGGAATAAAACCAACAATTCCGGATCTCAATACCTGGCGCGGGTTCCGGCGATTCCAGGCAGCGCGATCGAGACGGCCAGCAATTGGTCGTACTATTCAGGGACCGATGCCTCGGGCAATCCGACGTGGGCCGCGTCAAGCGCGCAAGCCGTACCGGTATGGCGGGATCCCAACTACGCGGAATCGCTCGCAGTATCTTTCAATCCCTCACTCGGCCGCTATATCGCTTACAACGATCACGGCAATGCGTGCGGAGGTAGGGCATGCGAGCGCCAGGTATCACTGTTCGATGGCCCGAGCCCTTGGGGGCCATGGACGACTTTCGACTACGAAGAGCAATTCGATAATGTCAATTGCGGCAACGACTGTCTCGGAAATCTGGAGTCGGTCGGTTGGGCAATGATGCAGAAGTGGTTCAGCGCCGATGGCTTGACCATTTGGGTTGAATACAGTGCAACGTCAGCCTATGACGCGCTGAATTTCATCAATGGCACGATCAACTTGGCCGCCGGTTCGACGGTCACCAGGCTCAGCATCAGCACCGGTGCGCCTGCGGTGGTTGATCGGCTGTCGCTCACAGATCCCGGTAACATCGAATTCATCGATAGCCCGGCGCGAATCACGTCGATACCGCCGGCCTATCTCGGCACCGAAGTGATCCGGCTGGCAAGAAACGATGCGCCGGTCGCCAACCCGAGCTATGTATCGTTCACGAGTACGGTGGCCCAAAATGTATGCGTGGCATGGGATTCGGCCAATGTACCGCCGGCGTGGCTCTCAGGCTGGAATAATACCGGTCAAAGCCTCGTCGGAGATGCCACGTTCAATGTCTATAGCATGACATTCGCGGCAGGTACGGTGACGCTGCCGGGTCCGGGCAGCAGCGATGGATACATTCTCTTTGTCGGATGTAACTAGACTTTAAAAGCACATTCGGGCCTCCATCAAATTTGCGAAATAGAAGAGCTCCGGGGCACCCCCATTCGATGCAGGTGCAGGCTCGCAACTTGATCCGCAAGATTCACGTGCACGGGGAAGTCCGCGTCACTCGCCGCCCGGCCAGCTTTGGCTTGCAAATGCTCCAGTGCGAGTGCAATTCCTTTCGGCGTGCCCAGATCCGTCCAGCCGCAATGCGGGACGGCGAGCACTTTGAGCAGCGATTCTTTCCCTTGAAGTATGTCGCGGGAGAAATCGACGCTGCTCAAGCGTTGATAGACCGTTTCGATGGTGGTTACGTCACATCCGCGAATCGCGGCCATGGCAGCGGCATGCTTGCCCTCGAAGAGACCGAGCAATGCGCTCGCCGAAGCGGCCATGATGAAGACATTCCACAACGCGCCCTGATCGAGAAGTACGCGCGCGCGAATTTCGCTGGGCTTCTCGATGAACCGCAGGACAGCCGCCGCTTGGTTGGGGGAGCGAGCAGCCGGCAGGATGTAGCCCAGCTCGGTATCGGGCTCATCCGGTTCTACGCCCAAGAGATAAATCGATTCACGATCGGACTCCGCAAGTTCCGCGGCGCGGCGCAAGGATGTCGCCATGATCTGTTCGTCGCGCAAGTAGTGGTCCGCGGGCAACAGAACCACCGTGGCATCGGGATCCCGTGCGGCGATCTGCAGCAGCGGCAGTAGGATGCCGAACGCGGTGCCCCGATTCTGCGGCTGCACGATGACATTCTTTTCGGGAAGGTAACTCAAGATCGGCGTCCACCATTGCCGATGCTGCTCGGCCACGACCGCACATACCCGCGGCAAGGGCGCGACGGCAGCGGCGCGTTGCAGTGCCTCATGAATGAGACTGGCTCCCCCTCGCAACGAGCAAAATTGCTTCGGGACAACGACGCCCTGCCGATTTCGGGTCAACCGATGCAGCCTGCTTCCTTCGCCGCCTGCCAGCACGACGGCCCACGTATTAAAGCGATGATTCACGTTGCATCCCGCATGACCGGCGCATGCTCCCTCCCCGTGCCCGTACAGGGAATCGCATTCGGTCTTGAAGACTTGTAGGAATTCACCGATAGGGGCGCGCTAAGCGCATTCCTACCGCTCATCGCTCGCTTTGCCGAATGTGTGAGAGCGCCCTTCGTGGTCAACTGTCTTCATGAGCAGGAGATGGCAAAACCCGGTGTTCGCAGCTCTGGCGGGAATGGCGCCGCTTCTCGTGCTCAATTCCGCGATTGCTGCGCCGCCTCAGGTTCGTCAGGTTCAGCCGCAGGTCCCGCATCCAACCCAGACCTGGGGGCCACATTTGGATCTCCGGGCTCCAGGTCCAGTCGCTGCTGCCGAGAAGAATGCTGCGTTCCCGTCGATGTCGCACCTACACAGGCTCGGTTCCCAGGAACAGCCCCCGCTCCCGGCGCTAGGGTCCGACAGCATGCGATCTCGACCCGGCGTCCAAGAGTTCGTGCGGCGCGTGCAGCATGAAGGGTTGCCGGTGGCCCGATTGCTTGAAAGTAAATCGGCACTTCTGCACCTCGGCCTGAGCCCAAGAGGCAAGCCAGGCCTATGGCTGGTCCAAAAGGTACACTGAAAGCCCCCTAAGATGACGACCCACATCGATGAGTGTCGAGAGGCCGGCTCCTCAGCAATCCGCATGTCCGCGCCCCTGCGAATTCTCTACGTTGAGGACAACGAGATCGTGCGCGAGGTAACTGCCGAGCTGTTGGCGCAGGATAAGCGCCGGATTGTGGCGTGTGCGACCGCCGAGGAGGCCCTCAAGGAGTTTGAAACAGACTCGTTCGATGTCGTGATTACGGACGTGAGCCTGCCGGTCATGTCGGGCATTGAGCTGGCGCGCAGCATCTTGGAGCTGAAGCCGCAAATGCCCATCATCATTGCGTCAGGCTATGACCTGGATTTCGCCATCGAAAACTGGGGCGCGAATGTTTGCGCCATCATCAAACCCTTCGAAGCCACCGAAATCGAAGCGCTGATGAGCAAGCTGATCGGCGATCAGGAGTCGTCGCGCGGGAGCCGCACATGAAACACCGTCTGGCCCTCGCCGGTATTTAGTTCGGCCGCGACCGGCGCTGCACGGACAGCAGCAGGAGAGCGGCGGCCAGCACAAAGTAGGCCGCACAAAACTGGATGCCGACGCTGCGCGCGATTCCATGCAACTGCCACAGTGCATACGCGCCGCCGTCGAGGCGAGCCGAGTGAACGATCCCGAAAAAGCACAGCGTTCCTCCGGCTGCCAGATAAGCAGCGGCGGACCGGAGCCTGTTCTCCGCCATCTCAACGAGGAACGCCGCCCATATCGTCGCGGTGATGATGAATCCGTTACCGAGCGCAACGATGACGCTTAAGGCAGGCAGGCCATGCGCGGGTGCCGCCAACAATTGGTTTAGTCTGTCCGGCGAAACGAATTTCGGATCGCTCAATTCAATGGTTATGAGACGCGCGATCGAGGGGAAGAAACTGATGGCCACCGCGGCCGCATGACGTGCGGGGACCGCGCTGAACGCTTGCACGGTGATGTTGAGCGCGAGGAAAACCAATACGGGCGCCAATGCGGCTAGCGGTACCCATTCGATCAAATTGGCTAAATAGCCCAGCATACCGCCCGCGCCGACGAAGATTCCCGTCAGCAGCGTGTATCCGGAACGGGCGCCCATTTCCTTGAACGCAGGGTGACCAATGTAGGG
>JALYIH010000066.1 GCA_030775865.1 Pseudomonadota bacterium | reverse complement strand
GGCCTGGTCCTTGAGCTGTGCCAGGGGCGCCCCGGAGGCCGAGAGTGCAAATTGGTCGATGGCAGCCAATTCCTCGAGAAACTTTAAGCGCCGGGCGTCCGAGAAATACTCCGCGACAACCAGGTCGATCCACGGCAGCACGCCCACGTCGGTGGCGCTCGGTGTGTTGCTGCGCGGCAGGATGGTATCGGCGATGAGGGCGATCATATCGTTCTGTGCGGGCTTCAGAACACGCGGCGTCGGGGTGCCCTCGGCGGCAACGGCGCTCCAGACAGACTCGGCGACGCCGGACATCAAGCCCAAGGCGAGCCCGCCCTGCGCCAGGGATTGAAGGAGGGTGCGACGATCAATTTGCATTGAACTTATGCATTCGCATTCGCCCGCTTGCGTGCGCCGATCCACGCCGTTCCTGAATCTGGCACAGATGGGGCGCATTGTCGACTTAGAGACTTGGGAAGGGGCCGCGCGTGCGCGGCCCCAATGTGGCGACTACTGCTTATCGTAGACCGACACGTCCTCGAACTTCCCGCCGTTCGCATGCGTGCCCTTCTGCACGAAAGTCAGCATCTTGCCGTCTTTCGACACAGTACGGACTGCCGTACCGACGGTCGCTCCCGCTTTCGTCTGGGTGCTGTTCAGGGTCGAAGCGTCCACCCGCGTTGCAGACACATGATCGAAGTCAGGGCTGCCGCTGATGGCGTAGGCCTTGCCATCGTCCTTGAAGGTCAACGTCGTGGTGGACTCCTTGCCGTCCGCCGCCGTCGTCTTTACGGTCACTGTCATGCCTTGCGGCGATTCAACGTAAATTCGCGTCTGGCTCTTGGGCGCAGGGCCGGGAGAGAACGTCGATTTCGCGAGATTCAGTTTCCATGTCCCGACCACAGGATCCGCCGCGAGCGCCGTGCCCGTCGCGATTGTAAGGATGGCCCCGACCAACAGAGATTTGAATATGTTTTGCATGTGTTCCCCCAAAATGGATGTGTAGGCGCCGTCTCGGTGAGGTCGCATTTCTTATTTGCGCCGCAAACGGCGTATTTATCAGCATGCGCGCCTCGTGCGCGGAGCGCAACCTACGGTCCCCGGAGGCTTCGTCTCCACCGAGTTCCCCAAGCCGCCATTCCTGAATTGAGTTAGGCTGAAAGCCGCAGGGACCGATGATTCGCAGGCAAAGGTGCTGTTCGTGAAAACCGCCTTCATCTTCATGCTCGCTTGCCTCACACCCTGGGTCGCGTGGAGTGACGAGGAGGTCATGATCGATCCTTCGGCCCCGCACCACAGCTTCCCTCACTATTGGGAACAAATGTTCGGCTCAGGTCGGGCAATTCTTACGCTTCGCGACAGTTATCGCCGCGATCTTCGGTCCCTCAAGAACGCCACGGACTTCAAGTTCGTGCGCTTTCACGCCATCTTGCACGACGAGATCGGCGTATACGATGAAGACATGCACGGGAAAGCCGTTTATAACTTTTCTTACATTGATCAGATTTACGACGGACTCTTGGAGAACGGCGTTCGGCCGTTCGTCGAGTTATCGTTCATGCCCCGCAAACTCGCGTCGCGCGAAGCCGTCCACAGTTTCAAGTACCATCCGATCGTCGCGCCGCCGCGTGACTACGCGAAGTGGGACGCCCTGATATCGAGCTTCGCGACGCACCTCATCGAACGATTTGGGATCGATGAAGTCGCGCAATGGTACTTCGAGGTTTGGAACGAACCCAACCTGGATTTCTGGGCCGGCACGCCCAAACAGGCGAGCTACTGGACCTTGTACGATCACACTGCAAAAGCGCTCAAAGGCGTCAATGCCAGGCTTCGGGTCGGCGGCCCATCCACGGCGCAAGCGGCTTGGGTCGGTGCATTCATCCGCCATGCCACGGATCGCGGTGTGCCGCTCGATTTTGTCTCCACACATGTGTACGGCAACGACACCTCTACAGATGTCTTCGCAACGCATGAGAAGATTCCCCGCAACAAAATGGTTTGTCGCGCAGCCAAGAAAGTTCGCGACGAAGTGAACGCTTCAGCCCGGCCCGAGCTCCCCATCATCTGGAGCGAATATAACGCCACGTATTTCAACGAGCCGAAAATCACCGACGTTCCCTTCATGGGGCCGTGGCTTGCCGATACGGTGCGCCGCTGCGATGGGCTAACGGACATGATGTCCTACTGGACGTTTTCGGATGTATTCGAAGAGCAAGGGGTGGTCCGGCGGCCTTTCTACGGCGGGTTCGGACTCATCGCAGCCGGCGGCGTTCCAAAACCCGCCTTCAACGCCTTCAAGATGCTGCATCAGCTCGGTGTGGAGCGCCTGGATGCGGATTCGGATCATGCGCTCGTGACCCAACGAGCAGACGGGACACTCGTGATCGCACTGTGGAACTATGCGCCTCCCGGGGAAAACGGTGTGCCGACCACCATTTCCTTGCGCCTGCCGCATGCGGCAGTATCGGCTCGGCTGCTTCGACTCGATGCGGATCACGGTGACGCCGGCGGCGAATATGCGCGGATGGGCTCGCCGCAATACCCCACGGCCGCACAACTTCACGCGTTAACAGAGGCGTCCGCACTCCCGGCATCGGAAGATTTGGCGATCGAAAATGAGCGAGTGTCAGTCAGCCTGCCGCCCAACGGGCTGGCGACAGTTGAAGTGACATTGAGGCGCCCTTGAAACGGTGCTGAAAAGACGCCAGGAACCATATCCCGTGCTCAAGGTCTCTATTGAGGGCGTGTCCGCCACCGGAGCGAGAATTGTCGATCGAGGAAAACCCGCGGCGAGCTGCGCGATATCTCACGGCGGCTGTGGTGTTGGCGGTGCATGCCGCTTTGATCGTAGCGCTGATGATGGCGTGGCGGCCCGGAACGCTCGCCGCCTCGACCGCGAATTCCGTTCAATTGCTATATCTTGCGCCTGTGGATCCGCCCAAAGTCCGCACGGTAGTGGGAAACCTTCGACGACGAGGGGGTGGTATGGCCATCGCGGCCCCTCCGGCGTTCGAGGCAGCGTCATTTCCCCTTGCGGCAGCACCCGGAGCGGCCAAGGGCGAGGGCTCCGGGATCGATTGGGCGGCGGAAGCGCGGCGCGCGCTGCAGGCATTCGAGATTCGCAACCATCAGCCTGCGGCCAATCAGTCGGTCTCGGGCGGACCGGAGGAAGATCACTGGCGGCCGGGCGCGCAGCACCGCGCCGGTGAGAGATTCAAGACCGCTAGCGGCGACTGGATCGTGTGGGTCGATGCGAACTGTTACGAAATTGCCAGCGCCGGGTCAGGTGCCTACGCGCATGTCGCGCCGCTCACTCAACCGATTTGCCGCGATCAATCCGACACCGCTGCACAATGATCTGTAGTGTCTGAATGCTTGAATACTAACGATGGCGCGTGAACCAGTGGCTTACTTTTCGTGCCAATGCATCGTCAAAGGGCTGAGTCTTACCCGCAAAAGCGGCCTGCAGCGAGTCGTAGAGAGGAATGCAGCGCTGCATGCGGTCGAGCGGCCTGCGTGCGGCGGGCCCCGTGCGCGAGGTGTATCTGCGCTATGGCGCCGATCAATGCGGATATACGATTCCCGCGGGACAATTGGCGCGGGCAACGGCGGGCTATCTCACCGAGCTTCAGATCCCAATCGCCGCCTCATGAGGTGCAACTTTTGGCGTCCGGCGGGGTTGTACACGTACGAATAGAGAACGACAATTCGCCGCAACAGCGCCGCGAATTCTTAAGCAATGACATTGCGAGGTCTTGGCAATGACTCGTCCATACATACGCAAGCGAATTTTCATCCATCCGTGGGCAGGCATCAGCATCGCGCTGCTCGCCGCGGGCCCGTTTGCCGCCACGGTGCATGCCGAGGACTACATCAAATCCTTCAGCGTTGCGAATCGCGCCAACGTGCACGTCAACACCAATGACGGCAGCGTCACGGTGACTGCGGGCGACGCCAGGCAGGTTGAATTTCGTGTCGAATACAGGGGCTATGAATTAGACAAGACTCTGCATATCGAATCGCATCAGCAGGGCGATGAAATCGAGCTCACCGCTCGGATCAGCAAGTTGCAGTTTTCCCTAGGTGCGATCAGAAGATTGCATATCGAGGTTCGCATGCCGAAGGATGCGGATCTGCGAGTCGAATCGGGTGACGGTGCCGTCAAGGCCAATGGCCTCATCGGCACCGTAGATCTGCACACCGGCGACGGCAGCGTCACCGTGAATTCTCTGATGGGCGTTGTCCGCCTGCACACCGCCGATGGCGCCATTGATGCCGGCGATCTCGATGGCAAATGCGACGCTGTTTCCGGCGATGGCCACATTCGCCTCGCGGGGCGATTTGACGTCTTGAGAGCCAAGAGCGGCGACGGCAGGATCGACGTGATCGCCCTTCACGGCTCCAAGTTGGATTCAGCCTGGAGCATCAGTTCGGGCGACGGCGGCATCGATGTCGCGCTGCCGAGCGATCTGTCGGCCGATATCGACGCCGGCACTCACGATGGGCACATCAGCTCGGACATACCGATCACGGTGGAAGGAATCATCAGCAAATCGCATGTTCGCGGCAAAATGAACGGCGGCGGCCAGCCGCTCACCATCCGCACGGGGGATGGCTCCATTCATCTGAAGCACACCTGATCTTGCGGAAGACAGGGCTATTTATTGAGTCGCGAAAAATGCTTTGGCGGCCGTGAAGCAGAATGGCGCCACCAGTTGTGCATGGTAGGCTTCGTCGACGGCGAGAGCGCCGCCGTCGGTTGCGCCTTGGGCCACGGCATTTGCGGCGACCAGTACCTTCGCTATCTCAAAATCGTTTTTCAGATTGAGGTAGGCGTCATTGGGTGCTACGGGGGCCTCAAGATCCAGCACACTGATCGGCGCCGATGCGGGTGCATGTGATGCCCAATAATTCTGCATCAGCTGGGTGTTGAACCAAAATACCAGCGGGTCGGCATCGCCGCCGCAAAGCAGCACCGGGGCTGTGGGAACCCAGTCGCGTAAATCATTCATTTGCAGCGCCTGCCGCCACGGCAGCTGAGGAGCCGCGGCTGCAACACCCGTGGTTACCGTGGGAAACCCGCCGTCGGGGTGCGCCTGGGCGTCTTCAAGGTAGCTCAAACGATAGCTGTTCTGCAGCAGATTGCCGGTGCCGAAGCCGAGCGCGAAGACCACCGCCAAATTGGCCGGTGTCGTGGGCGGGGTAATGTCAGCGAACTGCGGAGCGGGCGGTGTCGAGCTAAAGAGCGCGAATTCGGGAAGCTTGCCTTGCGCATACAGCTGACTCCTTGGCGTCGTGCTCGGCAGCAAGGAGTCGATTCCGGCGGCGTATTGCGGCGCGAACACATCCGAGGTGTTGGCGTAGATATTTCCGTAGGACCTTTGGTAGGCGGTGAGCAACAGCGTGGCCGATACCGGACCATCGCCGTTGACCTCGCCGTAAAAGACGGCATCGACGAACGCGGCCAGGGCATAGGGTCCTGACATGGGCGCCGACGCAGTGACGCTCATGCCGGCAGCCTGCATGGCGCGGTGCGTGGCCATCGCCACGTAACCGCCTTGAGAGTAGCCCGTGATGAACAACTGCCCGCTATCTTTGGTCAAGGTCGCCGAGGCGAAGGGCAGGGCGGTGCGCGCAGCGGTCAGCGCGTCGATCATGTCCTTCGATTGCTGATCGGCAATCAAGTACGGGTGGTAGGACAGCGGCGAGGTGTCGTACCCCGCGTAGTTGGGCGCCACGACGATGTATCCCTTCGATGCAAACAGCGCCGTCAAGAACAGCGCCTCCGCATTGCTCGTGTCCGTCATTTTGAACATGCGGGTCGTGGTCGTACCGTGCGCGTACAGAACGATTGGGCGCTTGCCGGTGCAGGTCGAGCCCGGGCCGGTAGGCACCATCAACGCGCCGGACGCGGTAGTGAATTCATTGGCGCCGCCCACCGTGGCGTACTCGATGTGGTACATGAGAACGTCGCACACCGGTGCGCCGCTCAGCGACAGCAGCTGCTGATTGCTCGTCGCGTTGAGCGTCAGCAGCAGATCGGAGGCTGTTACCGTGGACACAAGTTCGGGCGGGCTCTGCAACAGAGTCCCCCGCGCCGGCGTGCTCGGGCCCGATGCGGACATGTCGCCGCGCCCACCGCCGCCGCAGGCCAGCAACAGCGCGGAGAGACAAGCCGTTGACATGCATTGGATGACGCGCAAATCTCTCTCCCCTACGGCAGAAAGTTACGTCATCCTGCTCCATCGATTATCGGGGGTCTGTCGGGCAAAAGGGTTCCCCATAAAGCCAGGCCCCGCCGATATGCTGTCAGAAAAGGCGGACAAACCCGCCCGCGCTCCACGCTTCAGATCCAACGCCGTGGTGAACGAAAAACAACCCGTCGGGGTCATACTTGGCCTTCACTGAGAGGAATCCAGCACCGCGGGGTTTGTGGCCGTGTCGTGCGCGGCAGCAATTGCCTCGGCCGGTGCGCCGGCAAGGCCTTTATTGAAGTGCAATTGCACTCCCCAGTGCCGACTCGCCGCGACCAGCGCGTCGGCCAGGCGCGACTGCTCCTTTGCCTGCAGCAGGGTGGCGGGTAGCCACAGCGACTCATAACCCAATCGAAAGGAGCGGTGAAAATATGAACTGCATCAGAGCGTATAAACTCAAGAAAGCGCCAAATCGCCAGCCGAGATCGCTGGTGTGCGCGACTTCGCTCAGCAGGCGTGGAATGATGGGCAAGGTCAGTCCAATGCCGGCGAAATCCAGAGCGACAATGGTTGGAACGACGCCGATGCCCTGTGTCTTCGGCTTGGGCGTCTCGAGAGGGGACGAAGTCATGAGGTCAGAATTATCGGGGGTATTGATGAATCATACACGGTTGGCTTTTGTGCTCAGCGCGTTGGTCGGTACCACCGCTTACGCGGATGATGTTCCGGTCTCGGCAGCCCTCAGTACCCAGCAGGGGCAAGCGCGGCAATTTGGGATCTTCTATGGGGGGACAGCTTCCCAGTACGATCTTTGCGTCAAGAAGGGATTTCTCGCCAAGGGCGATCAAAGCGCCGAGGAGATTGCCAAGTCGATGCTTGAGAAAGTCATGCGTGCATCCAACATCGGACCGGACCTATCCGTGTATGTGCAGGACGGGTGGGACACGATGAAGCGGGAAATATCGCAACATGAGTCTTTCTACACGCAAGAGAAATGCTCTGGAGTGGGCAAGGAGTGGGCGAAGATGATTGCGGCGATGCGAGCGAAAAGGCTGTAGCTCACTCTAAAGCGATATCGCCCGCAAATTCAACGTTCACGTTGAGTCCGGCAATTTCCAGCCTCATCGTGGCAGGAAATGTTTCCGCGCCGGTAATGGCGCCGGCTGCCAACGCTTTGGACACCGCGTGCTCAATCTCCCGCTGCGAGCTGATCCCGACCAGTTTTAGGAATTTGCGTATGCTGATGTTTAGCGCTTCTTCGTTCATCGAAATCTCCCAGCGCTATTCATACTTAACCGCTACCGCTTCTCGACGCCCATGTCCAAGACAATATTGGTAACGCCTTCGACGCGGCGCGCGTCTAGTTCCGCGCTCTTTTTGGTGGCGGCATCATTGATGCGGCCCGCGAGTTTAACGACGCCGTGATGCACCTCTACACCCACTGCGCCCGCGGGGACATTTTCGTCACGATCGAGTTCAGCGAGAACCTCTTGCTGAATTTGTGTGTCATTGTTCATTGCTCAGACCTCCGTGATCCATTTGAACCCCACAATGCGGCTTTGGGGCGAACTTCGGTAGCGGAAGACGCGCAGGATGACGTAGGACAATAGCTCGACTCAGGAAGCCGTAGCCCAGCTTCGCAGCACTTGAAGCTCGATTCATCAAGATCACCTCCGCTGAAGGCGGGTGGGAAAATAATTCTTACTACCAAGGCGCCGGTTTGTAGTCCTTCAGAAACTGCCCCCACACGTGCTCACCCGTCAATCTGCCGACGAATATCGGATCGACGATGCGCGCCGCCCCGTCAATGATGTCGAGAGGCGGCGAGAAGCCTAATTCCGCCTTGCGGGCCGCATGCGCCGCCGGGTCCTCATCGGTTACCCAGCCGGTATCGACGGCATTCATGTGGATGCCGTCCTTCACAAAGTCCGGTGCGCTGGTGCGCGTCATCATGTTGAGCGCCGCTTTCGCCATGTTGGTGTGCGGATGCTTGTCGGTCTTGGTGGTGCGATAGAACTGCCCCTCCACGGCGCTCACATTGACCACATGCTTGTGACGCTCGGGCGTGCGAAGCATGAGGGGCTTCAGTCGGGCATTGAGCACATAGGGGGCGATGGCATTCACGAGCTGCACCTCGAGAAGCTCCGGCGTTTCGACCTCGTGCATGCGCAATCGCCAGCTATTGACCTCGCGCAGATCCACCTGCTGCAGATCCTCATCGTAGCGATCTGCCGGGAACAGCGCCTCGCCGCCGCAATAATCCTCATCCAGATAGCGCCGCTGCGAGAGCGCTGCGCTGTGCAGCAGCCCCTCGCCGCGCTGCTGCGTCGGCGCGACGGCTGGGCTGTTACCGTGCGTCCGCGTTCCTGCGATGCTGCGCCGTAGCTCGTTGTGATTGGCGAGCGGCGCCCGCCAGGCTTCGGGCAGACTGCCCAAGGATGCGGATTCCGCCGCAAGAAGATGCCGGAAGAAACCCGCCGGCCGACGCACGGTCTGACACGCATTGTTCAGAATGTGATCGAGGCGCGGCAGCCGCTCGAGCAGAAACTGTGTGAAGATTTCGACGCTCGGGGTATGCCGCAGATCGAGGCCATGGATCTGCAGGCGCTCGCGAAAAGCGGCGTAGTCCGCTTCTTTCGAGTACCGCTCGACCGCATCGACGGGAAAGCGAGTGGTCACCACGACGTGCGCGCCGGCCCGCAGGAGTTTGAGGGATGCCTGAAAGCCGATCTTGACGCGAGCGCCGGTGATGAGCGCGTAGTGGCCGTCAAGGTCGGCGGTGAGCTCACGCTTGGCATAGTTGAGGTCGCCGCACGCCTCGCACATCGAATCGTAGTACCGATGCATCCTCGCAAAGTGCTTCTTGCAGACGTAACAATTGCGCTCCTGATGGAACTCAGGGCCTTCATTCGCCGCTTCGGCTTTCGGCCGCTCGAGCCAAAGCGGTGCATATGTCTTCGAGCGGCGTTGGATGCGAAGGCCGGCACGCTCGATGATCTGTCGGTCTTGCTCCTTGGTGACCTCGCGCTTGGCGCGTCGAAACGCCTTTGCCATCCGGGTGACATCGTGCCGCTCAGGCTTCGCGACCAGGCCTGCGAGCATCAGCAGTTCGCGCCGCTGTTCCTGCGTGAGGCGGGTGAGGTGCGACCGGTCAGCCTCGATCGCACGCAGCACCCGCACGCAGGCGCGAAGTTCATCTTCCGTGAGTGTCGTCATCGATCACGCTATCGCATACAAGAACTCGACGAACGACGCGACCGCACCGTCCAATCCCTTGACCGCGGGATTTTTCGAGTCGACCAAGTAGTACTCGTCCGGAGCATGAGCGCCGGTGCCGTGGCCCAGGCCGAAGTCGCCGGCGGGAAGGCTCAAGGGCGGTGCGGTGAAACGATAGCCGGGCCACGATCCTGGGTTGCGTGGCACCACCAGCGGCGGGGACCCGAGCTTGCTGAAAGTCGCGAGCACGGCCCTGAAGAACTTGCTGTCAGGATCCGTCTGCGTCGGGTCGTAGCCTCCGCTCATGTTGACTTCAATATCGGCAAATCCGTGCTTCGCAAGATGCGCCTTCAGTTTGGCCAGCGTATCGGCCGCCGTCATGTCGGGCACCAGGCGCATGTCGATTTTAGCCACTGCCCTGTGGGGCAGCACGGTCTTGCCGCCGGGTCCCGTATAACCGCCGACGAGGCCTTCGATGTTGATCGTGGGCTGGGAGAAGAGCCGCAGCAAAGAATCCTGCCAACTCAGGTCGTGGATCCAATGATCGACCCCAAACTCGGATTTCACCGTGGCTTCCGGTACCGCCGCGGCATAAGCCAAGACCATTTTCTTCTGGGCATCGGACAGCGGCTTCACCTTCTCGAAGAACCCTTCGACGGCGGGGGTGTGGCCGTCCTTATCCACCAGCGTGTTGAGCGCCTGAACCAAGTGCCAGGATGGCGAGTCCACTTGCGCTTCCAAGCTGGAATGAATGTCTTTCTTCGGTCCACGGCCCCAGGTCTCGCCACTCGAGACCAGCTCGAGTTCCACCACACCCTTCGCGCCGGCAGCAACTTGCACGCTGCCGTCGACTCCCTGGCTGGCATCCGGGAGCATCACGCCGATGCAGGACTTAAGGTGCGGAAATACCTCGGGACTGTTCACGATTTCACCAAAGTGCGGCGAGGCAATTTCCTCTTCTCCCTCGCAGACCAGGACGAGGTTGACCGGCAATTGTTTCCCGCTGGCTTTGAAAGCCATGAGCGCGCTCAAGAACGAGTTCTGCGGCCCTTTTTGATTCACCGCGCCGCGGCCCATGCAGACCGTGCCCAGCCCGGCCTTCTCAACGAGTCGACCTTCGAGCGGAGGTGAACTCCATTCTCCCGAAATGAACTGCTTTACGTCGTACATGAAATAGACTGCGACCGTCGTTTTTGCCCCCGAATCCAAACGGCCGAACACGCCTGGTTTGCCGGATGTCGGTATGAGCCTGACACCGGTGAATCCCGCCTGCTCGGCGAGTTTTGCCATGTATTCGGCGCCCTTGGGATAGTTGCGGTTCTCCGCGGCAATGGAGGGCAGGGCGATCCAATCCTGCAGCCGTTTGACGTTCTCCCCATGCATTTTCGGAATCTGCGCAAGCACAGTGGTCTTGTCGGCGTTGTCGGCGTTGTCGGCCGCCAGGGTTGCACCCGGAGCGGCAACCAAAACGGCTCCCGACAGGGCACCTTGCACGAAATCGCGTCTGCTCAAACCCTCAGACGAGTCAGTCATGAATCTCTCCCTTCATTGGTTCTAGCAATGCAGCCATTCTGACGTAAACCGCGGACGAGGCGGGTAGCTTTTACGGGTGGCAACGCGTCGTGATTACGCGGGTTTGGAGACAGGCTCCCAGTCGGCGCGATTTTCCGGAAAGCTCAAGGTCTTGAAGCGACCGGCTTCGGCCTCGCCCAGTTTCTTCTGCGCGCGGATCTCATTCACGATCTCCAGGGCAGTCTTGGGAGAGGGCGGCAATTCCGCATCGCAAGGCTGCAAGGGGGTCATGCGGTCACCCCAGCGAATCAAATGCGCGGACAGTGTCAGGCCACCGCCGAACGCCGGCATCAACACCAGGCTGCCAGGCGCCACTCGGCCTTCCTCCACCGCCTCCACGAGCGCGACCGGCGCGGTCGCGGAGCTCATGTTGCCGTACTTCTGCACCGTGAGAAACACCTTGTCGGCGCTCGCGCCCGCGCGCTTTGCGACGGCATCTATGATGCGCAGGTTCGCCTGGTGCGGCACGACCAGCCCGATGTCATCCATGGTCACACCGGCGCGGCGCATCACGTCGAGACTGGCGTCGCTCATACCCTGCACGGCTTTGCGAAAGATTTCCTGGCCGTCAAAATCCCAGCAAGTCTGTCCGAACTGCACACCCTGGTTGGCATACATGGTACCCATGCCGCGCACCCGTAGGATTTGCCGCGCGTCCGCATAGCACTGCAGCTTCTCGGCGATGACCCCCGATTCGTGCTGCGCTTCCTTGAGCACCATGGCCGCCGCCCCGTCTCCGAACAGAACCGCCACATTGCGGTTGTCCCAGTCCATGTATTGCGAGATCAGTTCCACCCCGATCACCAGGGCGTTCTTGACGATGCCGCTCTTGATCATCGACGAGCCGATGGAGAGGCCGTACATGAAACTGGTGCAGGCAGTGTTGACGTCGAACGCCGCGGCCTGAGTCGCGCCGATACGCTGCTGTACCCCGGAGGCGCTGTTGGGTACCGTCTCGTCATTGCTGCAACTACCGTAGATCACCAGATCGATGTCCTTGCCGCACATGCCGGCGCAGGCGATGGCACGGCGCGCCGCCGTGATGGCCAGCTCGATGCCCGGAACGTGAGAGATACGTCTCTCCTTCATGCCGGTGCGCGTCGTGATCCACTCATCGTCCGTGGGCAGGAAAGTGGCCAGGTCTTGATTGGTCAAAATAGACGGCGGCAGGCATTTGCCCCAGCCGATGATGGCAGCGTGACTCAACGGAACTCCCCAGGACTCATTCTAATGAATCGCGCATTGTCACCCATATGGGCGCAACTCGCACGTCCATGCCCAACCTGCGGCGCAGCAGTCAATCGGCTGAGACGGTCCGGCCGCCGGCCCACGCGCGCAGGGCAGCAACCTTTTCGGCCATGACGATCGCGAGCGGCCGCGTCGTCTGCATCTCGTGCGCCACCAACGCGGCGCTGACCGGTTGGCGGGTCGAATGTGCGGTGTGCCTGGTCAGCGCGTCACGATTTTGAGTTACGGCTTCCACCGACGCGATCAATGCGCCAAATAAGCGCCTCAACTCGATTTTAGCGCTCTACCACTAGCCTGTTTGGCGCAGGATTGGCACAGCCAAGGAAAAAGTGCCAAGTTGAAGGGTGAAAAGTGCCGTAATGAAAGAAAAACGACAGCGGCTCAAATCAAAAGTGTTTCCACTCCTCGTCCGGTTCCTTCTCCGGCCTGCGCGCAAGTAATGTGCGCGCAGGAACTGGCTGAGGTTTGGATATGCCGTTTGGCTTGTTGTTCGGCTTGCCGGTCGGCTGACCGTTCTGCTGAGCAGTCGGCGTCCCGGTCATCGGCCGGTTAGGCGCTCGTCGTTCAATGGTCGGACGTCCGGACGTCACTGCCACCTCTGGCGCAATTCGTCGCGCTGTCGTTGCGGTTGTCGCCGCGGTCAGCGGCGCTCCCACCTTGAATCGCGCAATCAATTGAGTCAGATCCGATGCTTGGTCGGTCAATATTCGCGCTGCGGCGGACGCTTCTTCCACCAGTGCGGCATTTTGCTGGGTCACATCGTCCATCGACGTAATGGCTTTGTTCACTTGCTCGATGCCCGAGGCCTGTTCACGGCTCGAACTTGCGATTTCGGCCATGACGGTCGTCACTTTCTTGACCCGGGTGACGATTTCGCGAAGCACGTGACCCGACTCGTCTACGAGCTTTGCCCCTTCGCCCACCTTGCCAACTGAGTCTTGGATAAGCGCCTTGATCTCTTTGGCGGCCTCCGCGCTGCGCGAAGCAAGATTTCTGACTTCCGAGGCGACCACCGCAAAACCCCGCCCTTGGTCGCCCGCACGCGCCGCTTCGACGGCAGCGTTAAGCGCCAGCAAATTGGTTTGAAACGCGATTTCGTCGATGACGCCAATGATGTCGGCGATACGGCGGGAAGACACGTTAATCTCAGTCATTGCCACAACGGCGGCGCTAACTACCTTGCCGCCTCTTTCTGCCTCGTCGCGGGCGGCAGAAGCCAGCTGATTGGCCTGCTCCGCATTGTCGGCATTGTTTCTCACCGTCGAGGTCATTTGTTCCATCGACGAGGCTGTCTCCTCGAGACTCGCGGCCTGCTCCTCGGTTCGCTGACTTAAATCCGCGTTGCCGCGCGAAATCTCCAGCGAGCCAGTGCGTACCTCAGCGGCCGCCTGAGCCATACTGCGTACCACCTCGCTCATGTTTTCCAACAACCGATTCATGCCGTTGGCGAGTGTCTTGAAAAATAGCTCCTTATCATCCTCGCGGATACGCCCCGTCAAATCACCCTCGAGCGCCTGCGATACGATGGTCTGAACTTCCTGCTCGGTCGCGGCTTCCTGAGTCCGATCAATCCATTGAACCACCGTGCCGGCGCGTTTGCCGTCCTGGCCTACGACGGGATTTGCCGTGACTCGAAAGACTGCGCCGCCCATCCTCGCTTCGGAAGTGTGCGCGGTAGCTAGATTCTGCAGCACGTGGCGCTGCAGCGAGGGAATTTGCCCGAAGGAGTCGAAGGCGCTACCCAGCAGTCGCTGCACGTCGAACTGCGGCATGACCTTACGAATCTCTTCGGCCTGATGGCGAAAGATGGCGATCGCTGCGTCATTGACGTAGGTGATTTTTCCGTCTGTATCGGCCAGCATTGCGCCGGCGGAAACGCGATCCAGGGCGGTACGAATGCGGGCGTTCTCTGTGGCAGCGGCGTGTTCTTTCTCGGTGCGCTCTTTGAGCGCGGTCTGCATGCGCTTGATGCCCATGAGCGTCTGGCCAATTTCGTCCTTGGAATCCACTTCGACCGCGCTGGTGTAGTTGCCTTTTTCGATTTCGCCGAGCACGGCAACCGCCTGATTCAAAGGACCGCTGATATGGGCTGTCAGCCGGTAGGCGAGCCCGGTGGCAATCAAGACGGCGATCACCGCCATTACGATCGAGACCAGTCGAATGTTTCTGTAGGACGCAGCGAGTTCTTCGGCTCTGAGGTGAATTTGCGTGCGGTGATACTCGCTGAGTTTGGACAGAGCCGCGATCAGCGTCAGCTGCGCAGGCCGCGCCTGTTGCAGCAGGGTATCTTTCGCCCCTTTGACATCACCGCCGGTCACTTGGTTGACGAATTGCTGATCCAGCGGGAGCAGCGCGGTGCGGGCCTCGAGGGCCTGCTGGAGCAATGCTTTGCCCTCCGGAGATTGCACATTGCCGGACAACGACTGCCCAAATTCGGCGCCCTTCTCGGCAAGCGCCGTGATCTTCACGAGCTCGCCCTGTATCTGTGCCTTATCATCCATGATCAACATATTGCGCGCGTGGCGCATCGACTCCGAGACGCTGGCGGTCCACGCGTCGGTGATCTCAATGTCGGCCAGTCGTGGGCCGGTAATTTCGCTGACGGTCGAGTTGAACGCCGCCAGCCGCACAATACTCATGCCCAGTGCAATACCGAACACAATGATTACGCCGCTCAGCGCCAATCGCAATCTAGCGCTGACGGTTTTCAGGTGATCCATCACTGTCTCCAAAGCTTAGGCTGTGTATTCAAGTGCTTCCGCGCTGCGCCGCTCAAGTCGAACGGTCATTACATCCGAATCGTAGACAGACCCTGGACGAACGGCGTTCAGGAAACCCGAGACCTCCGTCGCCAACAACTCAGTCTGTTGTGCCAGGTCCGCCGAGGCGTGCAAGACGCCGTCGGCGGCCTGTTCCGTTTCTCCGGCGGTAATCTTGACCTCTTGAATCTGATCGCTGACACGACGGGTGAAATCCGCAGCGGATTGCAAGGTCTTGGCAATGTCGCGCATCGCCGCGCTTTGGCCTGACACCGCACCGGAAATCGACGCCGAACTCTGACTCAAGGAATGGATGGTTTCCGCAATCGACGTGACGGCGCCCGCCGCATCGCCGGATAGCGACTGGATACGCTGCACTTTGGAGGTCACGCCGTCGGTGGCCTGTTTAGTCTGGGTTGCGAGGGCTTTGACTTCGTTTGCCACCACGGCAAAACCCCGCCCCGCCGCTCCGGCACGCGCCGCTTCAATGGTCGCGTTCAGAGCCAAGAGGCTGGTCCGGCTCGCGACCGATTTGATGAAGTCCAGGACCGAACCAATTTCCAGCGCGGCAGACTTGACGGATTGCAGTGTCTGATTGAGCTTGTCGGCCTCACCACTGGCGGTCTCCGCCATCGTCGAGCTGGCACGCGCCTGTTCAGATATCTCCGCGATTGACTCGCCGAGTTCCTCGATGGAGGCCGCAATGGTTTGCACATTACTCGATGCTTCGACGGCTGCTCGAGACACGCTCTCGGCTCGCGTGCGGCTGCCGTCGGCGCTGGAACCCATGGCGCTGGCGGTCTCCTGCAACGTGGCGAATGAGCTTGCGAAACTGTCCAGGACCTCGTGAGCCGTAGCGTCGAAGCGCTCCGTCATGTCGGTCAACACCCGCGCCCGTTCGGCCTCCTGTGCCAAACGCAATTGTTCGGCCCGGACACGGCCGGCTTCCGCTTCTACCCGCGTAGCTTCCTGTTGGCGCCGTTCTTCCTCGATGAGCCTCAGTCGCTCATGCTCAATTCCATTGACTCGAAAGACGTTTACGGCTCGCGCCATGTGCCCCACCTCGTCGCCGCGCGACGCGTAAGGAACATTCACCGTCCAATCAGCGCGAGTCAAGGCGTCAACTACCCGCGTGAGCTCAACGAACGGCGCGGTCAATGAGCGAGCCAGCCACAGACTCACGGCGAGTCCGCCGACCACCGCCAACAGGCCACCGACGGCAGTGAGGCGCAGCGCGCTCGCAGCGTCGGCGTGCATGCGGAGAAATTCGGTGTCGGATGCGTCTGTGTAGGCCTTTGACAGAGCCTTCGACAGACCATGCAGCTCTTGAAAGAATGCACCGGCAGAAGTGGCATAGTCAACGGCAACACTGGAATCAGTGAACAATACCTTGCAGAACTCTCTGCCGGATTTTTGATACTTCGCGGACAAGCCGGCGAGTTTATCCGCGTCGGACACGTGCCCGCTGGCTCGCGCGCGATCTGCGACGGCGGCCAAATCCACCTGCAGCTTGTCCAAATCCGCGGGCATGGCATCAACGATCCCTCGGACCATCTTGGGAGGAGCGCCGTTCTGCACCAGTGTCATGGCGCGAAACATGCGTCCGTTGATATCCGACGCAAGACCGTCCGCTTCATCGAGCGTGGTCAGCCTGCGCACAGTTTCATTGAACAATCGAGTGGTGGCGCGGTCCGCGTGGGTCTGGCGACTGTAGTTAATGGCCTCGATCGTCAGGATAGCCAAGATCAACAGCATGGGCGCGAGCAGCATCTGCCAGCGTAATGGAATATCGCCAATTGATTTCATACGTGTCGCTGTTTCTCGATGGGGAGGCAACGCCGCTACTCGCTGTAGGTGCCGGCCTTAAAAATCAGGCCGTCATAGGCTTCCCAGTAAGCGCTCTTGTTCTCGAGTTTTCCGCTGGTGGGATTTTTCATGACGTACTCGATCCAACCGGAGGGGCTTATCTTCGCAGCACCCACTAGGTCGCGGATGTAGAATTTTCCGGCCGAGTCGGACTGGTCGATGCGATTCAGCCCGACCTTTGCGGGTGAGATCGGATGCGCCACGCACACACCATTGATGTCGTGCACATCAACATAGTCCTCACCCTTGGCAAATTGCCCATCCTTGTTATTGAATTCGACCAGGGACTTCTCGCGGCCGTTCGCTTTGTAGAACTGCACTGCCTTCTTGACCATAGCCACCACTTCATCCTTGCTCGGTGCGCTGGCCGAGGCGGCGCCCGGCAACCCTATCAATAAACCCGTCATCAACACGAATTTGAGAAGTGCGTTCATAATGGTTCCTGCTCGAAGTCGCCATGCCACTCGGACTGAAGTTCACCCGAAATATATCGGCGCGCAGCGGCCTATCTTTAGGTACGGCTGCTCAAATCGACAGTATGGTCAGCACGCCGCCGCCGTATTTCGGCACCTGCACTTGGAACTCGCGGCGCCCCTTGGGTGCCGCCAAGAGCGCACTGGCGGCCGAGGGCAAAGACTTGGTGGGATAAATCTGATCCAACTTTAGGTGCGGAGTTGTTCCGTCCAGAACCAAACGCGTGCAAATATTCATGATTTCGCGCAGGTTTTCACACATCACGGCGCTAAGTTCGCGGGATTTGGCCGATTCCTTTACCAAAGCCACAGGCAACATGGAGAGGGCGGCACCGAAGCTCGCCGCAAGATTCACATCGGCGCCGCACAATGCGACGGGCTCGCCGCCATCTTTAACAAACACGCCAAACCAGGCGCCGCCGGCAACGGACTGGTCAAACACCCCGCCGGGCTTGACGTCAAGCCCATCGAACAGCAATCCCAACAGATGGGTAATTTTCGAGGCGTCGGGTAGCGGATACGCAGTCGTCATGAAATATTCCTATAACTCTTCGCTCAGCGAATATGCGGACCGAGCTGCTCCTTGAAGGACTCGGGAGTAAAGGGCTTGGAGACGAGAAATTTCGCGCCGGCGCCCAAGGCTTGAGCGCGCATGTCCGGGGTGGCTTCCGTGGTTATGAAGCCAAAAGTTACTTTTTGACCGCCCGCTTTGAGCGCCTCCAGCAATTGGAGGCCGGTCATATTCGGCATGTTCCAGTCCGATAGCACCAGATCGGGCTTTGACGCCTTGATCGCTGCGAGTGCTTTCACACCGTCTTCGGCCTCGGTAAATTCGTGGCCGTCGAAACCAGCCTGACGCAATGTCTTTTTGACGATCATGCGCATGGCGGTCGAATCGTCGACAATCATTATCTTCATTCCTTGACCTCGGCGCCGAGAGCGCAATGCTCGTGATCCATCCCATAATTGTCGGCCGACGGGCAGCAATCTTGAATCGGTGGCCTTCGCGTTACGGAGACTTACTGCTGCGCTGCGCACTGCTATCCGCGCGGGCGAGGGTGACGATGCGCGATGCGATCTGCGGCAGCGGCTGCAAGGATTGCGCCGCGCCGATTTCCCAGGCAGCGCCCGGCATTCCCCACACCACGCTCGTCGCTTGATCCTGTGCCATCGTGGCGGCACCGGCCTCGCGCATTTCTTTCATGCCGGTTGCACCGTCGCGCCCCATTCCGGTGAGCATGACACCGACAGAGTGACGGCCGGCCGTCTGCGCCACCGAACGAAACAGCACATCAACCGAGGGGCGGTGCCGATTGACCGGAACTGCATCGCTCAATCGGCACAAATACTGATTGCCGGTGCGAGCCACCAGGACGTGCTGATCGCCCGGAGCGATGTATACGTGACCCGGTAGAATCTGCTGCCCGTCGCTAGCCTCGCATACCGTTAATTTGCAAATGGAGTTCATGCGGGCAGCGAAGGGGCCGCTAAACGCCTTGGGGATATGCTGCACGATCACTATCCCGGGCAGGTCTGAAGGTAAGCGTAAGAGAATCTCTTTGATGGCGTCGGTGCCCCCGGTCGAGGCGCCTATGGCAATGATTTGATCGCTGCTCGCGTATCGGGTCGGCACATCGCGCTTCGGCAACACCACATCGGCGCTATAGCAGTCCTCAATTTTCATCAGACTCACATCGGTTGGCCGCCGAATCTGCGCATTGGCGGCCATTTTGACCTTGGAGATGATCTCCTGCGCAGCGTCGCGGAGGCCGTGCGTCACATCCGCTGTGGGCTTGGCAACGAAATCGACCGCGCCCAAATCGAGCGCATTCAAGATGAGATGAGCACCGCGCTGCGTCAGGGACGCGCACATCACCACGGGCATGGGGCGCAGGCGCATGAGGTTGCTTAGGAACGCGAGGCCGTCCATACGTGGCATTTCGACGTCCAGGGTCAGGACGTCGGGATTGAGCACTTTGATCTTTTCGCGCGCGACGTAGGCGTCCGGTGCAGTGCCGACCACCTCGATGGCGGAGTCAGAGCGTAGAATTTCACTCAACATCTCGCGCATCACCGCGGAATCGTCCACCACCAAGACCTTGATTTTCTTGGTCATGAGTCACTTCCCGGCGGCAGTTTCGACGAAAGATTCTGCTCTCGGTCAAACACCGCTCGGTTTACGTTGGCCGTCAGTCGTTTGACGCGCACCTCTCCGGTCAAGGGACGGTAGACGAGCTTGCGGGAGAAGTCGCTGCCCAAGTCCTCCGCACACAGGACGAAACCTTCCTTCTTGATGTATTGACGGACAAATTCGGCATTGTGCGCGCCGACATCCAAGCCCATATCAAGCACCTTGCCGCCGCCGATGACTTTAAACTCAAGATCCGCGCGCTGGCCACCAAGATCCAAGATGTCTTGCACCAGCCGCTCCATGGCCACGTTGCCATAGCGAGTGGCGGCACTGACGAGTCTCTCGCCCCAAGCGCTTTGCCCCTTGGAGCGATCCAGCGGCAACATGAAATGATTCATGCCCCCGATCCCCAGCTTTCGGTCACGAGCGCACGCGGATACGCACGAACCGAGTACCGTGAATATGCACTCATCATTTCGGGTCACGTAGTATTCGCCGGGCAACAGCTTGGCCACGGGTCGGCCTAGATCCACGTTCCAGGTACGTTGAATGTGCGCGAATTGCGGCAACGCGGGCGGCAGTTCGGGCGCACCCGGGATCGGTGCGGGCCGGCTCATTCAACTCTCCGATAGACGGTGCGACCCACGGGTTGGTAGCGATTTGTTACATTGAACAGACTCTCGGAATGTCCGATGAATAACCAGCCACCGGGTTCCTGCAGGTCAGCCATGCGATCGAATAACCTGCGTTGCGTGTCCTTATCAAAGTAGATCACCACGTTGCGACAAAATATGACGTCGAAAAGACCGCTCATCGGCCATGGGTCCAAGAGATTCAGCTGCTTGAAGGTAATCAGCGACCGCAACTCCGGAGCCACCACCGAGTAGCCCAGCCTGGCTGTACTCTTGGAAAACCAACGACTCGCCCGGTTGTCAGTGAGGCCGCTCAGACGCTCGGTTTCGTACGCGCCGGCCGCGGCCGCCTCGATGACCTTTGAATCAATATCGGTGGCAAGCAGACGTATATCCCAGTTTGTCAGGCGGCCCAGCGATTCTCGCAGGATCATCGCCAGCGAATAGGGCTCCTCACCGGTCGAACAGCCCGCCGACCAAAAACGCATGCGCCGTGTGGTCGAGCGATCGCGTTCGATCTGCGGCAACACCTCCGAGGCCAGCTGCTCGAAATGATAATTCTCACGAAAGAAAGAGGTGAGATTGGTGGTAATCGCGTTGGTGAGTTCCTGCACCTCATCGCCGAAGTCGGATTCCACCATGTCGCAATACTCGCCGAATGAGGTCAGCTTCAGCTTGCGCAGCCGACGTGCCAGTCGGCTGTAGACCAACTCCCGCTTGGAATCCGCAAGAGCGATTCCCGTGAGTTCGAGTACGACTACACGTAGCCGGTGGAACTCATGGTCGGTAAGGTCGAACTCCTGCCTAGATAGCCGCGTGTTCATGCACGGTCTTGACGCTATCTAAGTTCAGCAATTCAGCCACGCCGATGAGTTTGGCAATACGCCTCAGCGCCTCCGACGCCGCTTGCCAGTGGCACTCGACACCCTGTTTTGCGCCCGTCATCCACACACTCGCGAGCAGTTGCAGAATAGCGGTATCGATCTCTTCTACCTTGCCACCGTCGATCACAATCGGAGCGCCCTGTGCGATGCGCTCGGTGAACGTCTTATGCAAATCCACGGCTTCAGCAATCGACAGCCGGGCGCCGAGCTCGATGGGCGCAGCCTTGGCGGAGCGGGCGGGCTTCTTTTTACTCACGCTGCGTTGACACTGACGGCGGGTGCGTCTGCGATGCTATTACCGATGAGGAGATCAATATCCAGCAAAATCAGCATTTTCTCGCCGGCGGTTGCAAGCGCCTTGACGAAAACCGTATCCACAGTTGCGCACATGTCGGGCGGCGGCCGCGTGGTACTCATCTCCACGTTGTAGACCTCGGAGACCGCGTCCACCACCATACCCACGGTCCGCTCCGCGGATTTGCCACCCACCCGCACCACGATGACCACCGTGGTCGGCCCGCGGGGAATGCTGGGTAGCGCAAAACGCCGACGCAGGTCGAGGATCGGCACGACGGCGCCTCGCAAATTGATCACGCCCAAAACATGCTCGGCAGTGTGCGGAATGCGAGTAACCTTATCCCAGCCCTTGATCTCCTGCACACGCAGGATGTCTACACCGTATTCCTCGCCCGCCAACATGAAGGTCAGGTACTGTTCAGTGGTGCTTCCGATCAACGTGCTGGTACCAACCGCTGCCCTTTCCGTAGCAATCATTCTTCACTCCTGCGCTCATGCCGCCCGCATGGCATTTGAATTTTCCGGTTGCTGGGCGGCCGCGCGAATTAGATCCCGCACATCGATAATGAGGGCCACGGCCCCGTCCCCCAGGATCGTTGCGCCTGCTATTCCCGGCACCGGCTTGAAATTGGATTCGAGACTTTTGATAACGACCTGTTGCTGCGCAAGCAGGTCGTCCACCAACACACAGACGCGCTTGTTGTCCGCCTCCACCACGACCAGCAGTCCTTGCTCCGCCGTCCCGGCGTCAGGCTCGATGCTAAACATTTCGCTGAGCTTGATCACGGGGAGATATTCATCTCGAAGGCGAAATATTTCGCTGCTACCCAGTAGAGTACTCAGGCGATCCTGCGAGACCTGGATGGTCTCCACAATTGCGAGCAGCGAGATGATGTAGGTCTCTTTACCAACCCGCACGAGTTGGCCGTCGAGGATGGCCAAAGTCAGCGGCAATTGAATGCGCACCGTACTGCCGATCCCCTCCTTGGAGAAAATCTGCACGTGACCGCCCAAGTCGTTGATGTTCCTTCTCACCACGTCCATGCCCACTCCGCGACCCGACACATCGCTGATTTGGTCTGCGGTGGAGAAGCTCGGCATAAAAATCAAATTGTCTATTTGATCGTCCGTCAGCTCCTGATCCGCGGCAACCAGCCCGCGTTCACGGGCCTTCTGCAGAATCTTTTTCTTATTCAAGCCGGCACCATCGTCACGCACCTCGATGATGATGCTTCCGCCCTCATGGAACGCGCTGAGCTCGATCGTGCCGTTGGGGGGTTTGCCGCTCGCCGTGCGCTGTTCCGGCGTCTCCAAACCATGATCAAGTGAATTGCGTACCAAATGCACCAGAGGGTCGGAGATTTTCTCGAGGATGGTTTTGTCCAACTCGGTATTTTCGCCGGTGAGTTTGATTTCAACGGTTTTGCCGAGCTTGCGAGACAGATCATGCACCAGGCGCGGAAATCGATTGAAGGCGAAGCTGATGGGCAGCATGCGTATTTGCATGACGCTTTCCTGCAGCTCCCGCGTGTTGCGCGCCAACTGCGACAGGCCTTTGCGCAAGGTATCGAGTTTTCCCGGATCCAAGCCCTCTGCAAAGGTCGATAGCATCGACTGAGTGATCAGGAGTTCGCCGACTAAGTTGATGATGCTGTCGAGCTTATCGGTGTCCACCCGGATAGACCCTGCCTCGGTGGCTGCGCGGGGTGAGGATGTAGTGATCGGCGAAGGAGATGGTGGCGGCGTCTTTGTGACGGCCACCGGAACCGGAAGGGGAACGGGTAAATCGCCCAGGGGTATGAATTCCAGTCGGCAGCCCGAGTCCACCCAGTCGAATATATTATCCAATTGTTCGCGCGAGACCCGGCCGTTGAGTTCCATGTCCCACGACAAGTAGCAGGTCTCTGGATCCATTGCGTCCAGCAGGGGCAGAGCGGAGGTATTTGCCTCAGTGCTAAGTTCCCCCAGCCGTGCGAGCTCCGCGAACATGCGGGCGGGTTCGTTGCGTAACCGCAGAAGATCCGGGACCGGTTCGAATCTAACGCGCCAGCCTGTCGGCGTGGCGACAGGCGCGCCAACACTCTCGCGTTTTGGCTTGGCCGTGGCGTCGCCGGGTCGCTCGCCGAGAATGTGCGTGATGTCGTTGTTCAAGGTGGAGATACGACTCTGATCGAGCGGGTGTTCCGCTTCGGTGGCGGCGATCATTTCCCGCATGCAATCGCAAGATTGCAGCAGGACTTGAATTGCCTCGGCGGTTACCGCCCTCACGCCATTGCGCATTTCGTCGAGCAGCGTCTCGACACCATGAGTGAAGCTCGCCACTTCTGTGAACCCGAACGTAGCCGAGCCGCCCTTGATGGAATGGGCGGCGCGAAATATGGTGTTGATGGTTTCCGTATCCGAGGGATCGCCAAGGCCTAGCAGGCCAGCTTCCATGGCGTCGAGTCCTTCCCGGCTTTCCTGGAAGAAGACTTTGGCGATTTCCGCCATTTCAGCGTCGAGCGTCATGTTTCAGATCACGCGCGCGACGGTGGCGAGCAATTGCGGCGGGCTGAACGGCTTGACCAACCATCCGGTCGCGCCGGCGCGCTTGCCGTCCATTTTCTTCTCGTGGCTCGACTCAGTTGTAAGTATCAACATGGGGACAAATTTGTAGTTCGGCAGTTCGCGCAACTCCCGCACCAGGGTGATGCCGTCCATTCGCGGCATATGCACGTCGGTTAATACCAGATCGACCACGCCGCTGCGGGCCCATTCGAGCGCCTCGAGGCCATCGCACGCCACCACCACTTCATAGCCCGCTTCCTTCAACGTCAGCGACACCACCTGTCGCATCGAAGCGGAATCATCTACCGCCAGTATTTTCTTGCTCATCCGAATAGATCTCCGCTGCAGCGCCTTCTCTCACCGGCATAGGCGGTGCTTCATCCTCTGAATATCGTCACAAATCGCGGAAACTTGACCGCCACCAGGTGACGGAAGTCCCAATCAAGCGGCGACCAGGAGTGCCATCATTTCGGCCGCTGCCTCTCGCGTCTGTGTAATGATTTCCCCTAAACTGGCGGGGTCCAAGCGCGCGGCGCGTAGGGCGCAATCTGCCACCGAGGGTGCATCGCCAAGGTCGGTGCTGCCTATCTCCGCCAGGATGGCCACACTATTGGCGATATGCACGGTGGCCACATCAACCGGATGGGTCTTTGCCAATTCCGGCTGGTGATGAAACTCTATGCATTCGGATATGGACTGCGGCAGAGACCAGTTCCTGGCCAACGCGGTGCCCACCGCGCCGTGATCGAAGCCCAGCACGGTTCGTTCGCACAAGTACAGACCGAGATCGTCCTCGGCATCCGCCAGCATCAATAGGGCCTTGCGCTCTGCGTCGGGCACTTTACTTAACAACACCAGCTGTCCAATGTCGTGCAACAGCCCTGCCACGAACGGACTCTCTGTGCGGCCCGCTCCATGCCTGCCGGCGATTTGAGCGGCCGCAACCGCGCACAGTACGCTGTGGCGCCAGAAAACTTCCATGGTCACCAGGTTGTTAGATACACCATCGAACGCCCGAATGGCGGTGATGCCCACCGTGAGGTCACGTACCTGTCGTACCCCGAGCACGGTGATGGCGCGGCTGACGGTAGCAATCTTGCCGTGCTGTCCATAGGCCGCGCTGTTGGCGATCCGAAGCAGCCGCGCGGTTAGCGCTGCGTCCTTGCTGATCTCTCGTCCTATGTCATTTGCCGAAGCTGCGGGATCGTCGACCAGCTTCGCGATGCGCATGGCAACATCGGGGAGGGTCACAAGATCCTTGATCTCCGCCACCAGGGTTTCCGCAGTCAGCATGGGGGCTTGCACCTAAGATTCTCACCCTGTCGAGCGTTTCGCCGCGCGTGACTGGACGAATCGAAAAGCGAAATTCACTGCGACATTCACCGCGGCTTCGTTCTTGGCCCGCGCATTGCTGTCCATGAAGAAGTTCATGTCGACCTGGTTGCGGATGTACTTCGGCGGCAAGCGGTTCAAGGCTATGCAGGCGACGTCTGCCAGCTTTTCGGCGTTGTCGGCGAAATCCGGGAACAGAGCAACCGAGTCGGTAACCCTGCGGAACACGGCTTGCTCGAGATAGTTATGTACCGATTCGAATTCTTTGAGCATGTGGGTCCCGCGACAGGGTGCGATTCATTACCATATCGACCATAACCTGCGAAACCTTAGAACAGCTCCACCTTGCCCGCGACGGTTCCGCCCCGATGGCTCGCGATTGCCGACTGCTTCTCTTCCTCAGACGCATTGCTGCTAAGCAAATCGAATAACGCGCGTTCTTGTTCCATGCTGTGGATGCCGCGAACGCGGTCGCGCAGCGTCTCCCATTCGGCCACGGACTTCGAATCGTTGCCGGAGGCCAGGAATTCAGATAGATAGGTCAGCGTGCCGCAAACATGAGTTAGGCATTGGACCAGCCGATCGTGAAACTGTATCGCAGTCGCCGCTTTGGCCGCCCGAGTATGCATTTCGTCGTGCAGAACCATCAGGTCCTGAAAAACGCGAGTTGGAGAGCCGCCGAAATCAAATATGCATCGGGCCACCGTCTCGGTGGCCTTACTGAGGGAGTGCGCCGTCTCAACCAAAATGGCAGCAGGAGCGTTGCTTTCTTGCAGCGCAGCGGCGATTTGTGAACTAACTACCCCCAGCATGGAGACTATTTGCTCCGTCTCTGGGCTTTGCTTCGGAATCGGCTTCTTTGATGCGTTGTCCATGTCAGTCAGTCCCCGTCCGCCTTATAGAACTCGAGCGATTGTTGCCAAGAGCTGTTGATTGTCGAATGGCTTCACCAGCCAGCCGGTGGCACCGTTGGCCTTGCCGATCTTCTTCCGGTCCTGTCCCGACTCCGTGGTAAGAATCAGCATGGGCACAGCCTTATAAGCCGGCAGCAAGCGGAGCTCCCGGATCAGGGTGAGTCCGTCCATACGCGGCATATTGATGTCGGTTAAGACGAGGTCGGCTGGGTGTGTACGCGCATACTCCAGGGCTTCAACGCCGTCGGTGCATTGCACCACTGCGTAGCCTTCGCCGGTCAAGGTGAGCTTCATCATCAGACGAATTGACGGGGAATCGTCAACCGTAAGGATCGATCTAGACATATGCGCTTTCTCCGCTGCATTGCAGGCCTGGCTCATCTTGCTCACGTTCGAGCACGAGCGCTGCGGTCCGCCTCACATAACCGAGCGTCATGGTCTAGCAGCCCAGCGCTTGTTGCAGCGACCCGAGTTGTCGTTCGGCATGAGCCATAATTGCCTCGCAGTGCTGTGTCGTTAGGCGCAGCGCTGCAAAGGATCCAACTCCGTCTATCTCGACTGTGCGAGGTTGAGGCTTCTTTTGTGCCTCGGCGAGCGTGACTGCCACGATCAAGATGTCGGTCAGATCCGCCTCGTGATTGCGCTTCAGTTCACGGTTTCGACCGTTTTGCTCGCCAACAGCCTCGGCGATTTCTTCCGCGAAACCCCAGTTCTCCAAGACCGCCTTGCCGATCGACGCGTGCCAACCGGAAATCATCTCCATGAAAGACGCCTGGTCGCCAATTTCTCCCAATTTGCCCACCGCGCGAACGATGATGTACATGGCGCCAATTCCATGCAGCAAGCCGGTCAGAAACGCTTCTTCCGGGCTAACTTTACTCCGCCGCGCCACCACCAGGCAGATCGAAGCCACCGTGATGCTGTCCTTCCACAATTCGCTCAGCTGATCGGTGACTGAACGCAGGGACTGTTCGTTCTTCATGTGCTGGACGGCAAATGCCATGGCCGCGCTTTGCACCAGCTGGTGTCCCAGTCGCGTGATCGCGGATCGCAAATCAGTGAGCGGCTTCCCGGATTGGTTGAAGGCAGCCGAGTTGGCGGTTTGCAGTAATCGAGCGGTCAGGCGTGGCTCAGCACCCACGATCATCACGGTTTTTTCGGGCGTTGTGGCAGGATCGGCCAAAGCGTTGCGGATCTGAATGACGATATTGGGGAAACAGGGAAGATCCACGGTGCCGGAGGAAACTTCGGCTGCAAGAGTATCTAGAAATCGCAGTGCCGCAGCCCTCGCAGAGGCGGGGGTGGCGATAAGCGGGGCTACCGAAGTAGTCCCGGACCGATACGTAGGTGCCTCTGGCACAGTCGACATCGTGACGCTCCACTAAAATTCGTCCGTCTTCAGGCCTGCAATCCGTGTTCAGGCGACATCCAATCGTCGACCAAGGTGTCGGCAGAAAGCCTTGAATCTTGAGTGATCCTCAGCGTACGCCCCATGCCTTGCGGCGTACCTCTTTGCTCACGGGCGGGGCGGCGGTGACCGAATTCCGCGTATCTGCGTCGTAGACTTCGGTGAATTGGTATTTGTCCATGGCCTCGCTCAATCCGTTGGTCTGAGCGAGCAACGCGCTGGCAGCCGCGGCATCGTGCTCCACCAAAACGCCGTTCTTGCCCGTCATCTCGTCGATCTTGGAGATGGCGGTGCTGACCTCGTCAATGCCGGCACTCTGTTCGCGCGTGGCGGCTGCAATCTCAGCGACGATTTTACTGACGCTTTGCGCGGCGCCGACGATTTCTTGCAGCATTTCACCGGACTGGTCAACCAGCTTCGCTCCTTCCCCGACTTTCGAGACACTGTCGCTAATCAGTGCCTTGATTTCCTTCGCGGCTTGCGCAGAACGGCCCGCGAGATTCCGCACTTCGGAAGCCACCACGGCGAAACCGCGACCTTGTTCTCCGGCGCGAGCAGCTTCGACCGCAGCGTTAAGAGCGAGCAGATTGGTTTGAAAAGCAATTTCATCGATCACGCCGATGATGTCGGCGATTTTCCGGCTGGACGCGTTGATTTGATGCATCGCCGTTATTGCGGAAGAGACCACGATGCCGCCTTTTTCCGCGCGAGTTCTCGCCGTCGTGGCAAGTTCGTCAGCATGTGCCGCACTTTGTGCATTCTGGCGCACGGTCGCGGTCATCTCCTCAAGCGCAGCCGCGGTTTGTTCGATAGCGGAGGACTGTGCCTCGGTGCGTGCCGATAGCTCGGCGTTTCCGCGGGAGATTTTGTCGGCGCTGGAACGAATCTCGATGACTGCGTGCTGAATCGACTGCACCACTGCGGCCAGATTGTCCAACAACTCGTTGAGCCCCCCGGCCAGGTTCGCGTGAAACCCGCTCTTCCCGGCGACGGGCAGCCGCGCGTCGAGGTTGCCGCGCAACGCCTCGGCCACCACGGACCGCACTTCGTTCTCGACGGCCACCTCTGCAGTGCGGTTGCGCCACTCGAGCACTGTACCTAGCCTCGCGCCGGCGTCGCCCAACACCGGACTGGCGCTCATGATCAGCGTATGCCCGCCCAGCGTCAGAATTTTGGTGAGCGGAACGCGCAAATCATCCAACAACGCGCGATCCAAGCCTTGCACCGAGCTAAACATGTCGATCGAGGCGCCGACCAGCGCGGCACCTCGGAAGTGCGGCAACTCTCGACGTATGTCGGCTTCCAGACTCGCAAACGTGGCCTTCGCCGTTTCGTTCGCGTACACAATCTCGTATTGCTCGTTCATGAGCATGACGACGGTGCCGGCGTTATCCAGTGCTTGGCGCACTCGCGTGTTCTCCGCCAGCGCCGCACGGTCGGCCTCAATGCGCACACGCAGGGTGGTTTGCATTTTGTCCAGGGACTGCAGCACTTGCCCCGCTTCGTCCGCGGTATCCACCTTGATGGTGTCGTCATAACGACCCGCCTCGATAGCAGCAAAGGCCGTGACGGCCCGCCTCAAGGATCGTGTCACACCGCGAGTGATGTAGCCTGCCAAGAGAATCGCGGCGAGCACCATCGCCACCACGAAGGCCAGCGCCAAATTTCGCTCCAATCGCTCGGCCGCGAGACGTGAGGCCGAGCGGCTGCGCACTCGATCCATGAGCAGGTCGTGCAAGGCGGTCAACTTGATCTCGAACAGGGTGCCCCGTTCCATCACTTCCTGAGAGGCGACACCAACCGGTCTGCGCGTCAGGATGTTGGAGGCGACCCAGGCTTGATACTCCGCAAATGCCGCTTCGCTTCCGTGCAGCGCATCGTTTGCTTGCTTCATCTGCTCGCCGAATTGCTGATCGTGGCTGCGTTCAGCCCATTCGCTGAGCGAATCCAGTTTCCAATGCGCGCTGTCCATCAAGAAGCGGATGTTGGCGCCTATCGATTCGATTTTGGCTTCCTGCGCCTGTGATACGGAGATCATTTGGGCGGCAACCGGTGCCGCTGCGGCGCGTAAGGCGCCGAACTCGAAGAACAATCTGGGTACTTCGAGTACCGCCAGATCTTGCAAATAATACTGCTGCAGTTCGCCGTCGCGGTCCAAGTGATGCGATTCGGCTATGAGCCGCACGAGCTTGGTCAATTTTGCGGACACGACGTCGTGACGCAGTGCGGAGTCTTCCGGAGATAGCGTGGGCCATTGCTTTGCAAGGCTGGTCCAATCGGCCTTGAGTTGTTGCCACAGAATACGTTCCGGTGCGCCCTTGGCGCCGTACTTGTCTTCCGCTTGGTCTTGCAGTTCGATACTGGCGTTCAGCCGCTTGGCCGATTCTTGAATCTTCTTATCAAAATATGAAGTGTTGGCCTCGCCGCCAAGCACTGTCGCCGTCAACGAAGCGTGCGCTGCCAATGCGCGACCGGCCTCATTGAGTCCCTCGAAATATCGGAGTCCCTCGTCCGCCATGGCGTGTTCGTTGATACGCGACCACAGTTCGGCGGCATACTCCATAGTGACGTAGCCTAGTGGCAGCAGCAAAACGATGATGATCATCGCCAATTTCTGCGACATTTTCATTCGAGCGACTATCTTCATTGCTACCTACGTTCGCGGGTGCCAGTACAGTGTTTGCGGCTGCCGTGCCCCATGTTGCAGCGCCCCCGCATTCGGTGAGTTGTCGACCGGAAATTTGAAAACTTTACGGATCTGGCAGGTGCCTGCAGCGCAATGCTTAAAAGTGGCGATTGGGTCCCGTTCCTGTTAGTGCCGGGAATTCGCCGCATATTCGGACTAAATCTCTGGTCAGCACAGCCGATACCTTCGAAGGCGCCCGAGCAAGCGCCAGATCGAGGTTTTGGAGGTCCCGCATGCACAAGTTTCTATGCACAGCCCTGTTTTCGCTGAGTTGGTGTACCTATGCCCTGAAGGCCCACGCGGACTGTCATGGGCCGACGGCACCGACCACTTTTCCGGAGTCCGCCACGGCCACCGAGCAAGAGATACTGGCGGCGCAGCAATCGGTGAAACAGTACCTGGCGCAAATGGAATCCGTGCTGAAGTGTCTGTCTGACGCGCGCATGGAACAGAGCCGTGACGTGGCGATCGGTGAAATGCAAAAGGTCGCCGCCAAGTTCAATACCCTGGTGCGCGCTTACAGAGCGCGACAGACGTAACAGAATTTGACTCCGCTCATAAGCGGCTGTCGACGCGACGTCATCTCTTGTGCTTACCGCGCGCTTGACGAATCGGCCTCACGGCGGCGCGCTTCTCCGTCGATCGCTGCCGGAGGGTGCTGCTCGTCCCATTGCGTGGCTGCCAGAGGCTTCGTCACCGCAATAGTCAAACGTCCGGATCAACGCACGGCTTTTCCATGCCGGCCGGCGCCGCTGCCGAAAACTCGCGCGCCGGAGGCTGTCTCGCCGGAGGCAATCGTCACCATCCCATGCGAAATTTCATTGGCGATGGCCTCATCTTCATCCAATCCCCACTGCTCGATGAGGGAGAGTCGATCCTGACGCATCGCAGTCTGCGGAAAGCTCGAGAGCTTCTGTGCCAACGCAATCGCGACGGGCAGCGCCTCTCCGTCGCGTACGCGGCTGTTGATCAATCCCATGGAAAGCGCTTCGGCGGCATCGACGGAGCGGCCGCTCAAGATGAGATCCATCGCCCGCCCGTGACCGATGATCCGCGGCAGACGTATCGTGCCAAGATCCACCAGCGGAATGCCGAAGCGGCGGTTGAACACGCCAAAAATGGCACTCTCTCCGGCAATCCGGATGTCCGCCCACAGTGCGAGTTCCAAGCCTCCCGCCACCGCGGGACCCTCGATCGCTGCAATGACCGGCTTCGACAGGCGCAGCCTGGGCGGTCCCATGGGTGAATCGCCGACGGCGGAGAGCTCGACGCGCGCACCCGACGCGATGGCCTTCAGGTCCGCCCCGGCGCAGAAGACATCATCAGCGCCGGTGAACACCGCAACATCGAGCCCTTGATCGGCGTCGAAAGCCCGAAATGCATCGGCAAGTGATTTGGCCGTGGCAGCATCCACGGCATTACGTCGTTCGGGACGCAGCATGCGGATGACTGCAATTCGATCGGTTGTCGTCACGGACACGGACATGGTGATACCTCGTTCTGCGCGCACATGCGAGGCGCGTTCGCAGCATATACGTTAAGCTGCCTTGCAACCCTGCTCGGAGTGAGATCTTGAAGAATGCCCACCATGTCGTCATCGTCGGGGCCGGCTTCGGTGGGCTGGCTGCTGCTCAGGAACTGGCGGGCGCAAAGGTTCGCATCACGATCATCGATCAGCGCAATCATCATTTATTTCAACCGCTGCTCTACCAGGTTGGCACCGCCGCACTGGCGACCTCGGAGATTGCATGGCCGATTCGCTACCTGGTCCGCAAACGCAAGGAAATCACGACCTGGCTGGGAGTCGTGAGCGGCGTCGACGCGCAAGGCCGCAACGTCATGCTGGAAGACGGGGCCGCTGTCTCCTTTGACACTTTGATTCTTTCGACCGGCGCCCGCCATGCCTATTTCGGACATGATGAATGGGAGCCGCTCGCGCCCGGGCTCAAGACCCTGGAGGACGCCACCTCGATTCGCCGCAGAGTTTTGCTCTCGCTGGAGCGGGCCGAGCGCGAGTCCGACCCTGCGCGGCGCGTGGCATTGCTCACCTTCGTCATCGTCGGCGGCGGGCCGACCGGTGTGGAACTGGCCGGCGCCATCGTTGAATTGGTGTATCAAAATCTCGTCGGAGAGTTTCGTCAGATCGATACGCGCAAGGCGCGAGTTCTGTTGATCGAGGCAGGCGTGCGCATATTGCCGAGCTTTGCACCCGAGCTGTCCGCTTATGCGCATCAGGCTTTGGAGCGCTTGGGGGTGGAAGTGCACCTCGGATCCGCAGTGACCGACTGTCAAGCAGGCGGTGTCATGGTTGGCGGCCGAAGGGTCGCCGCCGAGGTCATTCTTTGGGCCGCCGGCGTTCGCGCATCGCCCGCCGCTGCATGGCTCGGGGCACCGGCGGATAGTGCCGGCCGCGTCAAGGTCGCCGCGGACTTGAGCGTTCCGGGACACGAGAATATTTTCGTCATCGGCGACACCGCGACCGTCAATGTCTGGAACGGAAAACCGGCGCCCGGAATTGCGCCCGCCGCCAAGCAACAAGGCATCCATGTGGCGCGCACGATCAAGCGCAGGCTGGCGGGAGATTCGCAGCCCCGAGCCTTCCGCTACCTGCATGCCGGTGATCTTGCGACCATCGGCAAGCGCTCGGCGGTCATCGATTTCGGCTGGTGCAAGCTTCGGGGGTGGATCGCCTGGTGGGTGTGGGGGATGGCGCACATCTACTTCTTGATTGGACTGCGCAATCGGCTGGCGGTGGCATTGAGCTGGCTGTGGATCTATATGACCGGCAATCGCAGCGCCTGTCTCATCACTCAGGTCGATCACCATGAGCGCCTAACGCAGGATCGATATAGGTAACCATTCTCATGGCAACGGCAACAGCTAAATCGAAGGCCGCGCGGCCTAAAATCCCTCGCAATCGCAATACCGCCGCCAAAAGAACCCGCGGCAAGCTGGCGCCCGGTGCAGAGCGGCATTGGGCGCGTCTGTTCACCTTGTTTGGCGCTGCACTTTGGCGCACGTGACTGATTGTGAAGTGACGCCCAGGCTCGCCGCCACCACCATTCTGGTGCGTGCACGCGGAACTGAGCCTGAAATATTGCTGTTGAAACGCGGCGAGCATGCGCGCTTCATGCCCAATGCCTATGTCTTTGCCGGCGGCGCGCTCGATCCGGAGGATGAAAGCGCCGAGGTTCGCGATTTGTGCGCGGGATTGGACGATCGAAGTGCGAGCGAACGGTTGCAGCTGCCGTCGAATGGCCTGCGGTTCTTTGTCGCTGCGGTCCGCGAGGCATTCGAGGAGAGCGGCCTGCTCCTGGCTTACGACTCGCGCGGCGAGCTGGCCGATCTTACAACCTGGGATGCATCGCAGCTGCGCGACATCCGACTGCAATTATCCGCCGGCCGATTGACTTTAGCCGCTCTCTGCCAGGCGCATGGCTGGCGCCTGGCCGTGGATAAACTCGCCTTTTTCAGTCATTGGATCACGCCGCCGGGTGCTCTTCGCTTCGACACTCGATTTTTTCTGTCGCTTGCACCGCCAAGGCAGAATGCCTTTCTTGCAGGCAACGAAATGTCAGAGCTCGTATGGCATACCGCGGCCGAAGCGCTGTCCGAGTACGCGAGCCGACGCTTGCTGCTGATGTTTCCGACCCGTGCGATATTGAAGGAAATTGCCGAATTGCAAAACATCGACGAATGGTGCGACTTCGCAAGCCGACCGCGAAGCATCGCCACCATCACACCCGTGCTGCCGCGCGGGGTTCAAGGTGAGATCGGCTAGCCCTTCGGAGCGCCGCCCTGCGCGGCATAAATTTTGCGCACGGCGTCCATCGTATCGGCCTCTTCCACCCGCTTGTCGTCCCGATAGCGCTTCACTCGGGCGAGGCGCAACGCCAAGCCGCCCGGATAGCGGATGCTGGCCTGCAAATCGCTGAAGGCAATTTCCACGACCAGCTCAGGCCTGATATACACCGTTCCCGGGTCCCGTCTGGTCTCACGGGCCAGGAACTCCTTCGTTTGCCAGGCGAGCATGGCGTCGGTGAGACCCTTGAACGTTTTGCCAAGCATGATGTATTCGCAGGTTAACGGATCGAGTGCGCCGAGATGCAGATTGGAAAGCTTGCCGGTGCGTCTCCCGTAGCCCCATTCGGCGGCAAGCACCACCAGATCGAGCGTATGAACACGCTTGATCTTGAGCCAGCTTGCGCCGCGATTGCCGGCCTCGTAAGGAGCATCCAACGCTTTGGCCATGACGCCTTCATGGCCTGCCGCGATGGCGGCATCGTAAAAGGCGCGTGCCGAGGGTTCGGACGAAGTGATGAGCCGCGGAATCAATCGCGCTGCCGGGACGGCCATGGCGAGGGCCTCGAAGCGCTCCGAAGTAGGACGATTCGCGATGCTCTGCTCGCCCGATCTTAGACAGTCGAAAAAGAAGGCTTGGATGGGCAGCGCCGTGCGCGATGCCGCCACGTTGAGCTTGCGGCCAAAGCGTTTCATCGTCACCTGAAAGGGGTGGGGCCGTCCCGACGCATCGAACGCGATCGCCTCGCCATCGAGCACCAGCACGCGTTCCGAAAATGTGCGCACCAGCTCGACGATCTCCGGTATCGCGGCGGAAATCTCGTTTAGGCTGCGCGTATAGATGCGCACCTCATCTCCCAGCTTGTGCACCTGAATTCGCGCGCCGTCCATTTTCCATTCGAACACCGCCTCGCCGTGAATTTCCTCCAAGGCCTCGCCTACGTCGGCCGCCGTTTGCGCCAGCATGGGCGACACAGGAGAGAACAGCTCGAGCTGAAATCTCTCCAGCGCACCGGCCCCCTCGCGCAGGGCCGCCTGCGCGACAGTACCCAAGCTCTTGGAATACATTGCCGCGCGGCGTACCTCTGCCGCGGGCAGCTGCGCAGCCGCGGCAACGGCGTCGATCATGACCCCTGCCAGCGCGCCCTGCCGCAGCTCGCCGATCAGAAGTCGCAGCAAAAACTGTTGTTCGGGAGCCGTTGCACGCGAGAATAATTCTTTGAGCACCTGCGCGCGGCGGCCTAAGGATCCAGCACCGCGTACGGCGGCGAGTTCGGTGAGATCCTGATTGACCTCGGCGATCGAGAGGGTTTCTGCCTCCGCAGCTGAGGTAGATGCGGCTGCCTGTACCGCCGAATACCCCACACCGATTTTTCCCTGCGGGATATCGCCTGACAGATAATGCACGCCGGTATCGATTTCTTCGGGCGCCAGGGATCGCAGGAGCGAGGACAGTTCACGCACCTTGGCCGAGCGGGCGGCGGTGGCGCCCACGCGCTGCGATGCGCGGACCAGCTCGGCCAGCAAGGTCATGCGCCGACCACCTCATCGACCCAGCTCGCCAGCGCGTTGATCATGTCAGCATGAATTTGACTGTCGGTAAAGGTGCTGCGGGCGGGCACATGGAACGAGTGGTCGGCGTCCGGCAACACGCACAGGGTGGCCAGGGTGCCTAACTGTGTGATGAGCGGATTGAGGAATGAACTTTGCGCGAACTCATCGCGCGCGCCTTGAAGAAATAGCATGGGGATGCGAACCTTTGCCAGATGCTCGCCGCGGGTATCCGAGGGTTGCTTGGGCGGATGGAGCGGAAATCCCAAGAAGGCCAGGCCACGCACATGGGGGAGCGGATTCGCCGCCTGCGCCTGCGAGGTCATGCGCCCGCCGAAGGACTTACCGCCCGCAATCAGCGGCAGTGCCGGTACTTGCGCGTGGGCCGCGGCAATGGCAGCACGGACCGCCGCGTGACAAACGGCGGGAGGATCGGGTCTCCTGCTGCGCTTTTCCATGTACGGAAATTGATAGCGCAAGGTCGCGATATGAACTGCCGCAAGATCGGCGGTCAACCTCACCATGAAGGGATGCAGCATGCCGGCACCTGCGCCGTGTGCCATGACGAAACAGGCTTTGGACTGCGGCGGACAACTCAAGATTCCGGAAACGCGCGTGCTTTCCCCGACGTCGATGTGTACGAACTGAAGGGCGGCGGTGGTCATTTTATTGAAGTAGCAGCAGCGTGGGCGGCAGCGGCCCCAAGCTCCTAACCGCGTGTTGCCCGCTTGATGGCATCGGTAAGAGAGCGCGCGCCGTTGGTGTAGTCCTTCCACGGCTTGAGTTTGCGCAGCAATGGCGGCGCGGTCCTGACAGTAAAGGACTTGGGATCGAGACCCTTTTTTACTTCCCGCCATTCCACCGGCATCGATACCGTTGCGCCCTCGCGGGCTCGCGGCGAGAGCACCGCCACCGCCGTTGCAGTACGGTCGTTTCGCAGATAATCCAAAAAGATCCGGCCGGAGCGCCTAGCTTTAGACATGTTGTCGAGATATCGGGTGGGGCTGTCCTGCGCCATCTGCGCGCAAATGAGGTGCGCGAAATTCTTGGCGATGGGCCAGGCGACTGCCTTTTTACCTTCCATCAACGGCGTGACCACGTGCAGGCCCTTGCCGCCTGTGGTCTTGCAGAAACCGACGAGCCCGATTCTCTCCAGCCGCTCACGGATGTCATGTGCGGCCGCGATGACGGCATCGAACTTGACATCTGGTGCCGGATCCAAATCGAAAACCAGGCGGCCGGCGACTTCGGGATCGTTCGGCGCGCAATTCCATGGATGCAGTTCCAAAGCGCCTATCTGCGCAACGGCGGCCAGCGCTTCGATGCGGTCAATCTGCACGTACGCGGCCTTATCGCCGCGCACTTTGACGAGGGCGAACAACTCCGACATCCCCGCCATGGCGTGGCGCTGAAAAAAATGCTGACCTCCGATGCCATCGGGCGCCCGCACGAGCGAACAGGGGCGGCCCGCCAAGTGCTGCAGCATCCACGCTGCTACCTGCTCGTAGTAGCGGGCTAGATCGAGTTTGGTGACGGCTTTACCGTCTCCGGCATCAGGCCAGAGCGCCTTCTCGGGCTTTGATATCGACACGCCGAATACCGACGAGCCGCCGGCTGCGGGTTCAGACTTTGCCGCAGACCTGGTTTGTTTCGGCGCTGAGCGTGCGCGCTTCGGTGGGGCTGGGAATTTTGTTTGCACGGTCCGCTCCTTTGCGGCTGTTGTCTCCGCGGTCGGCATTTCGGTCACGACATCGGCCGGATCTTTGTCCTCGCGCAAGCCCTTGAAGGCCGCTTGTCGAATCATGCCCGAGTCGGTCCAGCCCTCGAACTCGATTTCCGCGATCAACGCGGGTTTCAGCCAACGTACATTGCTTTCCTTCGGCGGCGCATTGACGCCGGTGAAAGGACTTTTCTCGCGGGTCAGCTTTTGCAGTTTGGGCTGCAGCGTTTTCACGACTTCACGCCCATAGCCGGTACCGATGCGGCCGACATAAACCAAGCGCCCGTCGCAGTTGACGCCGGCCAGCAGCGACCGCAATGTGCCGCCTTCGCTGGTCCAGCCGCCAAGAATGACTTCCTGCCCCGCACGGCATTTGGCTTTGACCCAGCTGTCGATGCGGCCGGAGAAGTAGGGGGCGCTGAGCTTTTTCGAGATGATGCCCTCGAGCCCCATCTTGCAGGCGGAAGCCAGCACCGCTTCTGCGTTCGACACCAGGTGCGACACGTAGCGGATGCGGCTGCTTGCGCCTTGTTGATCCAAAAATGCTTCGAGCCGAGCTTTGCGCTCGCTCAAGGGCAGCGTACGCAAATCTTCTTTGGCGTCGAACAAAAAATCAAACACGTAGCATACGAGCTGGTCGGTGTTTTCCTGCGACAGTGCGGTCTGCAGCGCGCCGAAGTTCGGCAGTTGACGATCATCGAGCGCCACGATTTCACCGTCGAGGATGCAGTCGCGCAGGGCGGAGGCCTCCTGGGCGATGGCAGCGAATCGGTCGGTCCAATCAAGACCCTTGCGCGTGCGGATGACGGCCTTACCTTTTTCAACCCGCAGCTGCGCTCGATAGCCGTCGAATTTGACTTCGTGAGCCCAGCCAGCCTGGTCCGGCGGCCGGTCAACCAGCTTGCTGAGTTGCGGCTCGATGAACTTCGGCATGGTGCTCGCCATGACGGGCTTCACACGCGAAGGTCCGCCGGCGCTCGCAGTCTTTGCGGCTTTCGCAGATTTGCTGTCTTGCCCAGGCCCCGGTGCCACGGGCGTGTCCGGCGCGCGCGTTTCCGCGTGGTCATCAGCACCCTTGCCGATCCATACGGCATTCGCAGAACCCAGTCGCGTGGTCGCGAGCATGAAGGGCTTGGGTCGCTTACCGACGCCGTCGGCGATTTGCTGCATGATTCGGCCCGAGGCGACCGAGCGGTCCTCGTTGAGCTGCTCGTCGGTGCCGCCTGCCTTCGAACTTGCATCGCGATGCTTGATCAGCAACCAATTGGTTCTTTTGCCCCCGAAACGGTCGCCACGCATGCGCACCAGTACCCAACTGCCGTGCAGCTTGCTGCCTTCCAGCGTGAATTTAAGATCGCCGTCCTTGAAGGCGTCTTGCGTCGACTTGGCGCCTTCCGGGGTCCAATAGCCGCGGTCCCATAGCATCACGGTGCCGCCGCCATATTCGCCTTTGGGGATGGTGCCTTCGAAATCGCCGTAGTCCAGCGGATGGTCTTCGACTTCCACCGCGAGCCGTTTGTCGGCCGGATCGATCGAAGGGCCGCGCGCCACCGCCCAGGATCTGAAGACGCCGTCCCATTCCAAACGCAAATCGTAGTGCAGCTGCCGCGCCGCATGCTTCTGCACGACGAAGCGCAATCGAGGGGAGGTCGCCACCCGTTCTTCGCCGGAAGGCTCGGCGGTTTTCGAAAAATCGCGCTTGGTTCTATAGACGCTCAGCGCAGGCTTTGCCATCAGGCACCCTGATCCATCATGCGCCGGTACGCCAGCAGATGGCGCAGCGAGGCCTTAGGGTCCCGCGCCCGCTCGTAAAGGCGGGCGAGATTAAAGTGGGCGTCGGCGAACTGCGGATCGAGCGCCAGCGCTTCACGATACGCGACGATGGCCTCGGGCTCGCGGCCCAAATCTTCGAGCAGCACCGCAAGATTGAACACCAGAAACGGCTCGGCTTGTCCGCCGAATCGATAGACCTGCTCAGCTTCGGCCAGGCGGCCGTCCATGTGCAAAAGCCGTCCTAAATTGATGCGCGCTTCCAAGTGATTCGGGTCAGCCTTGAGCGCCGCCTCATACACGCTGCGTGCCCCTTGCGGATCGGTATCCTCGAGAATGAGCCCCTTTGCGTACAGCTCATCGGCGGAGGTGTCGGGTGCTGCCGCGGCGTCTTGCCGCGTGATGACGTGGAGACGGCCTTTCTCTTCCACGATCTCCAGGGCCAGTGCGTACTGACCCGATTCGGACTCGCGCAGCGTCTGTCCTTCGCGGATCGCGATTCGATTGCCGAGCGCGATCAGCGAGATTTGATTGAGCGCTGATTCTGCGGGCAACGCCGAACGCAGCTCTTGCAATGTTCTATTGATTTTCTGCGGGGAGATTTTCGCGGCACGCAGCGCGCTGGCCGTGCGCAGCACCACGAGGTCATGAAACGAATAGTGCAGCTTGCCTGCACGCCTGACCGGATGAATATTGCCCGCGCGGGCTAAGGCGCGGACCGCCGAAGCCGGTAATCCAAACAGCCGCTCAAGGTCTTTGGTGTCGTAGGCATGCATCTCATCGTCGGGCGGATTTACGGGCTGTCCCTTGCGCGGCCGCACGCTTAGGTTGCTTGCGCTCCTTCAAGTCAGCGGCCTTCGATCCTCGCGCATCGATGCTGGCACGCAGCGCTGCCATGAGATCGATGACATTGCCGCTGGCGGCGGCGACCGGCCCCTCGGCGATCGACACTTCCTTGCCTTCGACTTTCTTCTGGATGGCTGCCTGCACGCGCGCGCGGTGCTCATCGGCGTATTCATTGGGGTCAAAGCGCTTTGCCGCCAAGTGCTCGATCAGTTGATTTGCCAGCTTCAATTCCGGCTCCGACACCGGCGCAGCTTCGATTCCTAAATCTTTCAGTTCGCGAACTTCGGCTTTGAAATGCAGCTGGTGCAGCGCCAGTCCATCTTCGATGGGTCTGATGACGACGATGTGCTCCTTGCCGCGCGAAATCCATCGTCCCACCGCGCATTGGCGCGCCTTGCGCAGGGCTGTGGCAAGCAGCGTATAGGGCTTTGCGCCTCCCTTGTCGGGCGCCAAGTAATACGTGCCGTCAAAATACAGCGGGTCCACGGACTCCAGCGGCACGAACTGGCCGATATCGATGGCGTGGCTGGTCGTATCCTCGAGTGCCTTCAATTCCTCCGGGCTGAACATGACATATTGGTCCTTGGCGAATTCATAGCCTTTGACCATTTCGGCGCGCTCGACCAGTTTTCCATCATTGACGGCAACGTATTGCTGCTTCACGCGCGAGCCGTCCTTTTGACGCAACAGATTAAAGGAGATTCGTTCCGAGGAGACCGTCGCGGAGTAGAGCTTTACGGGAATGGCGACAAGTCCGAATGAGATGGTCAGCGAAGCGATCGAGCGAGCCTGTGTAGCCATGATGTCTCCATCCCTCAATGCCAAAATGAAGCGGTTCTTTCTGATTTTATTGAATAAAAATGCGCAAGACCTTCGATTGCCTACAGTTTATACCGTAGCCTAGGAACAAAATCGCGGCCTTTCAAGTGAAATTGGCCCAAAAAGGTGTAGGTGTCTTAGAGGCGCGATGGGGCGGTGCGGCCGCATGCCTTGCGCCCCGAAATCGGGGCGCGGGAATAAATAATTGCTTTAAATACAATTGGATACGCCTTCCAGGGGCGCATCCCGGCTACGATTTTACGCCTGTCGTGCGGCCTGTCGGACCGGAAGCTTCCACTCGGGACGGATGAAATGGCACGTGTACCCGTTAGGGATTCGCTCCAGATAGTCCTGGTGTTCAGGCTCCGCTTCCCAGAAATCACCCGCCGCCGCGACTTCCGTCACGACCCTTCCGGGCCAGAGACCGGATGCCTCGACGTCCGCAATGGTGTCCTCGGCGATCCGCCCTTGTTCATCGCTCGTATAAAAAATGGCGGAGCGATAGCTCAAGCCCCGATCATTTCCCTGACGGTTCAACGTGGTCGGATCATGAATCTGGAAGAAAAATTCGAGCAGCTTGCGGTAGCTGATGACCTTGGGATCGAAGATGATTTCGATGGCTTCAGCGTGGGTACCGTGATTGCGGTAAGTGGCATTGGGCACATCGCCCCCCGAATATCCGACCCGTGTGGAAACGACGCCGGGGTAACGGCGCAGCAAATCCTGGACGCCCCAGAAGCAGCCGCCGGCGAGAATAGCGCGCATCGTCGGTTCAGACATGTTCCTTACTCCTTACCTGTGCAAGAACGCCGCCATTATATACGGCGCGGATTTTGCGGCGAACTCAAGGGCCGCGATTCGGTGCAAATGGCCTATTGGTCGTCAATGCCTGATTGGAACAGGACGGGGATGTCCAGCATGAGCTTCGCCTCGCTGGGGGCCAGTCCTGCGTGATAACTGTTGTGTGTGCCGATGACTTGGATTTGGTTCATCTTCACCGCATCGTCTGTGGATCCTAAGGCCGCGGCGAAGGACTGAGCGTTCGCGCACAATGCGATGAAGCAAAGAAACAGGGATCGATTCGCAAACATCCGCGCACTCCGGGAACCCGCCTCCCTCGAGTATAGCGCGCGGGTTATTACATCTGTTTGAACAGGTGCGCGAACTGTCGGCTGACGGCGATCTCGTCTTTGCGGTCTTTGAAGGTCAAGGTCAAATGTCCCAGCTCGTCACGCTTCGCGAGTGCGATGTGCTGCGAGTTGACCACGGTGCCGCGGTGGACTTGCCAGAAAATCGTAGCATCGAGCTGCTCCAGCAGTTCTCTCAACGGCATCCGGATGATGCTGTCGCCCTGGCATGTGGCCACGGTGATGTATTTGTCCTCGGCCTCGAACCAAAGAATCTCGTTCACCGGTATGAGCTTGACGGTGGTGCCCGCGCCCGCGCGCACGAAGCGCAGCTTCTCCGTGCGGCCGGCACCATTCCCCAGCAGTTCGGCAATGCGGGTTGCCATTTCCCCGACGGCGGTATCGTGGGTTCCGCGGCCCAGCTGGCTCAACAAGCGCTCGATGCACTTCGTCAGGCGCGCAACCTCGACCGGTTTCAGTAAATAGTCGATCGCGGCGGTTTCAAACGCATCGAGCGCATAGGCATCGTAGGCGGTCACGAAGACGATGAGCGGTGCATGTTCCTTCAGGCATAGTTGCCGAGCCGCTTCGAGGCCGTCGAGTTGCGGCATGCGCACATCAAGGAACGCCACGTCAGGCGAAAACTCCTCGGCCAGCTTCAGCGCTTCGGCACCATTGGCTGCTACGCCTGAGCATCGGGCCGACGGCCAATGCTCGGTCAATTGCTTCGCCAGTGCGCGCGCGAGCAGCGGCTCATCCTCAGCGATGATGTAGCTATAGGAAAGGCTCATCCGGCAGGTCTGGAGAGCAGACTGAGCGGTACCTCGATCGCAGCATGAGTTCCGCACGGCGTGCCGGGTTCGAGAATCAATCGCGCCGAGTTGCCGAACAGCGACTGCAGGCGGGCTCGTATGTTTTGCAGGCCCGCGCAGGTGCCGGTGGTATGCGCGTTGCCGAGGCCAACGCCGGTGTCATCCACCCACAGTTTCAACGTATCGCCGGTGCAGTGCACGCTGACGCGGATGGTGCCGCCGAAGCAAGCCGGCTCGATGCCGTGCGTAATGGCGTTTTCCACCAGCGGCTGCAGCAGCATGGCGGGAAATTTAAGCTGCAGACAGTCGGGATCGCAATCGAATTCAGTGGTCAGGCGGTTGGGCAGTCGCAGCTGCATGATGCCCAAGTATGCCTTCAATAACTCTACTTCAGTCTGCAGGGTGGCTGCCTCACTGCGCGCGTGTGTGAGCGCCGCCCGCAAATAGCGAATCAGATTGGCCAGCAGGTTGCGTGCTTCTGCCACATCCACCGCAATGAGTGCATCGAGGTTCGCCAGAGTGTTGAACAGGAAATGCGGTTCGATCTGCGCCTGCAAGGCCCGCAGCTGCGCTTCAATGGCCGCGCGCTCGGCACGTTCCACATCGCGCTTGCTGCGCGCCAGCTGAACCCAGCTGAAGTTGATGAAGAGTGCAATGCTGCCCGCGGCCAGCGAGAAGCCGATCGCGACCAACCAGGTGTAACGTTCCTGCAAGAAGTTCGCCGGCTGGTGCAAGAAAATCTGCGAGAGCAGTTCGCCGCCGATCGCGCCGGCCGTGACCAGCGCAAAGTAAATGACGAAGCGCAGGCTCATGCGGCCGCGAAACCGCTGCATCACGGTGCAGCGCACCGACGCGATCAGCGCCAGAATCGTGAAGCCGATGCAGTAAGAGACGACGAGATTCGGAATGACCGCGTCCCACGAACGCAGCAGCAATGCGATGAGCAGGGCAATGGCAGTGTTGATCGCGAGCACCATGGGCAGCCGGCGACGCAAAAAATCAATCACCGTGTCTTGGGTTTCGTCGAAAAAAGGCGAAAATTGCTCGTGCTCGATTTGCGGTTGGGTCTTCATCCTAAATCCAGTTTGGCCAAGGCCCTAAGCTAAGTCTAGCGCCCTTTCCATGCCCAAGGCATGACCGGGATTCAGGGCATCCACGGTGACCACTTCCGTCTTCGCAACGGCAGAATCATTCAGGACAATGACGGCGAACGGCATCAATCCGAGGATCAACGAGAGGGACAGGGTAGCGAGATTGTTGAGGGTTTTCATGAGCATCTCCGTGTGGTTTAAGACCGTGGAGACACTGTAGGTGCCAGGGGCTCGGCGCGAGGGAATTGCGGCAAATGGGCTACCTTAAGGCGCAAACGGGGTTCCTGGGTCGCGAACGGCGACGCCACCGCGCAGGCGCCCTACGTTTCCAACAGCGTTATGTCCATTTTTGCGGACATGGACTCGCCGGCCTTGAGGATGAACACACCGGGTTTGTCTTTGAAGTCGCCCGAGAAGCCTTGCGGGTCCGTGATGCCGTGCCAGGGTTCGATGCAGATGAACGGCGCACCGGGCTTCGTCCAGACGGCGAGCCAAGGCGCGTCGGGAAAGCCGACTTTAATGCGCGGGCCGCCGTTGCCGCCGTAGAGCACAGAGCGGCTCTTGATTTGATCAAAGATCAGAACATCGTCATCAAACAGCGAATCGGCGAGTACCAGCCGCCGGCCGGCGATCGGTGTGGGATGGCGTTCCGGGGTCAGCAATCCTGCGGAGTCGATTCGTCGTGCAGGTGCGGGCTCGTCGGCTTCAAACTCAATGAAATGCTCAGCACGCTGTTGGCCGAAGGGCAGGGGCCATCGGAATCCGGGGTGATAGCCGAAACTTGCGGGCATCTCTGCGTTGCCCCGGTTGCGAATCTCCGTGGTCACAGACAGCGTTGCGCCCTCGAGTTCATAGCCAACATCCAATTCAAACTCAAACGGATAAACGCGCAAGCTTGCCTCGTCAGCGGCCAATCTAAATGCCGCGGCAGACGCGGTGGTGCTTTTGACCGCAAACAGCTTGCCGCGTGCGAATCCATGCCTGGGAAGCAGGTACGTTTGCGCGCCCAGCCGATAGGCACCGCCGACGAGTACGCCCACGATGGGAAACAGAAGGGGCGCGCGCCCTGCCCACACCGCCGGGTCGCCATTCCACAAGAGATCGAGAGCCGTGCGGTATTTCAGCGACGACAACTGCGCGCCAAGAGGATCGATCTCGGCGGTGAGATCGCCGGAACTTATCGACACCCAGGGGCTCACCACAGCGGTACGCGTGGAAAGCGCCGAGACAGGTATTGGTCCAGCCCAAACACGCGTCCGGCCGCAGTCACCAAGACGATCATGGACAGAACGAGATCCGCGGTGTCGAGACCGGGGATGCCTGTGACGGAGGATTTCGCGAACCAATAATTGAGCAGCATGAAAATCGATACCATGGCAGCCATGCGTGTGGTGAAGCCTAACAGCATCGCGATGCCGACGTAGATCTCGCCGATCAGCACGAGATTCGTGATAGCCCAAGATGCGGCAGGATCAACAGCCATGCCGGCATTGTAGTTTTTGAAGTCATCGGTGTTGTCTTTTGGTTTAGAGATTCGTTCGTCCGCCGGCTGGACCTTTGCCGTCCGCATCGACCGGCAAAGACAAGCCAACCTTCACGCGTTCGAGCGCCACGTGCGTGTCATAGCGCGCAACGTACGCATTGGACTCGAACCAACGCCGTGCGAATGCACCGTAGGCTTCCATGCTCTCGGCGATCACGATGACGACGAAGTCGCTGGTGCCCGTTACGTGGTAGCACTGTTGCACCATGGGATGGTCGATCATTTGGCGGCGAAAGCGATCGAGATGCGCGCTGGGTGCCGCGCTGGGTACCGCCGCCGCCATGCTCAAGGTCACGATGCAAGTAATGATGGATGCTCCGATCATGGCTTTATCGAGCACCGCAATCTCCGCCGAAACGACGCCCTCCGCGCGCAGGCGCTTCAGGCGCCGCTGCACCGCAGCCGCGGACAGGCCGACTTCCGCGCCGATAGATTCGGCGATCCGCCGGGTGTCGTGTTGATAAATGCCCAAGATTTTGCGGTCGATGCGGTCCACGGCATTTTCCCTCGGAATGCGGCTAAGCCGCACTGATGCGTCTCTGAACGCGCCGCAACGCCCTGTAAGTGAGGCTAACCTACCATGCATTATAGGGAGACCTCGGACATGAAAGCACCACTTGCACGACTACTCGCACTCATCGGCGCAGGCCTAATGGGCGGCAGCGCGCCGCACGCCGCCGAGGGATTGAAGGCCGGTCCTGCAGGCCTGGCTGCCCAGCCTCTCGCGCAACTCGAACAGGCCATCGCGCGCGGGGACTACCCCAAGACGACCAGCGTGCTGATCATGCGCAACGGCGATCTGGCGTATGAGCGCTATTTCGGAGAGGGCAGCCAAGACTTGCTAAACAACACCCGCTCCGCGACGAAATTCATGACGACGCTCGCGCTCGGCGCCGCCATCGGCGAAGGCGCCATACCCTCCGAACAGCTTCCTGCCTTTGCCTATCTCGCCGACTTGAAGCCCTTCCAAAATGATTCGGCTGACAAGGAAGCGATCACGCTCAAGGACATGCTCAGCATGTCCTCGGCACTGGCCTGCGACGACAATGATGAGAACAGCCCCGGCAACGAAGACAACCTGCACGAGCAAGGCAACTGGACGCGATGGGCCGTGGATCTGCCCACGATGCTGGGTTATGCCCGCGATGCCTCCGGCTTGGGCCCGTGGCGCTACTGCACCACGAACGCGTTTCTGACCGGGCAAGTGATCGAGCGCGCCACGCACGTGCCGGTGGACCGCTACACCGCGGATAAAATCCTGCGCCCGCTCCTCATCAGCCGCTGGAAATGGAGCTATTCGCCGGCGCATGAGGTCATGACCGGCGGTGGTCTCGAATTGCGTTCGCGCGACTTGGGAAAAATAGCCTGGATGGTCGCCAACCACGGGCGCTTCGACGGGCGGCAGATCGTACCCGCCGCCTGGATCGAGGCGGCGCTCACCATCCGGCGGCCAACGGGCCGCCCCGGTCAAAGCTATGGATATTTCATCTTCGAGGAAAATTATCAAACGGCCTGCGGCATGCAAGCAGTGTGGTACATGGCCGGCAACGGCGGCAGTCAGATTCTGGTGCTGCGCGATTTGGGCGCCGCCATCGTGGTGACGCGCACCGCTTTCAACGTGCATGGCTCCTCAGTGCAGACGGCGGACATGCTGAATAAATACATTCTGCCGGCGCTTCCCTGCGCCAAGACACCAAGCTGATCGACCTCCTGCGCCGCCGCCAACCATTTATCGGGCGCCGCATCGGTATGTCGCTGATGGCATTCCCATCTACGCCCTTGATCTTAACCGACCGATACTGGAGCGCGTCATCACCGCGCCGTATACCGCTAAACCGGACGCTCAGGAGCGTGCGCCGCGCAAACGCGGCGAAACGAGCGAAAGACAGATGATGGTCTTCTTCCCCGCGCACAATCTGCTGTACGGAACGGCTGTGCCGCGTCGACCCTGCGCCGGCGCCCGCTGGCCGGCGCAAGGTCCCCTCATCTAAACAGCCGTTTACCGGCTATTACCCATCAATTATCGCGCCCTTCGTGGTCCCGATCCTCGCCTCGGACTTCGGTCAGGAGGTTGTCGACGACAAAGTCGGCCACCGACCTGCCGAGTCTTTCACCGGCATTCTCATCGGTGCGGAAATGCTGACCTGCAAAGATTCGGCTCGCGCTGGCCTCGTTCTCGGCGCCCGCGAAACTGTTGAAGGAGCGCGTGACATTGGCTACCACTTCAGAAGTGACGACCAAGTTAAATGGCTTGGTGCCGAACACTGCCTTCAGCACGAACTCGGCGCCTGCGCTGATCGTGGCATGTGCACCGGGGTACGAGGGATCTGCCGCGGTCTTCGTGGGCTGCGGAAGCCAATTTGGATCCACCAAAGTGTCGGGGTTGCCGTCCGTGTCGGCGGCGCGAATCGCCGTCACCGGTCGCCAAAAGTTATAGGTGTACTTGGTGTCGTAAAATGCGATCACTTCGTCTGCCAGGGTGATGTTGAGCAATGCGAACACACGAGCGCTCTGTGCAGTCGTCAGGTGATGCGCCTGAACCGCTGTCTGGGTGATTTCGTTCCAGTAGTTCTGAATCGCTCCGCCCCAGAACTTGCCGATGAGCATCTGATCCGCCGTGGCCGTCGTGCTGCCCAGCATGCCCAGAGACTTCACTTCATTGAAGGCGGCCGTGTATTGGGCGCTGGTCAGTGCCGGAGGCGGCCCGAGCCGGAATTGGTTCGCGCGCTCCAGGGCGAAGGGAGTGACCTTGGACCAATGCGTGAACGCAGGCGTCGGGAAATTGGGTGGTGTCAATTGGTAGTCGCCGGGGGCATTGCCAGGGACGAAAGCAATCAGGTTCGCGGCCGATCCATCGTCGCTGCGCAAGGCCAGGATGGCCTGGGCAACTGCTTTGCCGACGTCGATGCCGGTGGTCTTGTCGACGCCATCGGGAATCACTGCCAAGGATTGCTCGAGTTGCGCATCGAGCGCCGCCTGAAACGCGGGATACAGAGCTGTCAGCGTGTCATGCGCCGCGGACGCGGCCGCGGCATCCTGCGAGGCATGCGGCGATACATGCTCGATATGCACGAGGTAAGGCTTGTGGGTTGCGTCGATCGCGTTCACCGCGTCATAAACCGCGGCGTGCATGATCGCGAAACTGCGGGTCGGATGTACGGTGGCTGGTTGCGCCCCCGCCGTGCGGACGATGCCCAGCAGCACCTTGTTCCACTGGATCACGGCATCGGTCGATCCCGCGGCAGAGTCAGCGTTTGAAGAGGCGCTGTATACAAACAGCGCAGCGCACATGAGCGCCAGTGAGGCCCGTGATCTCAGCATAGATTTCTCCTTCGATTTGTCGTTTTCGTGATAGCCGGTCGAGCACGGCGTCTGCCGCAGTTCTCCCGTTGCTATCAAGACTTCGGCGCTGAAGGATTTATTCCATGCGGGCGTTGCGGGTATTTCGGCAGCCTCGGCGCCATCTTGGCAAACTTTTCACACCGTGGCGGAGAGTGAACGGGCAACCGGCCGTCTAAGCGGCTACCACTGGTAGTTGATCGACACGGCGATCTCGCGCTGCGTGCTGGTCTCTGTGATGGGACTCACGTTGGGGCTGCCCTTGAACTTGGATATTGCAAGGTCGGTATTCAGCAGCCAGTGGTCGGTGAGAAACCGCGTGGCGCTGAAACCCACGCCGACCGCTTCCATACCGGCATGGGCATCGAAAACCCGATGGCCCGAGGCGAGTGACTGTGCCGGCGTCACGCCAAACTCGCTTTGCAGATAGCGATGAGTGGCGAGCGTGATCGACGGCCCGGCGAACATGACAAATCTTCTCGAACTTCCGGGGAGCGGCAGATAGATGCCGACATCACCGACCGTGCCGTCGGCGCCGCCCACGATTTGCCGGGCATCCACGCGGACGATCAAGGGGAATTCCTTCGACCGCACGTAGGTGGCGAATACCTTCGCCACCGGCGCGGGGGATATGTCACCCATGCCGCGCAGATTCCTGTAGTCGTCGCGCTCGCGCCGGCCGAGGTCAAAAGCAATGGCCGCCCCGACCCGATAGTGATCACCGCGCAGGAAATTAACGCCAATGCCGTCGCCGGTGCTGACGAAAGCAATATCCTTGTATTCAATGTTAATGACGGGGCCGCCCTGCACTCGATAGGCGTGCGCGCCGGCATAGACCGGCTGGGCCTCGGCCGCCGTACCGAGAATCACTCGCCAGTCCGGCAGATTCGGCTCGAACAGCCTGGCGAGGATGATGCCGCCGGAATACTGCCATTCCTGTAGGGGCGACGGTGTTTGTGAACATGCCGTGCGCGGCGCAAATGGGCAGATCAGCAGTGCCGCGCAGACGAGGCGGTAAAGGGTCAACGACACCGTATGTTTTGCTTGCCTGTCACTTGCGCTGTCAGTTGAGCTTACGTCCCTATTTGGATGGCGCCCGCGGGTTGCGAGGCTTCGAGTCCTTGCGGGACAGTCCCGCCGCCTTCCATTTCGCTTCCGCATTGGCGGACGGCTTATCCGGGCCCTGCGTCGCCGGCGGATCGCTTGCCGGAAACGTGTCCTTCAACGAGTCGTCGACCGCTTTGGACGCAGCGGCCTTTCCGCCGGTGGTTGAGGTTTGCGCGTTGGACGTTCGTAGGGTAGGCGGCACCGCACGCAGTTGCCGTTCAGCATCCAGCCAATCCTGTTCGGCAGTCCCGTCCGGACAGCCGCGAGCTTGCCAAAGCTGATAAGCGAGTTCACCTATGGATCGATTTTCAGGAAGCATCTGTGTCTCCGTGGTTGGACGACATAAGAATATGCGGCCAAATTAGAGCGCGGTTGCGCCTGGTGATAGGAAGCATACTTGGCAATCCAGGTAAGCCGAATCCTACAGACGACCTTCCCATTCTGGGATGCAACCTCGAGCGCTCTGCTTTACCCGAAAGCGCCGCCTCGTCTTTAGAATGAAGGTTTCTTATGGCGAGCGCAAATCAAAAAAATGAAACTCTGGAAGCCTCGCACCGCAAGCCGGCGAGCTAACCATTCGTTCTTTCAGGCTGCCCTGTGGCGTGCCTGAAGCGCGCTCTTGCGCGCGAGAAGCTGCTCGCCCAGCGCTCTCAGATTCATGTCGGACTTCTTCGCCTCCGCGAACATGCCGCCGGGCTGCTCCTCCTCTTTGACATGGTGTTTGATCATTTCAGAGAGCACGGTGACCTTGGCTTCAAAGTACTCATCGTCCGCACTCATTCCTTCAATTTGCGCAATGAGATCCTTCGCCCCCTGATGTTCAACAACGGCTTCGTGATGCATGTCTTTGTCGGCGGTCGCCGCCAGGAAGGCCGGGTAGAAAATCTCTTCCTCGATCGTTGTGTGGATCATCAAAGCCGCGCAAATCTGCGCTGCCAGTTGCCCCTTTCTGGACTTGGCTCGCGATTTATCGAATTGAGAGAACCATTCCTCCACTTGCCTGTGATCCGCCTTGAGCACTGCCACGGCGTCGGCATTGGCTTGAGTGCGAGTCGAGTTCTTGCGTTTTCTGGCGGCCATGGACGGACACTCCCCTGGTGAATTGGTGGGGCGCATGATGGCTCGACTCGGCTGCCGCAGTTGTAGGCGATCCGCCTCAGCGATGGTCGGAATCTTGCTTTGCGTGTTGTATTCTCCGTCCGGCACTTTCGCGCATCTCAAGGAATGGAGAATGATGCAGTGTTGGCCGCTGGACTAGCATAGAAAAGCGCTCAAATAGGCGCACGAGAGCCTAATCAGAAACATCCGCTCCGTCTTTGTGCTAGTTTTGCTCCGGCGCCGAGGCGATCCCCCGGGCGCCGCGCGCTAAAGTATTGCAGAGGGTGCGACATGATCTTCCAAGTTGCTGCCGGAACGTTGGCGGTCGGTCTGATTCTGGCGGCTGGCGCGCCCGTGCTGATTCCCCGGCAGCGCGCGAGAGCCAGAGGTGATTGAGGTCCTCTCAATAACTCAGCCAAAGGCTTCGTGGTTCCAGCGCTACTTGTTGCCGGGTTTTGCATTCAAGGCGGTGGTCATCGGCGGCGGCTACGCAACCGGGCGCGAGTTGGCCGAGTTTTTTCTCCCCAGCGGGCCGTGCGGTGGGCTGCTCGCCATCCTGTTGGCCATGTTGATTTGGAGCTTGGTGTGCGCGGTGACGTTTTGTTTGGCCTACGCCACCAAGAGCTGGAACTATCAGTCGTTTTTTAAGAATCTGCTGGGGCCATTCTGGGTGCTGTTCGAAGCGGCCTACCTGCTGTTCATCATATTGATTCTCGCGGTATTCGGCGCGGCGGCAGGCGCGATTGGGACAGCTGTGCTTAACTGGCCGCAGATCGGGGGAACCTGCTGCCTCATCGTGTGCATCAGTTTGGTGGCTGCCTACGGCAGTACGTCGGTCGAGCGATTGTTCAAGTGGGTCTCGATATTCCTCTATGGAATCTACGGAATGTTCGTCGCACTCTCGTTCATTGCATTCGGCGATCGAATTCTTGTGAATTTATCCACGCCCACGCCAGACGACGGCTGGGTGCTCGGCGGATTGACTTACGCGGGCTACAACGTGGTGGGCGCCGTGATCATTCTGCCGGTGCTGCGCCACCTTAGGAGCAGCAAGGATGCGCTGGTTGCCGGAGCACTGGCAGGTCCGCTCGCCATGATTCCAGCGCTGCTGTTTTTTGTCTGCATGATCGCCTACTACCCGCAGATCGGCGGCGAGCCGCTGCCCTCGGATTTTCTGTTGCGGCGCCTGAATTTCCCCGCTTTCCACTACCTGTTCCAGCTCATGATCTTTCTGGCGCTGCTGGAGAGCGGCACCGGCTGCGTGCACGCATTCAACGAGCGGGTGGCCGAAGCCTACGCGGCCCGCAAGGGACGCAGCCTTTCAAATGCCGCCCGTTTATCGATCGCGGGGGCGCTGTTGTTCGGCTCGATATTTCTGGCGGCGCGATTCGGATTGGTAACGTTGATCGCCCGAGGCTATCGCGGCCTGGCCTACTTATTTCTCGGCGTGTTTGTGGTGCCCGTCATGACCTTGGGCCTGTGGCGGCTGCGCCAGCGCAAAAACTCGCCACGAATCTAGCGCCTGCGATTTTTCCCCAGCTTGGTGGGCGGCCGCGCCGGCTCCGCCAATTTAGGCGGCAGCGAAGGACTCACATCGCCGTGCAGCGACATCAGCGAGTCCAGCAGACTCTCGTCCGTGCTCGAGCACACCCCAAGCACGGTGGCTTCGTCGCAACCTTCGGCGGTGACGTATGCATGCCCCATGTTGCTGTCGAGGTAAATAGACTCGCCCACACGAAGGTTGACCGGATCGTAAAACTCGGTGAGGACCTTGATGCCGCCTTTCAGGACGTAAATGTATTCCTCGCCCGAATGGCGCACCAGATCGCCAAACTCTTGCGCGCTCTTGGCGCGGATCCGCGTCAAAATCGGAATCATGCGCTTTCTGCGCAATTCCGGGCAAAGGTAGTAATAGTCGTAGTTCTTGGTGTTCACGCGGACGGCATCATCGATCACGCCGATGCTGCGGCGCGCGGTGACGGCCGGTTCGACGCTGTCGGCGGGATCAGCGAACAGCTCCGAAATGCGGATATTGAGCCGTTGGCTCAACTGCACCAATTTGTCGTAGGTCAGGGTGAGTCGGTCGTGCTCAACCTTCGACAGCGTAGACACGGGGATATCTGTGCGCTGACTCATTTCCTTCAACGTCCACCCGTTTCGCGCACGCAGCCCACGCAGCAGGCTTCCCAGCGTGGGATGACGCGTTTTCATGTCCATGAGATCAACGGCATCACTGTTTGAATTTCAATCCTGAAGCGGGCGGCGGCATGAAGCATACCTGTGGCTTGCTACAGGTCAACCGCTGATCGGGGGAATATATCGCCACACCGGGCCTTCAATCCGCGCAGCGGGGCGGTGTCATCCCAAGGACCGCTCTCCGCTCATATGCGCCTGTATAGAGAATATCGTTGACAATTCTCTATGTAGGATTATTCTGTCTCCATTGCGACATCTGGATGGGTGATGCAAATGGCCTGCGATTCAAGTTTTCAATTGGGCAGGCGTCGCTCGCTCGCCACGATGGCCGGAGCCGTGGCCGCACTCGCGCTACCACGGATCGATTTTGCGCAGCAGCCGGCGCCCGCAGCCGCGAAGAATAACTATCCGACGAAAGTGATCGATCTTGTCGAGCGCTCCCTGGTTATCGACATGCTGGGACCGCTCAAGCTCGATTTCAGGCCCGAGGCTTATTCCGAGCCCTTGAGTGAAGCCGAGGCGGCCATGTTCCGTTCCAGCGGAATTACGGCATTTCACAATTCCGTGGGCGTGGGCGGTGCCGCGGCCTATGACGATGCGTTGCAATTCATCGCCGCGTGGAGCGGCTTCGTGGGCCGCAACTCGGAGGTGTTCTCTCTCGTGGGCAGAGCACAGGACATCGACCACGCGAAGGCGAAACACAAAATCGCGGTCATCATAGGCTTGCAGAATGCCGATGAGTTTCGCGACGCCAAGGACGTAAAGGCATTTTATGAGCTGGGGCTGCGCTGCGCCCAGCTGACCTACAACAGCCAGAACCTCATCGGCAGCGGCTCGACTGACCGGGTCGATGGCGGCGTCAGCGACTACGGCGCCGAGATCATCAAGGCGATGAATCAGGTCGGAATGCTCATCGATGTCTCGCACAGCGGCGACCGCACGACGCTGGATGCGATTGAGCTGTCGCCCAAGCCCATCGCTTTCACGCATTCCAACTGCCGGGCGCTCAACGATCATCCGAGGCTGAAAACCGACGAGGCGATACGCAAGCTGGCGGCCAAGGGCGGCGTGATGGGGATCACGGGCGTGCGCAATTTCGTCAAGAACAAAGAGCCCACGACCGTGGAAGACGTCGTCGACCACATCGAACACGTCGTCAAACTCGTCGGCATCGAACACGTCGGCATCGGCACGGACGCGGATCTCATGGGTTATGACCATATGCCGCCGGACCAGTACCAGAAGCTCAAAGCCGGATACAAATCCTCCTACGCCTTTCGCGACAAGATCGACACCGATGGCTTCGATCATCCACGCAAGATGTACGACCTCACGGCGGCACTGATGCACCGTGGCTATAGCAACGCCAACATCGAAGCCGTGCTGGGCGGAAATTTTCGCCGCCTGCTAATGGCTACGTGGGTGGATGCACAAAAAAAGACAGGGGATAAATCATGAATGCGACACTCAGACTGGCAATTCTTGCGGCGTTAGGCGTGGCCGGACCTTTTCTATCGCAACCGAGCGCAGCGCTTGACGCCGCTCAGCCGTCGGACAGCGATGCGCTGACCACCATCATCGTCACCGCAGAAAAGCGCGAAGAAGCCTTGAAGGATGTGCCCATGAGCATCACCGCGTTGGGCGGCGGCTCGCTCGACAAGCTGCAAGACAGGGATTTCAGCGACTATGCAGCCCTGGTGCCAGGCCTGTCGCTCGTGAGTGGCCAGGGCGGTATCACCCGCCTGACCCTGCGCGGTCAGAACGCCGGCGGCGTCGGCTCGACGGTTGCCGTGTATATGGACGAATCGCCGTTCGGCTCGAGCAGCGCCTTGCTCAACGGCTCCATCATCAGCGGGGACTTCGATACCTGGGACCTGCAACGCATCGAAGTGTTGCGCGGACCCCAAGGCACCCTGTACGGCGCCAACAGCGAGGGCGGCCTCCTGAAATTTGTCACCACGGCGCCGGTACTCGGCAGCTTTTCCGGTGCGGTCGAAACCACTGGCGAGGCCGTTGCTGATGGCGGCAAGGGTGGGGACGTACGCGCTGTGCTCAATCTGCCGTTGGGCGACAAGTTTGCTTTTCGCATCAGCGGATTCGATGAGGATGTGGCGGGCTACATCGATGATCATTTGCGCGGCAAGAGCGATGTCAACGACGGGCACAAGTACGGCGGGCGCGCTTCCCTGTTGGCCGCACCGATGGACGACCTGTCCATCCGCTTGACTGCAACCTCACAGCAATCCAGATACGGTGCAACCAACGCGGTCGACGTCAACCCGGTCACATTGCAACCGGTCCATGGTGATCTCACCCAGGAGCGCTTCGCGCCCGAGCCGAGCAGTCTAAAATATGAGAATTACAACGGGACCATCACCTGGAATGCGGGACCGTTCAGTATTCTATCGACCACCACCTACGGCGTTCTGAATTCTGATCGAGTCCAGGATATTACCTCCACCGTCCTCGCTCCGCCCAGCACGACGTATGGTGATCTTCTCACCGCCGTCCTCGGGCAGCCTCTCGGTGCTCTGGTCGACAATGCGGCAACCCTGAAGAAGTTCACCGAGGAGCTGCGCTTGTCATCCGCGGCCTCGGAGCGGCTGGAATGGCAGGTCGGCGGGTATTTCACGCGTGAAACCGGATTCTTGGATCAGCACCTCAACGGCTTTCTGGTTCCCGCCGGCGGCTCCATAGGCACGTTGGAACTCGTGACGCTGGCATCGACCTATAGAGAATGGGCCGGATTCGGCAACCTGACCTATCATTTCAACTCGCAATTTGATGTCCAGGCTGGCGGTCGCTGGTCGACCAATGAGCAGACCGCCACCGAGAGTATCTCGGGTCCCCTGGCGGGTGCGCCCACCGCCTTTAGCACGCCGTCGAAAGGTCACGTCCTCACCTATTCTGTGGCGCCGCGCTGGCACGTGGATACGAACACTATGGTGTACGCGCGTGCGGCGACCGGATTCCGTCCGGGCGGTCCCAATGCGCTACCGCCAGGAGCGCCGCCCACCGTGCCCCGCCAGTACGGCTCTGACAAGACAACCAACGTCGAACTCGGGGTCAGATCGACCCAGCTCGACGGATTGTTGTCCATCGATGTCGCGGCATTCCACATCGATTGGCGCGACATTCAGCTCCTCAATATCGTGAGCGGCTTCGGCGTCAACGGCAACGGCGGCAAGGCGCGCAGCCAAGGCCTCGAATGGACCTTTGGATATGTTCCGCTCCATGGCCTCACACTCAGCTGGACCGGCGCCTACACCGACGCGAAACTGACGACACCTGCACCGGATGTGCACGGCATTCCCGGCGACCCGCTACCCTTCGCTCCGAAGTGGAGCACGTCGCTCGACGGCGAATACGACTGGGCCGCATTCGCAAATTACAAAGGCTTTGTCGGCGCCACCTGGAGCTATGTCGGTACGAGGAGCTCCGACTTCGGCAGCTCCGTGGGCACAATCCCGGTGCAGGTGGGCTTGCCAAGCTACAATACCGTCGCGGCTCGCGTCGGCCTCGAGAACGATCGGTACCGTGTTACGCTCTACGGCAAAAATTTGGGAGATTCGCGCGGCATCACCAACTATCAGAGCAGCGGTGCGCCGGGCCTGGCGGGCGAACTCGCTGTCATACAGCCGCGCACCGTCGGCGTAACACTGTCCGCGAAGTTCTGACCGTGCAGCAATGAACACAAAACGCGAACTGCGCAATTCGGAGGCACGAATGTCGGAGGTGATGGATCTACCTCACCCGTATCTGCTGTTTCTAGGCGACACCACCGAGAAGGGCTACGCCAAAACCGCATTTGGTTTGCGCGATTGGGCGGGAGATCTCTGTGTGGGCGAGTGGTCGTGCGGCGGTGCCACGGTGACCACCGATCTGCCGCGGCTGACGCCGAAAGAGGCCCGTGCGCGCGGCGCCAGAGCGCTGGTGATCGGTGTTGCCAATACCGGCGGCGTTATCAGCGACAGTTGGCTACCCTCGCTCGTTGAAGCGCTCGAATCGGGGCTCGACATCATCAGCGGCATGCATGCCAAGCTCGGCGACGTGCCGCCATTGAAAATGGCGGCGGACCGCCATGGCCGCAGACTGATCGATGTGCGCACGCCGCCGCGAAATATTCCGACTGCGTCCGGCGTCAAGCGCTCCGGCAAACGCCTGCTCACCGTCGGCACCGATTGCGCCATCGGGAAAAAATACACGGCCCTCGCGCTGGCACGCGCCTTCAGGGAGCGCGGACTCGACGCCGATTTTCGCGCTACCGGCCAGACCGGCATTCTGATCGCGGGCGGGGGAATTCCCATGGACGCGGTGGTCGCGGATTTCGAAGCCGGCGCGGCTGAATTGCTCAGTCCGGCCGCGTCGGCGCAACACTGGGATGTGATTGAAGGTCAGGGTTCTTTGTTTCATCCGGCCTACGCCGGGGTTTCGCTGGGCCTGCTGCATGGCAGCCAACCCGACGTGATCATCGTCTGCCACGACCCCGATCGAAAGAATCTGCTCGGTCACCCTTTCCCGTTGCCCACTATCGCCGAGACGATCGACATGAACTTGCGCCTCGGCCGCCGCACCAATGCGGCGATCCGCTGCGCAGGCATCAGCCTGAATACCTCGAGACTCAGTGCGACCGATGCGAGTCGATTGCTTGCCGAAGAGAGCGTGCGCTTGGGTTTACCGGTCGCGGATCCCATGCGCGCCGGTGCTGCCTTCCAGCGGCTCGTCGATGCATGTCTTGAAAATTAGACTAACTAACTGGGGCTCTGTCGCCAAACGAGAATCCATGCGCACTGTCAATACGATGATCGCCGCTCTGCTCCTGGGGGCTATGACTACCGCCGCACAAAGTAGCACTGCGCCTGCGAAAGCCACGGCAGCCGCAACAGCGCCGACAGCCGCAACAGCGCCGACAGCCGCAACTGCAGCCCCAACTGCCGCAGCCCCCGTCGCTGCAGCCGCCCCCACCGTTGCATTGACCGCAGAAGACGTCAATGCATGGCTCGACGGCTACCTGCCCTATGCACTGCATACCGGAGATATCGCCGGTGCCGTGGTTGCCGTGGTCAAGGACGGGCAGGTGCTGACGGAACGTGGCTTCGGCTATGCGGATGTCGAGGCTCGCACGCCCGTCGATCCGAAACTGACTTTGTTCAGGCCGGGATCCGTGTCGAAGCTCTTTACCTGGACTGCCGTGATGCAGCTGGTCGAGCAGGGCAAGGTCGATCTTGATGCAGACGTGAATCAATATCTCGATTTCAAAATTCCGACGCGCGATGGCAAGCCGGTCACGATGCGCAACCTCATGCAGCATACCGCCGGCTTCGAAGAACAGGCGAAGGGCATCATGTCGCACGACCCCAAGGCGCCCGGGTACGAAGCGCTGCTCAAGCAATGGGTGCCTGAGCGTGTCTTCGCGCCGGGAGGCACGCCCGCCTACTCCAATTACGGCGCATCGCTCGCCGGTTACATCGTACAGCGAGTCTCCGGCGAGTCATTTGACGATTACATCGACAAGCATATTTTCGCGCCGCTCGACATGAAATACTCGAGCTTCCGGCAGCCATTGCCGGCGAACCTCGAGTCGCTGATGTCCAAGGGGTATCAGTTGGCTTCGGACCCGCCAAAGCCGTTCGAGATCGTCGGGCCGGCGCCCGCGGGTTCGCTGGCCTCTCCTGGCGAGGACATGGCGCACTTCATGATCGCGCATCTGCAGAACGGTGAATATCACGGCAACCGGATTCTGCGCGCCGAAACCGCAGAAATGATGCACAACAGTCCGCTGACCCTTCTGCCGCCGCTGAACCGGATGGAATTGGGTTTCTTCGAAACCAATGTCAATGGACACGAGGTCATCGCGCACTTGGGCGATACACAGAGTTTTCACACGTCGCTGCATTTGTTTCTCAAGGAAGGCGTCGGCTTCTACGTGTCGTTCAACAGCCCAGGCAAGGCAGGTGCCGCCGGCGGCCTACGGGGCGCTCTGTTCGACGATTTCGCGGATCGCTATTTCCCGGTGGTCGAAACCCAAGCCGGCATTGATGCCAAAACCGCCGCCAGCCATGCCGCGATGCTCAAAGGTAGCTGGGCCAATTCGCGCGCATCGCAATCGAGTTTCTTGGCCTCACTCGGCTTGGTCGGCCAGACCAAAGCGAGGGTGAACGCGAAGGGCGAGCTGGTGGTGCCGTTTCAGGGACTGAATGCCAAGCCGCGGCATTGGGTCGAGACCGCTCCTTTTGTGTGGCGTGATACCGGCAGCCATGAGCGCTTGGCTGCCAAAGCAGCCGACGGTAAAGTCGTTCGATTCAGCATCGACGGCATTTCGCCATTCATGGTGTTCGATCGAGTGCCTTGGTACAAGGATGCCGCCTGGCTGGTGCCAATGGTTTGCGCCGCAGTGGCCGCGCTTCTCCTGACTGCGCTGTTCTGGCCGATCAATGCCATCGTGCGCCGGCGCTACGCGGCGAGCTTGGGGCTAGAACCGGATGCGTTGCGCGCCTATCGTCTCAGCAAGATCGGCGCTATTTTGACCCTCGCGGGATTGGGTCTATGGGCATTGACGCTTATCCGCATGCTCAATGACTTCGACAATCTCAGCGCCAAGTTCGATGCGAACGTGCGCCTCGCGGAGCTGTTCGGCATCATCGCCTTCATCGGCGGCGGCGCCTTGATTCTGTGGAACCTTTGGACGGTGTGGAAGGGCAGCTCGCGCCGCTGGCCGGCCAAGGTCTGGAGCATCGTGCTCGCGCTATCGGCTCTCACCGTGCTCTGGATCGCCTTCGCATTCAATTTGCTCGGCTTCGGCGTGAACTTCTGATGTCCGCTCTGAAGCTGCGCGTTGAGATCCAGAAATTCCGTCTCTCGGCGCCGTTTCGTATCTCGGGGTTCGTCTTCGAGGAGCAGGACGTGCTCGTCGTCACGCTGGATGACGGCGAACATCGCGGCCGCGGCGAGGCCTCAGGCGTGTACTACCTGGGCGATACCGCGCAGAGCATGGCCGCTGCGATCGAGGCGGCGCGCGGCACCATTGAACAAGGCATCGATCGCGCCGCGCTTCAACAATTGCTGCCCCCCGGGGGCGCGCGCAATGCCGTCGATTGCGCTCTCTGGGAACTCGATGCGCACCGATTGGGCGTTGCGGTATGGCAACTTGCCGGTCTGTCGGCGCCGAGGCCGTTGATCACAACGTTCACGCTGGGTGCCGACGATCCTCAGGCCATGGCCGGGGGCGCGCGCAAGTATAGCTACGCTAAGTCGCTGAAATTGAAATTGACCGGTGATTTTCGGGAAGACATCGCCCGCGTGCATGCGGTGCGCGCCGCGCGTCCCGAGGTGTGGATGGGCGTCGATGCGAATCAGGGCTACGCCATCGATGCGCTCGATTCGCTGGTGACCGCGCTGCAGCCTGCCAATATCTCGCTGCTCGAGCAACCGCTGAAACGCGGCCGCGAGGCCGATCTTGACGGCTTCAAATCCAAGATTCCGATCGCTGCCGATGAAAGCGCACTGAGCATGAAGGACATCCCGGGCCTCGTCGGACGCTTCGACGTCATCAATATCAAGCTCGACAAGTGCGGCGGTTTGACCGAGGGGCTGGCAATGGTCCATGAGGCGCGCCGCCTGGGGCTTCGCGTCATGGTGGGCAATATGGTGGGTACGAGTCTGGCGATGGCGCCGGCATTTGTACTCGGACAACTTTGTGACGTGGTGGATCTGGATGGGCCGATATTTCTGGCGCAGGATCGAACGCCCAGCATGACTTACGCCAATGGCAGCGCGTGGAGCGGTGAGCATGTGTGGGGAGGGGCGCACGCGTAGTCGGCATGAGCACGAGCCAACGGACTTGGTTCGGACAGCCGCGCGGCCTCACCATTCTGTTTCTCACCGAGATGTGGGAGCAGTTCTCCTATTACGGCATGCGCGCCCTGCTGGTCTACTACATGACCAAGCAATTGCTCATCGGGCAGGAAAGGGCCTCCATCATTTACGGCACCTACACCGCCATCGCGTACTTCACGCCGATTTTCGGCGGCATGATCGCGGATCGATGGCTCGGCAAGCGACGAGCGGTCATCATCGGCGGCAGCATCATGGCGGCAGGCCATTTCATGATGACGTTTGAGCCATTGTTCTATTTCGCCCTCGCCACGATTGCGCTCGGCAACGGTCTGTTCCTGCCCAGTCTGCCGAGCCAAATCGACGGACTCTATCGCCCCGACGACCAACGCCGGGGCTGGGCCTACAACGTGTATTACGTCGGCATCAACATCGGCGGATTCTTAGCGCCGCTCATCTGCGGCACGCTCGGTGAGTTCTACGGATGGCACTGGGGCTTCGGCGCAGCCGGCCTCGGGATGCTTGCCGGACTGCTGATCTACATCCTCGGCGCCCAATACTTGCCCGATCAGGTTCGGATTGCCCGAAATGCCTCGGTGTCGGCGCCCGCGGCCGCGCCGGCAGCGCCCGCGACGACCGCAGGCAGTTATCGCTCGACATTCGTGCTGCTGTTCTTGGTCGGTCTTGCCGTCACGGTGTTTAGGGGCGCCTACGAGCAGGTCGGCAACACGGTGGCGCTTTGGGCCGATGCCGGCATCAATCGCACCACCGCAGCCATGAGCATTCCCATGACCTGGTTCCAGGCCTTGAATCCGCTGTTGGTCATTCTCATGACACCGATGCTGCTGGCCCGCTGGCGGCGGCAGGCCGATGCCGGACGCGTGGACACTGCCATGAAAAAAATGGCGCGGGGCGCGTTCATCGTCGCGGCAGCGTATCTGCTCCTCGCTGTTGTAGCGTTTGCGGCAGGCAGCGGACGCGCGAGCTGGGCTTGGCTGGTACTATTTTTCGTCATCTTCACCTTGGGTGAACTCTACATTTTGCCGACTGGGCTGGGCCTGTTTGCGCGCCTCGCGCCGCTTGGATTCGGCGCAACCACGGTGGCGGCGTGGTTCTTCGCTATTTTCACCGGCTCACTGTCAGCGGGTGCGGTCGGCACGCTTTGGGCCAGCACGAGTCACGCCCTGTTCTTTGCTGTTTTGTCGCTAATCGCCGCAATTGCGGCGGCCATGCTACTTGCGCTCGATAGCGCAACACGGCGAATCGAGGCGGCGCGCGCCGCCGAAACCATTGCGCTGAGCGCAACTCAACCGGAGCCTGTATGAAAACTTTAGTCCCCGCGTCATTGATGTTTCTTTGCATCGCGGCCGCGCTCGCCGCGCCCCCCGCCGGTTTTGAGGGCCGCGTGGAAAGCCTGCGAAAAGACATCGGTGTACCCGGAATGGCAATCGCGATCGTCGAGGATGACAGAATTACCCTCGCGAAAGGATTCGGCGTCAAGCGGCTCGGCTCGCCCGATGCCGTCGACGCCGACACGATTTTCCCCACCGGCTCGACCGGCAAGGCATTTACCGTGGCCGCGCTCGGCATTCTCGTCGATGAGGGCAAGATCAATTGGGACGACAAGGTGATTGATCGTTTGCCGGGCTTTCAAATGTACGATCCGTGGGTCACGCGCGAAATGACCATTCGCGATCTACTCGTGCATCGCAGCGGGCTTGGATTGGGCGCGGGCGATCTATTGTTTGTGCCGCGAAGCAACTTGAGCCGTGCCGAGTCGGTGCGGCGGCTGCGCAACATCAAACCGGCGACGAGTTTTCGCAGCGGCTTTGCCTACGACAACATTCTGTACATGGTGGCGGGTCAGCTGATCGAGTCCGTGAGCGGCGAGACATGGGAGAAGTTTACCGCCAATCACGTGCTGAAAACCGCCGGCATGCTGCATTCCACCACGGACGATGAAACACATTTCGCGACTGCGGATCGCGCTCAGCCCCATGCGCGCACGAACGGCGGACTGCGCGGAGTTGGCGATCAATCAGTTCTTAACGAGCGCGACAATCTCGGCAGCAATGCCTCGCCTGCCGGCGGATTGGCAGTGAGCGCCAACGATATGGCGCGCTGGCTGATGATACAGCTCGATGGCGGCGCGCTGCCCGGCAATTCCGGCCGTTTGTTCAGCCGGGCGGCACACGAACAGATGTGGACGCCGTTGGTGCTGCAGCCGATCACGCCTCGCTCGGCCGCGCTGGCACCGACGCAACCGATGTTCAACACCTACGCTCTCGGCTGGGACGTGAGGGATTATCGTGGCACAAAGATAGTCTGGCACGGCGGAGCCGTATTCGGATTCTTGACCGCGGTGGTGCTGATTCCCGACAAACATGTTGGCTTCTCAATCGAGATCAACAGCGAGGACGGGCAGATTATCGTCGGACTGATGTATGAATTGTTGGATCACTATCTAGGGCTGCCCGCGGACAGTTGGCCGGAGAAACTTCGGGCGGAAAAAACTCAACGGGTACAGGAAGCGCTGAAGGCGTATCAGGCGACCGCCGCCAAGCCCGCCAAGGTTGGGCCGTCCCTGAACCTCACGCACTATGTCGGAACGTACACCGACCCATGGTACGGCAATATTGAAATTGCGCAGGCCAAGGGAGCGCTCACTATCGATTTCAAGTCGACACCGCGCATGAGCGGCACGCTCGAGCACTGGCAATATGACAGCTTCATCACTCGTTTCGATGACAAGAACATCGAACCTGCGTATGTAACGTTCGGCCTGGACGCCGACGGCAAAGTGGAGCGGGTCACGATGAAGCCGGTGTCGCCGCTAGCCGATTTCAGTTACGACTACCAGGACCTCTCGTTCACGCCGGCGCAGAAGCCGAAATAGCCGGGACCGAGCCGGTATCCCGACAGTGGCTTGGCGTCCCCGGGAGCAACTTTCTCAGCTATTTTCGATAGTTACGACGATCTCGTCGGAGATTGCCTACACGCAAATCGGTGAGAAGTGAAAGGGAGTATTCTCACTTAAGTCCCCACGATGCATTTGCACCCATTACGATGGGAGTTCGTTGCGCTGTCGGTAAATCACATTGAGATTTCGCCTATGATAAGCCCGAACACAAGATCCCCCGCGCCATCGAACATTGTGCGATCGGCGCTCGAGCGTCAGTATGTCGACGTGCGAGCTGCCAGCGCAGCGCTCGCCCTACCTTTGTCGGACGCGGACGCGACGGTGCAGTCGATGCCGGATGCGAGCCCCACGAAATGGCATCTGGCGCACACCAGCTGGTTCTTCGAGACGATGGTTTTGGCGCCCAATGTTTCGGGCTACCAGGCTTTCGACGATAGGTTTAACTTTCTCTTTAATTCTTACTATGAATCGGTGGGGGCGCGCCAGCCACGGGCGCTGCGAGGTTTGCTCACGCGCCCGACGCTCAGGGAGGTTCTCAGCTTTCGCGAGCATGTTGATTCGGCGATGGCCGGGCTGTTCAAGCGCGAGCCTGCCGACGATGTCCTTAAGATCATCGAGCTAGGTTGTCACCATGAACAGCAGCATCAAGAGCTTCTGTTGACCGATATCCTGCATCTGTTCGCGCAGAATCCGCTACGGCCCGCCTACAGGGACTCTGTCCCATTGCCGGTCGAGTTCACCCAGAACGCAAAGCAGATCTATAAGAGTTTCCCGGGCGGCCTATTCGACATCGGACACGGCGGATCGGGATTCGCCTTCGACAGCGAAGGACCGCGGCATTCCGTGCAGGTCGGCCCGTATCGCCTCGCGGATCGGTTGGTAACGAACGCAGAGTGGGCCGAATTCATGTCGGACGGTGGATATCGCAACCCGCTGCTGTGGTTGTCCGACGGCTGGGCCAAGGTACGCGATGAAGGATGGACCGCGCCGCTGTATTGGGAAGCACGCGACGATGAGTTTTGGACTATGACCTTGCGAGGCGCGCAGCCCATCGATTTTGACGCCCCGGTTACCCATGTGAGCTATTTCGAGGCGGACGCCTTTGCGACATGGGCCCAGCGTCGTTTGCCGACAGAGGCTGAATGGGAGGTTGCTGCGCAGACCGTGCAGGTGACGGGCAACCTTTTGAATTCCGGTCGCCTGCGTCCGAAGGCCGCGCCCGCAGCCAACGGCGAATTACGGCAAATGTTTGGCGATGTTTGGGAGTGGACCCGCAGCGCCTTCATGCCTTATCCCCGCTTTCGTCCGATGGCGGGCGCCTTGGGGGAGTACAACGGCAAGTTCATGTCCGGGCAGTTCGTTTTGCGCGGCGGCTCCTGCGTCACACCGCAAGACCATGTGCGGGCGACCTATAGAAACTTTTTTGCTCCGCATGCGCGGTGGCAATTCTCAGGACTGCGGTTGGCGGAGGACGCGTGATGCTCGCTACGGCAGACTATCGGCTGTCGCAGCCGGAGCTATTTCGTCACGATGTCCTCGCGGGCCTGTCCATGAGCCGCAAAAGCTTGCCCTGCCGTTGGCTGTACGACGAACGGGGATCGGAACTCTTCGAACAGATCACGCGATTGGAGGAATACTATCCGACGCGTGTGGAGACCGGCATTCTGCGATCAAATGCGGCGGAAATCGCCGCATTTATTGGCAAAGGCGCGACTCTGATCGAATATGGAGCGGGAGCGGGTATCAAGACCGAAATATTGATCTCTGCGCTGGAAGCGCCTCGTCTTTATGTGCCGGTGGATATTTCCGGCGATTTTCTCGATCAGGCGGTGATCTCTCTTCGGCATCGCTTTCCGACCATCGGAATTTGGCCCGTCGTTGCGGATTTTACCGAGGACTTTGAGCTTCCCCCCGGCCTCCCATTGAAAAAGCGATCGGCCTTCTTCCCAGGATCGACCATCGGCAATCTAGATCACGCCGAGACGGTGTCTTTCATTCGGCGTGTACATCGCCACGTGGGAGCGAGGGGAACCGCGGTGATCGGTGCGGATCTGACCAAGGATATTCGAATTCTGCTGGCCGCATACAACGATCGGCAAGGCGTCACCGCCGCCTTCAACCTGAATCTTCTCGCGCGGATCAACCGCGAACTCGATGGTGATTTCAATCTGGAACGATTTGCCCACGCGGCGCGCTGGAACGGCAACAACTCAGCGGTTGAAATGCACTTGGTGAGCCTCGAAGCTCAGACCGTGGCCGTGGATGGTCAACTTTTCGACTTCGACGCGGGCGAGTCGATTCACACCGAGACTTCGCGCAAATATACCGTCTCGAACTTGTCGGCGATTGTCGAGAGCGCGGGATGGTACATCGAAGAGATGTGGACCGATCCACGCCAATCGTTTGGCGTGTTTGGCCTCGCCTCTCTATCCTGATTGGCTATGGACCGCCAACCCGCGCGGCGATTCCTACAGACGCCCGCGGCGACTATTCAGCAGGAATGCAACGACGAGCACGGCGACGATGAGTCCAATGGGGCCGATGCCCCATCCCCCGCCCATTCCCCAGTACAATCCGCCGCCGCCGCCGAAGAGCAGCAGCAGAACGATCAGAATAACTACCATATCCATGGGATTGTCCTTGATTTGTAATGTTTGGATGCCGCCCAACTAACGTCGAATCATTCCCATAAAGGATTTTTGCGGCGCGGCTATGTAGCCCGCCAAGAACCCAAGCGACGCGGCCACTCCCGCAATCACGCCGATCGCGATCCAGGGGTTTTCGCGAACGTAGTCGTCGGCTGAGCTGGCTGCGTGCTTGAGCGCATCCAATCCAACCGAGTCCGCCTTGGATATCGCGCTCTTCGCGGATTCAATGGTTTGATTGACCCGCGTGCGCAGCTCTTGGACCTGGGGACTGTGATCGTCTGTGACTTTTCCCAGAAGACCTTCCACGTTATTCGAGAGGCGCTGCAATTCGTGCGATTTATTCATGACCAACCTCATTTCCGCCCCGGGGCGCTTGAGACGATGGTGTTGCAAGTGGGTCCAGGCGTCTGTAGGCGGACACGCTCAAGTCGTGGTGTGAAATCTCACACGCCGCGGACTTGCGCCTCCAGCGCTTGAACGCGCGGGAAAAGGGCTGCCGGGTCGGAGAAGTCCACCAAATAGGCGGTTTCGCTGACCGAGACCTTTTCCCCGCTCAAGTAGTGGAGCGCCAGCCTGTGCCGCAGTTCATCCAGCACTCTGTCGAAAGTCACGCCTTCGGCCTTGAGCCTCCGTTAGACATGCAAATCGCAACTCGATTTACGCCGAATCGATGATTCCGCGTTCGACCAGCGCCCGCTTGGTTTCATCGATCCCTCGGACGCGAACAGCCTGCATGCCAAAGCGCTTGGCGGCATCGACATTCAGCGTGTTGTCATCGAGAAAAAGTACTTGCTCCGGCCTGCAATCCAGCGAATCCACGACGTGCTCAAACGCGTCTGCGTCGGGTTTGATACGCCCGGTCAGATGCGAGACGAAGTGATGATCAAATGCGGGTCCGAGTCGCAGGTCGCTGACCACGCGCGTCCAGTGCAATGCATTGCTATTGGACAGCAGCGCGCGCTGATATGAACTCGGTATCTGTGCCAGCATCTCCAATGTGCCCGGGTAAAGCCCCGTCGGCCAACCCTTGAACGAAGCCAAGAACTGCTGCGGTTCAACCGGCAAGCCGAACTCCGTTATCACGCCCGTAGCAAACTCGTCTGGAGCAAGCCGTCCCGTCTCGAACTCTCGTACCGACTTGGATTGCAGCCACATTCGCCAGAGCTCATCGGTCGTGACTCTACCGCCGAGCCACCCGAGCATGGTTGCAACACCGCTGAGTTCAACCAGCACGCCGCCCACGTCAAAAAGCAATACTCGAGTAGCTGTCGCGGCTCTTGCTGTCCTCATGGTTAATCCTCACATATCGGGCATGCATATCGCCACACCCACGCGCGCCATTTCATGCCATCATTTGGCGTTCATGAAGAATGCCGTGCCGAAAGTACCAGGATTCGAGGCATAAACCAGCCGACCCGGGAAGCGCTCGATCGAACACTGGCCTTCCTGAAGGAGCAGCCCGGGCCTGCGGCGCGCTAGAGGCGGGATTATGATCGGGACGCGTTATATCCTTCCGCGAAGAGTGAGCGCCGCGCTCGAGCACGTATTCGCGGAGCCGGTGGACGGGGTCATCGTCATCGAGAACTCGCTCTACGCGCGCGCCCACCTCGGCATGAGTGCGACAACGCGCCCTAACCGTATTCTGCTCGCAATCGGGGGTGCGGAATTTGTTGCCGATCCCGGCTTGCTGCTGCACGAGTACTGCCACGTGATTCGCCAGTGGCGTCCTGGACACCTCACACGCCGGCGATATCTGCTGGAGTCAGCGCGCCATGGTTACTGGGCCAATCGCTATGAGCGCGAGGCGCGCGACTTTGCCGCCTCTGCCGAGGAAGCATACCGCCGATACCTGCAGGAGCACGCTCAGTGAATGCGCCGCGCGAGCCAATCACCCATCGTCGTGGTCACAAGGTCGGATGCATCTTGCTGCACGAAGTGCCCCGCGCCGGGAATGGTCACCAGGGTGAAATCCATTTCCACCAGGTTCCACGTGCCATTGAGCGCACCGGGCAGTAGTGCCTGATCGCCCAGTCCGTGAAACTCGAGCACCGCAACCGTGACCTTGGGCAGGGGCGCGGGTGTCAAGGGAGCTGAGTCCTGGTCGGGACGCGGATAGTTGGCGCGATAGTAGTTGAGCATTGCTTCAAAGTCCGACCGATTGAATGCCTCAATATAGTGCACGCGGGCGGCATCATCCTTGACCCAGGCAGCCAGTCTCTCTGCGGTCAGATTCTTTTCGGCGCCTGGCTTCTGGAAGCTAAACGCGTACTCGCTGTTCTTGCGTTGCTCCGGATTGTTCTTGATTTCACGCTGGATGCCGCTGGGATGGGGCAGGTTCAAGATAATGAGCGCCTGAGTCCATTCGGGGTGCGTCATGGCCAAGGTCCAGGCCACCGCACCTCCCCAATCATGTCCGACAATCACGGCACTGCTGCGCCCCTCGGCCTTGATGACCGCGCCGATGTCATTTACCAGAAACGGCATCGCGTATTGCTCGATCCCGGCAGGGCGGTCTGACAAATCGTAGCCGCGCTGATCCACGGCCACGACGCGATAGTGCGCGCTCAGCGCGTCCATTTGCTTGCGCCAGGTGTACCAGAAGTCCGGAAAGCCGTGGATCATGACGATCAGCGGCCCCTTGCCCAGGGCGACGTAATGAATCTTGACGCCGCTCGAATCTGCATTGTGGTGTTCGACCCGGTCCCACAAGTCCTTAGGCGGGGCGTCCTTTGCAACCAATGGCGCCGCGCCCGTGAGCAGCGAAATGAAAAATGCGGTGCGAACGATATTTATTCTTCTCATGCCGGCCCCTCGGATGACTGCTCATTCGGCATAGCAGATGCGCATGTGCTCAAAAAACGTCCAATGTAGCAGGCCACGATCCACCTTGCGGGTATGCAAGCCTTATACTAAGCCCCAGGAGGCTAGCGATGCCGACCGGGAATTCGGAGGGCGCCATTCAGATCGGTGAGTGGATCGCCGATCCCTCGCTCGATACCATTTCCAAGGGCACCGAGACTCAAAAGCTCGAGCCCCGCACCATGCGGCTGCTCCTGTTCCTGGCGAACTCTGCCGGCGAAGTTGTCAGCGTCGATCGTCTGCTCACCGAGGTATGGCCCGGTGTGATCGTTGGGTCCGCCTCGGTTTATCAAGCAGTGTCCCAATTGCGCAAGTTACTTGGCGATGTGGACCCGAATCCAACTTACATCGCGACCGTGCCGCGTAAGGGGTATCGGATCATTGCGCCGGTGCGACGCCTAGAGGTGCCGGGCGAGCCGGGCGGGATTGCGCGCGTTGCGGAGGCGCCAGTCGTAGAACCTCTGCCGCCGGCTTACAAGCGCAAAGTGATGCCGATCATCTTAGGGAGCGTGGCGCTGATCGCGCTTCTAGCCGCGGGAGCGCTGGTTTGGAAAAAATCGACCGGCGGTCGACTGGCGAGCGCCGCGAATTCGATAGTTGTACTGCCCTTTATTGATATGACCGCGGAGAAGACAGACCAATCATTCTGCGATGGCCTTACTGAAGAGCTTTCAAACTGGCTGGCGCAAATTCCGACCTTGCGCGTCGTCGCGCGAACGTCAGCGTTCGCATTCCGCGGACAGGGTGAAGACGTGCGCAAGATCGGCAAGGCGCTCGATACGAACCATGTTCTTGAAGGCTCGATGCGGCGATCCGGCGATCACATGCGCATCACCGTCCAACTCATCGACGCGCGCAGCGGCTATCACTTGTGGTCGGAAGATTTCGACCAACCCGTCGCGGATGCCATCAAGATGCAGGAAGACATTTCGCGATCCGTGGCCAAGACATTGCAAGTGCGTCTCAACTCTGACTCTGAGCGACAGTTGGCTGAACGCCACACGTCGGATCCCCAAGCCTACCAACTGTACTTGCTGGGGCGCTATTACCAGCAGCAACTTACTCCAAAATCGACCGAGCGAGCCATTGATCTGTTTCGACAGGTTCTGGTAGCGGACCCAAAGTTTGCGCCCGCCTATATTCAACTGGCGAATGCGCTCTTGACTCAACGCCAGTTCAGAGATCTTCCGATCGCGGAGGTTGCGGCGGAAGTGGAGCCGCTGATTAACGCGGCCTTGCGCATCGATGATCGTTTGTCCGGAGCATATGCCGCCCGCGGCTCTCTGCGAGCCGAGCAATCCCGAGGGAAAGAGGCACTCTCGGACTTGCAACTCGCGATTTCGTTGAACCCGAGCGATATGGGAGCCATTGCAAGGATCGGCCGAATCCAGCTCTTCGATGGGCAGCCGCGCGAAGCCTTGAAGAGTTATGACCGCGCCGCGACCCTGGATCCATTGAATTTTACCTTGCAACTTTGGCGATGTACGGCTTTGGAAGACCTCGCGCAGTACGAGGCCGCGGAAATTGCGTGTGGGCGTGCGCGCGTCTTGCAACCAGGTAGTGCATCGGTCGCCGACCGCCTGCATTGGCTTGCTGAATCGCGCGGGCGCCTCGATGAGGCGCTGCGCTGGAATGCTGAGTCTATTAAAGCTGAGCCGAGCGACGATTTCGACCTGTACTGGAATCGAGCGACTTTATTCCTATCGGTCGGGCTGGCGTCCCCGGCCCGTGCGGCGGTGGATTCCGGTCTCAGCGCAACGAAGGATGACGTCGGCACCAATGCAGCGCTGGTGCGTGTGGTCTATTGCGAGGGCGGGAAGGATGCCCTACGGACCTACCTTGGCACCGTGCATCTCGATCAGTTCCCTTACGCTGTGACCCTGCAAGAGGCTGCTTATGCGCGTTTGCTCTTGGACGACGCGCCTGCCGTCAAGGGACTGATTGAGCGCGCGTTGAAGGCGCCCGATCGTTTGCCGGGTTTTGCGGAGATTCCGTGGTATGCGAGGGGAGCGCGCGCGATGGGGATTTCGTATCGGGTCGATCTGGCGGTGGCCTACCTTGCGCTCGGTGATCACCGTGCTGCGGAAAGGGAATTGGACATCGTACTGGCTATGGTGAATAAAATGTTTGCTGCGGGTGTCGAGCGCTATGCTACTTATGCGCTCCGCGCCAAGGTCTACGCATTGCAGGGAAAGAGCGATGAAGCAATGCAAGATCTCAATACGGCAGTGAGACTTGGCTGGCGCCACGCATGGTGGGCAGTACATGAGCCATACCTGACCTCGCTGCGTGGCCGCAATGATTTTCAGGCGCTCATGACCCGAGTCAACCGATCAAACGACCAGTTGATCAAAGGTCTTAAGGCCGATCCGTCAGGCTATTTTGCTCGCCCTGTCGATTCGGTGAGTTCTTGCAATGCCAGCGGGTAGTCTGGAAAAAGATCGCAGCACGGACGGAGTAGGCTGGGATTTCCTGATCCGCCCGACCCTCCGCCATGCGAGTCGATGCTGACCACGATTGGCAGGCCGCCCGCCGTCACCGCCGGACCAGCGCCGGCGTCCCTACCTCCGCCACCTTGTGCTCCTGGCCGAGGCCCCGCAGGAGGCCGGCCTATTTGAGCGATCGCCTCTTTTTCGAACCGCTCGAGGATCCGCATACCCATCAGAAAAATGGCTTGCCGATAAGCGTATTGCCACTGCTTCAGCGTGTACTCGGCCGGCATTTCTTTTAGGAGTTCGCGAAACTTCTCAGCAAAAGCATCACTTTTCGGCATGACTGGCACTCCCGCTCATTCGTTTGGTACCGCTATCCTGCGTTCGTTTGCTGCGCCGTCGGATTATGCCGCAAATGCGCGGCGGCAACCGCGCGGCTGCCTATTTTTTAACCAACCACGCTCCGGGCGGCGGTGCAACGCGCGCCGCTGGATCGCTACAATGGCGGTGGGGGCTTGCCCACAAGGGGGATTTGAGGGACGGGCGGGCGGTTTGGACGGCCTGCTCCCTGCTACAGTCAAGATTGGCTGACGGGGGAAGGCATGAAGGGCAAGGTCGTGGTCATAACGGGTGCGACGTCGGGCATCGGCGAAGTCGCCGCTCAACGGCTGGCCGCCATGGGCGCACGGATTGTGCTGGTCGCGCGTGATGCAGCGCGTGGGCAAAAAAGCTTGGCCCGATTGGTCAACAGCGGTGCCGGCGTGGCGCATTCCATTCACTTTGGCGATCTGTCGCGCATCTCGGAGACGAAACGCGTTGCCGCGGAGATTGCGGCAGCGGAGCCGCGCATTGATGTGCTCATCAACAACGCAGGGGCCTTATTCGGCACGCGCCAATTCACCGCGGACAATTTGGAACAGACCTTCGCGACCAATCACATGGCGTACTTCGTGCTCACGCTGGGATTGCGGAAAAGTCTGTTTGCCGCCTCGCCGGCGCGCGTCGTCAGTACGGCATCGGACGCCCATAAGGGCTACACCCTGGATTTTGACGATCTTCAAGCCATGAAGGGATACTCCGCGATCGGCGCGTACGGGCGGTCCAAGCTGTGCAACATTCTTTTTACGCGCGAGCTGGCGCGCCGCTGGAGCGGCAACGGCGTTACCGCGAACTGCCTGCATCCGGGTTTCGTTGCTACGCGCTTCGGCGACGGCAGCGGTCGCTTGCTATCGCGGGTGGTACGCGTCGCAAAGATTTTCGCGATCTCGCCGGAAAAAGGCGCGGAGACCATCGTCCATCTGGCCTCCTCGCCCCATGTGGGCGCGCTCAGCGGGGAGTATTTCCATAAGTGCCGGCCTGCGACGCCGACGGCGGCTGCCCGCGACGATGTGGCAGCTAAACGCTTGTGGATGGAGTCCGCAGAAATTGCGGGAATCGAATCCTGACCACCTCGATCACGAGGTTAGGAACGTGCGGCTTTAACCTACGCACCGCCCCCTTGAATTTTATTTGCTCGTCCCTAGCTTGAGCGAATCCCCCAACGGGGCTTTAAACATGTCAATGCCGTAACCTAAGAGGAGTGGTGCCATGAGTACTGTGATGCGACAAGATCCCTGGGGCGTGATGCCTCGCCTGCAGGACGAAATCAATCGGCTGTTTAATAATCGGGAGAGCGACAGCAGTTCGGCGACGGCCACGTGGATTCCGCCCGTGGACATCCATGAATATGGCGATCGATTTGAACTTTACGTGGATCTGCCGGGTGTGGACCCGACCCAGGTCGAACTCACCCTTGACGGCGGTATTCTGACGTTGTCGGGCGAACGCCGCGAACAAACCACAAATAGAGACGGCGAAGACGCACAAGGCCGACGCACCGAACGCGGCCATGGCCATTTTCATCGCCGCTTCGTGCTGCCTGATACCGCCGACGGCGAAAGGGTCAACGCGACGGGGAAGAACGGCGTGCTCACCGTGACCATTCCTAAGCAGGCGAAAGCCATGCCGCGCAGGATCCAGATCGGTTGATAGCGGCACCCAAAGCCATGGCGCCGCGGGAGCGCGCGCCATGGCCCCCTCATTGGGATCGGACGGCCGCCATGCGAGCGGCCGTCCGCACCTTGATATTGCGCCAACCGCGCCCGTGATTGGCGCAAAATAGCCGACTGGCGACACCGCCGTTTGGTGGGGGATTGATGATGTACAAGCAGATCTTCGGCGCCATCGGTCTGATGACAATGCAATGGGGAGCGTTTGCGCAGGAAGCACCCATGGCGCCGCTGCGGCCCGATCAGGTGGCGTTCCGCGCCATTTACAAGGAACTGGTCGAAACCAACACCACGCTGTCGGCGGGAAGCTGCACGCTGGCGGCCGAGCGGCTGGGAGCCCATCTCAAAGCGGCGGGTTTCGCCGACAAGGATCTGACATTCTTTTCAGTCCCTGATCACCCCAAGGAAGGCGGCCTGGTCGCGGTCCTTGCCGGAAAGCCGGGCACGGCGAAGCCGATGCTGTTGCTCGGTCACCTCGATGTGGTCGAAGCGAAGCGCGAGGATTGGACCCGCGATCCTTTCACGTTAATCGAGGAAAATGGCTACTTCTACGGCCGCGGCGCAGCCGATATGAAGGCCATGGACGCGACCTGGGTTGACATGCTGATCCGATTCAAGAAAAGCGGTTACCGCCCGAAGCGCACCATCAAGCTGGCCTTGACCTGCGGCGAGGAGACGACCTATTCCTTTAACGGCGCGCAATGGCTCGCTAATAACAAGCCTGAGCTCATTGCGGCTGCCTTTGCACTGAACGAAGGCGGCGGGGGCCGCACCGATGGTCACGGCAAGCTTCTCGTGCAGTCAATCCAAGTGGGTGAGAAGGCGGCGCAGAACTACCGCCTGGAAACAGTGAACGCAGGCGGCCATAGCTCCATACCGATCCGCGACAATGCCATCTATGAGCTTTCCGATGCGTTGACGAAGGTTCGCGATCACGAGTTTCCGGTGAAACTGACGGATACCACGCGCGCCTTTTTTGCCAAGGCTGGAGCGTCACGCGGCGATGAGCTGGGGCGTGCGATGGTGGCGTTGTCGCAGAACCCGGGTGACAAGGCCGCCGAGGCCATCGTTTCAAAGGACCGCAGCTATCACAGCATGCTTCGCACCACTTGCGTTGCGACGCTGCTGGAAGGCGGCCATGCCAACAATGCCTTGCCGCAACGCGCCGTGGCGAATGTCAATTGCCGCATCTTCCCCGGTGACACGGTGGAAGGAACCCAGGCCGCGCTCATCGCCGCGATCGGCGATACGGACGTGAAAGTGACTCCGGTGCCGCCCATTCGCCCTGTGGCGGTGCCGCCGCCGCTCGACCCGAGCATCATCGGACCGGCCGAAACCCTGATCGCTAAATATTTTCCCGGTGTGCCGCTGGTCCCCTCCATGTCGACGGGTGCCACCGATGGCATCTTTCTCGAGGCAATCGGCATTCCGGTCTATGGCGCGCCCGGCGGCTGGGGCGACCCCGACGGTAATGGCGTACATGGGCTTAATGAGCGCAGGAGCGTGCGCTCCGTGTACGTCGGCAGAGATTTTCTCACCGACCTAGTAAAACTGTACGCTGACGCCGGTTAAAAAGACGCAAAAATAACGGGGGACAACCATGACTCGATACGTAGGGGCGATCGATCAAGGAACGACGAGTACGCGATTCATCGTGTTCGATCGAGGCGGCAACATCATCACCTCGGCGCAAAAAGAACATAAGCAGGTATTTCCGCAGCCGGGTTGGGTGGAACACGACCCAATGGAAATCTGGCAGAACACGCAAGAAGTCGCGGGCGCCGCTTTGGCGCGTGCCGGCCTAGGGCCGAGCGATCTCGCCGCCGTGGGCATTACGAATCAACGCGAGACCACGATTCTTTGGGACCGGCACAGCGGCAAGCCGTTGCACAATGCGTTGGTCTGGCAGGACACGCGGGTCGATCAACTCGTGGCGCAATATGCGAGGGACGGCGGCCCCAATCGCTTTCGCGCCAAAACCGGATTGCCGCTGGCCAGCTACTTCAGCGGCCTCAAGCTGCAGTGGCTCTTGGACGGCGTGCCGGGAGCGCGCGCAAAAGCGCAATCCGGCGACATACTTTTCGGCAATATCGACACGTGGCTGTTGTGGAACCTGACCGGCGGCACCACCGGGGGGCTGCACATGACCGACGTCACGAATGCCAGCCGCACGCAGTTGATGAATCTCGCCACGTTGGATTGGGATGCCGGCTTGCTCGAGGAATTGCGGGTTCCGCGCGCGGTACTGCCGCGCATCGTGGCCTCCAGCGAAGTCTATGGCGAGGCCAAGAGCCCGGCGCTCGCGGGCGTCTCCATCGCCGGCATTCTCGGCGATCAGCAGGCAGCTTTGGTTGGCCAAGCCTGCTTTCGCCCCGGTGAGGCGAAGAACACCTACGGAACAGGATGCTTTCTGCTCATGAACACGGGCGAGAAGCCCATCGCCTCGACCGCCGGGTTGATCACGACCGTCGCGTACCAAATAGGGCGCGAAAAAGCATGCTATGCATTGGAGGGCTCGATCGCGGTTACCGGCGCTTTGGTGCAGTGGCTGCGCGACAACTTAGGGTTGATCGGCAGCAGCAATGAGGTCGAAAAGCTGGCAGGGGAGGTCGAGGACAACGGCGGGGTTTATTTTGTGCCCGCATTTTCCGGACTGTATGCACCGCATTGGAATGAGCGGGCGCGAGGCACCATCATCGGGCTGACGCGCTACGTAACACGCTCTCACATCGGACGTGCCGTGCTGGAAGCCACGGCGTATCAGACGCGGGAGGTGCTCGGCGCCATGGAGCAGGATTCATCGATACGCATTCCGGAATTGCGCGTCGACGGTGGAATGGTGGGCAACGAACTGCTGATGCAGTTTCAGGCGGATATTCTCGATATTCCGGTGGTGCGGCCAAAAATCACCGAGACCACCGCCTTGGGAGCAGCATACGCTGCGGGTCTTGCCGTAGGGTATTGGCGCAACCGCGAAGATCTGGTCAGCAATTGGGCGGTCGACAAGCGCTGGAAACCACAGATGCTGGAAACTCGTCGCACCGCTCTTTACGGGTCCTGGCAGAAAGCCGTCGGACGCTCTCTGGACTGGCTCGACTAGCCTTGGATCGCCATAACAAACTCGAGCATCGTCTTCAACAATAACTAACCACGACGGTAAGGGGACAAAATGCATTCCGCATTTCTTGGCGAGCTGCTTGGCACGATGATCATGATCTTGCTCGGCAACGGCGTCGTCGCGAATGTGGTGTTGCGGCAAACCAAGGGCGAAAAATCCGGTTGGATCGTTATCACCGCCGGCTGGTGTTTTGCAGTGATGGCGGGCGTATTTACCGCACTGGCGATCGGCAGCGACGGTCATTTGAATCCCGCCGTGACGGTAGGTGTCGCCGTCTCGACCGGCGATTGGAGTCGATTCTCCGTATACGTGCCGGCGCAAATTTTAGGAGCCATGCTGGGCGCCGCGTTGGTCTGGCTCAGCTACCTCTCGCATTGGGAAAAGACTCCGGATCCTCTGGATAAACTGGCGTGCTTTTCCACGATTCCCGCCATCAGAGCGCCGCTGGCAAATATCCTGACCGAAGTCATCGGCGCCTTTGTGCTGGTGCTGGTCGCCGCCGCGATTTCATCGAAATACGGTACGGGAGTCGGTCTAAGTCCCGGTTTGGGTCCATTTTTGGTCGGCTTTCTGGTGTGGGGCATCGGCCTGTCGCTCGGCGGACCCACAGGCTACGCCATCAATCCGGCCCGCGACTTAGGTCCGCGCATCATGCACGCGGTCCTTCCCATCCCAGGGAAGGGTAACTCGGATTTCGGCTACGCCTTCGTGCCCATCATTGGCCCCTTACTGGGTGCGGCCGGGGCCGGCGTCCTAGTCAAGATGATCGGAATCTAACGGGAGGCGCGCAGCCCGTGAAGAAATCAAATGGGCCTACTTGGGTGAGTCGCTGTCGCCTCTGAAGGGATTCCCCGGGGTTTTATGGGATCGTTCGAGACGCAAGCCACGCTTCCTGCGCTAGCGGCCGCCTAGATCCGCTTCAATGCTGCGGCATCTCGTGCCAAAGCTTCGATGCCTGGCCAGTCTTTGGCGTCCATCATTGCCCTGGGCGCCACCCAAGACCCGCCTATCGACACGACGTTGGGCAGCGCCAGGTAGTCCGGTGCGCTGGCGCGCGTGATGCCGCCGGTGGGGCAGAACAAGACGTCGGGAAATGGCGCGCCCAGGGCGCGCAACATCTCGACACCGCCTGCTTGATGCGCTGGAAAAAATTTCAGCATGTTGAAACCCGCCAGTCGCGCGGCGATCACTTCAGTGGGCGTCATGACGCCGGGCAACAAGGGGAAACGCGCGCCACGCGCCGCGGCAGCAAGTTCGGGGGTCAATCCCGGTGTCACGCCAAATTGAGCACCCGCGCGGTCCGCAGCTGCAAAATCCACCGCTCTCGTCAGCGTGCCGACACCGACGATGGCATCCGGCACGGCTTTGCGGATCGCCTCGAGGCAGCCGATCGCAACCGGCGTGCGCAGGGTGATTTCCAATACGCGCAATCCGCCCCCAACCAGCGCTTCTGCCAACGGCACGGCATGTGCAAGATCGCTCAACGTGAGGACCGGAATCACCGGTGCCATCCCAAGAATTTCTCGAATGTTCAAAAGGCTTTGTCGGTGGTGACCGGATTTGGACCTCGGTTATCAATCTGCGGCACGAAAAGGCGGGACGACCTCTCTGGCAACGGATTTGACGATACGGCTCGCAGCATCGCGTACGTGGTGATCGACCCGGCCACGCCCACTGCAATCAGCAGGATGATTAAAATTGTCACCAGGGGATTGCGCGACATGCTGCGTACACCAAGACTGAGGTAGTAAGAAAACATCCGTTTACTTCCGCTTCCGTTTTCGTCCTTCCCTTGTACGCGAATCCAAATCAATCTGTCCAGGTATGGATAAACTCAGCCAGATTGGGCAGCACATCAACGGTCGCGTGCAACAGAACGATCAGCAGGAGGCTGCGTGTGCGCGCCCATAGCGTGCCGAAAAGCAGTGCGACCGGCGACAGGACGGCCACCGTAAAGGCAATCACCTGAACCGGATCCGTGGAGTACCCATCGACGCCGGGATGCCCACGCAGATAGAGCCCCGGCGCATGTGCCAGCGCGAAGAGCAGCGCGCCGGTCACCACAGCCCCCGCCTCACTCTTCAATACCGCAGCGAGCCGCGTCTGCAATACTGCGCGAAACAGAAATTCCTCGCACAGGCCTGCCTCGATCGCGAGCCAGACAAAGGCTGCCGGTGCGGCCCATGCGAGGGTGGTGGCGGAGGCGTGCAGGGCTGAAATCTCACTGAGTGCAGGCGACACCACACACATCAACGCAAGAATCATGGCGCCCAATACCAGCAACGGCGGCCAAAAACCCGGACGGCGAATGCCGCAGTTGAATAGCGGAGCGAGTTTTGCGCCGAGCGCTGCCAACAGGATCGCCGGCGCCGCCACGTGCACGATCAGCTTGACCACGAGCACCAGCAATTCCCGCTCGCGGCCTGCCGGCACGATGGTGCGTGTCGCGCTCATTCCCCATCCCAGGAAAAGCACGGCGTAAAAAACCAGAAAGCAAAGCAGCGCAGTGAGTTCCATTGCAGGCCTCCGCACCGCTATGGGCGGGGGCGCGGCCTTGCGAGTCAAAGCGATGCTCAAGGCCGGCAGTGCGGCACCGAACACCGCCAGCGAAAACGCCGGGAACGTCCAGTCAGCGTCCGTGATGCCGAGATACGCAGTTGCAGCGGCCCACAGAACGAGGTATGCGCCAATGAATCTTGCGGTTCGAGAATCGATGCGTGGCAATCGTCGGTTCATCCGCTCTCCGGCAGGGAGACCCCGGCGCTCGCGCCGGGGAGGAAGTGCCGCTCGTGGGGGTAACGGTCTTCTTGTAGTTCCGGTACGAAAGTCGAAGTTCCGATCGGTTTTAGGGTCTTGTCTATAGCCCTGAAACTCATTAGGTCCCCTTGATGTTGCTTAGGCCGCCATTTTTGTCGCGCTTGGACGTTTCATTTGGTCGCCGCCTCCGCGCCGGTATCCGCAGTGAGACTCACTGCCGTGATGCCCGCTATCGCGCAGGCCTCATCCTGCTCAGAGGTCGCGCCGGTAATTCCCACCGCGCCGACAATAGCGTTGTTGCTCGATCGAATGAGCACACCGCCCGGAACGGGAATGAGCCGGCCGCCGGCCAACGCATTCACCGCTGAGACAAAGGCGGGCGAGGTCGCAGCCCGGGCGGCGATCGCGCGGCTGCCAATTCCCATGGCCAACGCACCATAGGCTTTGGCCTGAGCAATGTCAGGGCGCAGCAGGCTGGTGCCATCCTCTCTCTTGAAGGAGACCAGGCACCCGGCGGCATCGAGGACGGCAACGGTGAGCGGCGGCAGCTTCAGGTTGCGTCCGTGTTCCAGAGCTTTATCAACCACTATCGTCGCATTGGCCAGATCGATCATTGAAGTTCTCCAGGGACGAGGACGACCCGCCGGTTTGAGCCATGCGCGCAGCTCGATGTTAGGCGTTACGCGCAGGGTGTCCGGCGGCCTGTCTAGAGTACTGCGTCGCAGCCCGCCGAGAGTTAAAATAAACCATGCGGACAATCATGCGAAGCTATCGGATTCGCACCTATCCAAACGGGGCTCAGCGCCGATTGCGGGAGCGCTGGTTCGGCGCCTACCGGTGGCTGTGGAACACCGCGCTTGAGATCCGGACCGCGGCGTACCGGGAGTGCGGTCTGACGAACTGCCGGCACGTACTCGATGAGTTGCGGCTGGATGTGAGGTATTGGATGTGCCCCAAATGCAGGGTAACCCATGACCGAGACATCAATGCCGCGCGGAATCTGCTGATGGAGGGACTCCATCAGCTTGCCGCTCGTGACGAGCGGGACCTGCGCGTGGATGCGGGAGATGCATGCCCAGAAGAGATTCTGGTGCAGGTGCTCGCAGACGAAGCGCGAAGCGGGCAATGCAATCGAGCCTGTCTGGAACAGGCGAGATTGCATTAGCGGCGCAGTCAAGATCCCCGATCATGAGCAGGGTAGGTACTGTCATTTTCGGCTTGCACTCTTTCGCACATATTTCCATGCGGCGCCAAATCATGTCTTACAATCCAGGCTATGAAATTCCACCCCGTGCTCTTGATTTTCCTCGTTGGGCTGCCTGCCGGCATTGCGGCCGGTAATGCCGCAAGCCCGGCAACCACTTCCTCCGCTGAGCGCCTCGGCACCGTGTCCTTCCCGGTCTCCTGTACAGCGGCGGTCCAGGCGCGGTTCACTCGCGGCGTCGCTCTGCTGCATGATTTTTGGTACCAGGAGGCGCAGCGGCAGTTTGAAGAAATCTCGAAGGCAGACCCGGACTGCGCCATGGCGCACTGGGGTGTCGCGATGAGCTTGTTTCACCAAATCTGGGATAGGCCCGATGCAGCCACCGTCGCGCACGGCTGGCGAGAGATGCAAGCCGCACAGGCGCGCCCGGCAAAGACCTCGCGTGAACGCGAGTACGTGGCTGCGATGAGCGGCTTTTATCAACCCGACCAGCGTGACTATCGGTCACGCATTGAAGGCTACGCTGCCGCGATGGCCAAGCTGTACGCCGACTATCCTCTCGATACCGACGCCGGCGCGTTTTATGCGCTGGCAATGCTCGCGGCGCAGGCGCCCGATGATGCCAGCGTGACCCAGAACCTAAAGGCCATGGCGGTACTCACTCCGTTATTCGCGAAATATCCCGATCATCCGGGAGTCGTGCACTACATCATTCACGCCTGCGACACCCCGTCGCTGGCACCGGACGGGCTCGTCGCGGCCAGGCACTATGGAGAACTTGCCGCATCCGCCCCCCACGCGGTCCATATGCCCGGCCATATATTTGCGCGGCTGGGAATGTGGCAGGCGGACATCGATTCCAATCTCGACTCGGTGGCGGCTTCGCACGCGGCGGAGGCGAGAAAGCAGAGCGGCGCCATGGATCAGTTCCATTCGGACGACTTTCTGCTGTACGCCTATCTGCAGAGCGGGCAGGACGCCCGAGCCAAGGCGGTGCTCGCCGATTCAGCGGCCGCCATTGCTCGCTTCGAGACGATGTCGGATATGGGCGATCACTACATGACCGGAATGTTTCCCTACTATCGAACGAAGCTGCCGATTTTCTACGACTTGGAGATGCGCGACTGGAACGCGGCGGCTGCGCTCGAGCCGGTGGCAAGCTCACCGCCGGAGGCTCAAACCCTCACTTTTTGGGCGCGTACCGTGGCTGCGGGGCATTTGCACCAACCGCGACAAGCACGCGACGACTTGCGTGACTACGATGCGTTGATCGAGAAGATCAAGAAGGGACGGCATGCTTACTTTGCCGACTCGACCGGCGCTCGCATCGAGCGCGGCGAAATGCTCGCTTGGAGCGCATACGCGGAGGGCAACTCGGCCGATGCGGTCAAGCAAATGCAAGAGAGCGCGGACCTGCAGGACAAGGTTGGCCAAGGCGAGGTTGATATTCCCGCCCGCGAAATGCTGGCGGATATACTGCTTGAACTCAAGCGGCCGCAAGAAGCATTGGTCGAATATAAAAAGTCGCTCACGTTGAGTCCCAATCGGTTCAATGGATTGTTCAATGCGGGCGTGGCCGCGGAGGCGGTGGGAGACAAGGCGCTGGCGCAATCCTATTATGCGACGCTGTTGAAGTTGACGGATAACGGTTCGCAATCCACGCGACCTGAATTCGATCACGTCAAGACCGTCGTTTCCTCCGCGAGGCTTGCCATAAAATGACGCAAGCCGCCACAAGGCGGCTGCACTTCACGCTCGAAGCCACGGCTCAAGGCTCGAGTGCCCGCGCCGCGCGCTTTACGACGCGGCACAACGAAGTGCTCACGCCCACCTTCATGCCGGTGGGAACGCACGCGGCCGTGCGCTCGCAACGCCGCGAAGATCTGTTGGAGTGCGGTGCTCAAGTACTGCTCGCCAATACCTACCACCTTTTATTGAGGCCGGGCCTCGGGATCTTCGAGAAACTCGGCGGTATTCATGGGTTCATGAATTGGCCGCGATCGGTGTTGACCGATTCCGGCGGCTATCAAATATTTTCATTGCCGGGAAGCCGGACGCTGCACGAGGAACACGCCGAATTTACCAGCTATGTCGACAACACCCTCATTCGTTTGAGCCCTGAGCGCAGTATCGAAGCGCAGAAGGCCATCGGCGCCGACATCATGATGGTGCTGGATCAATGCGTGCCCGCGACGGTCGAGCACAGTGTCGCCCGCAGCGCGATGCAGGTGACGCACCGCTGGGCGCATCGCAGCCTGGCGGCGCGCGGCGACTCGATGCAGGCGCTGTTCGGCATTGTGCAGGGTGCCAGTTACGCGGACCTGCGCATCGAAAGCGCCCAAACCATCGCGCAGATGCCCTTCGACGGCTACGCCATCGGCGGCCTTGCGGTGGGCGAGAGCAGCGCACAGCGCGAAGACTGCACGGCCACGGTGACCGAATTGCTGCCGGCCGACAGCCCGCGATATTTGATGGGCGTGGGGACTACCCGCGATTTACTCGAAGCCGTACATCGCGGGGTCGATATGTTCGACTGTATTCTGCCGACCTCCCTCGCCAAGCAGGGGGTGGCGTTCACCAGTCTAGGGAGGCGCGATCTGCGGCGCGCCGCCTACCGCAGCATGGAGGGGCCGATTGATCCGGCCTGTGATTGCTACACTTGCAAGACGCATTCAATTGCGTATCTCTTTCATCTGCAGCGCGTGCACGAGATCACGGGGTGGCAGCTGCTTGGTCTTCACAATATTCATTTCTACATGAAATTGATGCGCACCATGCGTGAGCATATTCTCGCCGGCACATGGC
>JALYIH010000065.1 GCA_030775865.1 Pseudomonadota bacterium | reverse complement strand
TCGAAGAATTGCCGCGCGCGCTTGTCGGAGCCCGCGCCGGGACCGCCATGCAAGAACACGGCAGGCTTGCCGGCGGGGTTGCCGCTTTCTTCGTAGTAGATCTCATGTACGTCCGAGACGCGCAAGTATCCATGTCGATACGGCTCGAGCGCAGGATACAGCTCGCGTCGCGGGACGCTGCGAGGAGTGGGACGCGATATTTCACGCGCTTTGACCGCGCGCGTGGATTTGGCGGCGCTGACCGAGGGCTTTTTGACGGGACGCCGCGGGGCGGGGCGGGGTTTGGCCTGTGCGGCCATTTTCTTCTTCATCGCGTATCCTTATATTCGAACTAAGCTCGCGCCACCATGGGCCCGAGGGGCCGTCCGCCCAAAAGATGCACATGCAAGTGATACACCTCCTGGCCGCCATGCGCATTGCAATTGATGATCAGCCGGTAGCCGCTTTCGGCGATCCCTTGCTGTCGCGCGAGATCGCGCGCCACGATGAACATGTGGCCGATCAGCGATTCATCCTCATCGGCGATGTCATTGGCTGTGGGAATGACCTTGTTCGGGACGATTAATATGTGCACCGGCGCCGCAGGGCGGATGTCCAAAAAAGCGATCACTCGCGGGTCGCGGTAGAGTACGGTCGCAGGTAGGTCGCCGGCGATGATTTTCTCAAAAAGCGTAGGCATTTCATACGCCTCCGATGATTCTGGAGCCATAAGACTACCAGGAACTGCCCTTGCTATCGGACCTCCGGAGGGCTGGGCCCGTAGAGGTTGGAATCCTTTGATCCGTAATAGTAATGGGAACGATTCTCATGTAGAATCGCGTTCATGTTAACCCACCGTCCAGACCCGATTCTGCCCTCGGCCAGTGCCGATATCCCGCTCGTGGAACTCGCCCCCGGCGCCTCGGCGCGAGTGGTTTCCGTGTCCGCGGCGGATTCCAAGGCACCCGCCGACTTGGGAAGGCGCTTGGCCGAGCTGGGATTTCTGCCCGGCGAGGCCGTGCGTATCGTGGCCCGAGGCCTGTTGGCGCGCGCGCCGATCGCCGTGCGCATTGGAACGGGCACGTTTGCACTCCGGCTTTTCGAGGCGGCCTGTATTCGCGTGTGTCCGGAGCAGCCGCAGCTCCGTTAAGTTCCATGGACGCCACTGTAAGTGCTCCGAGCCCCTTAATTGCGTTGGTTGGTAACCCCAACTGCGGCAAGACGGCGCTTTTCAATATTCTTACCGGCAGCCGCCAGAAGGTTGCCAACTACGCCGGTGTCACCGTCGAACGCAAAGAGGGTTCGCTGCTCACGCCTTCCGGCCTGCGAATTCGCATACTGGACCTACCCGGTGCGTACAGCTTGGACCCGCTGACTCCCGATGAACAGGTGACCGCCGATGTACTGCTCGGGCGGCGCACCAGCGAGACCGTGCCGGACTTGGTCGTCTGTGTCACCGACGCGACGAATCTTCGCCAAAACCTAAGATTGGTCTTGAGCTTGAAGCGGTTGAACTTGCCCATGGTGGTGGCGCTCAACATGACCGACATCGCCCGCCGCAAGGGCATTGTCATCGACGCCGAGCGTTTGGCGCTTGAACTGGGCGTGCCGGTGGTTGCAACGGTCGGCGTCAAAGCGGCCGGCGTCAAAGCGCTGGTCAAAGTGCTCGACGCCACCCCCATCCCCGAACGGGGGTCGCAACGGGCCGCGTGGCAACCGTTGAGCAGCTCGGATATCGAGCATGACCAAGCGGAAGTGCGCAGGATTCTGGGCTTGGTGGGCGGTGACCGGCTCGATGGCGTGACCTTCAGCGATCGCCTCGATGCCTTGGTGCTGCACCCGCTGCTCGGGCCCTTGATTCTGGCCGTGATCTTGTTCCTGGTGTTTCAGGCGGTGTTCGCGTGGGCGCAGGCGCCGATGGATGAGATCAAACTGGGCGTCGCCGCCTTCGGCAATTGGTTGGGAGCGGCGCTCCCACCGAGCTTGCTGAAGGACTTGGCGATCAACGGCATACTCGCCGGCGTCGGCAGCGTGCTGGTGTTTTTGCCGCAGATCATCATCCTGTTCTTTTTCATCTTGGTTCTCGAAGACTCGGGATATTTGCCGCGCGCCGCATTCTTACTCGATCGCATCATGGGAAGCGTCGGGCTGTCGGGGCGAGCCTTCATTCCGCTGCTGTCGAGCTTTGCGTGCGCGATCCCGGGCATCATGGCGACGCGTACGATTCAAAATCCGCGCGATCGTCTGGCGACGATCATGATTGCGCCACTGATGACATGCTCGGCGCGACTACCGGTTTACGCGCTGATCATCGGGGCCTTCATTCCGCGCCGCACCGTGTGGGGCGGACTGGAATTGCAGGGCGTGGTTTTGTTCGCGTTGTATATCGTCGGCGTCGCGAGCGCGATGGCCGTGGCCTTTGTGCTCAAACGCAGCGGCAAGGGCAGCGGCTTTCAGGCCCTCATGCTCGAGTTGCCCGCGTATCACTGGCCGAACTTGCGCAATTTAGGCATCGGGCTGTGGCAGCGCGTTGAGATCTTCATGAGCCGCGTCGGCACCATCATTCTGGCGCTGATGGTCATTCTCTGGGCCTTGAGTTCATTCCCGGCGCCGCCGCCGGGTGCCACGGGGCCGGCCATTCAATACAGCATCGCAGGGACGTTGGGCGCGTGGCTCGCCGTGCTGTTCAAGCCCATCGGCTTCAATTGGCAGATATCGATCGCGCTGGTGCCGGGTCTTGCGGCGCGAGAGGTTGCGGTTGGTGCGCTGGGCACCGTGTATGCGCTATCCGCGACGGGCAACGACGTGAGCAGCGCCCTGACGCCGCTCATCACGCAGTCTTGGAGCTTGCCGACGGCACTGTCGCTGCTTGCCTGGTACGTATTCGCTCCGCAGTGCCTCTCGACGCTGGCAACGGTCAAGCGCGAGACCAACTCCTGGCGTTACCCGATCATCATGGCGACGTACTTGTTCGCGATGGCTTACGTTGGATCTTGGATCACGTTCCGCATCGCGACGGCCTTAAGTTGATCTTGAATCCATGAACGCCGTACTCGACAATTTTCTGGTTGGCGTGCTTCTGCTCGCCAGCTTGAGTTACGCCGTGTATAAGCTCGGGCCTCGAACGCTCAAGAAACGCATTCTGGCGGCCTTGAGCCGCATGATGTCCGCCGCCCCCGCTTACTTAAGGCTTGGCCGAGCAGCGCAACGGCTCACGGTGGCGTCAGCCGGCACCGCCGGTTCCTGCGGCGGTTGCGACAACTGCGGCTCCGAGTCTTCCCCGGAGCCGAAGCCGTCATCCGCCGAAATCAAAATACCCGTCGCGAATATCGGTCGACGCGCTTAGCGGGAAGTTCCCGCCGCTACTTCGCCGCGTCGGGTGCCAATGCACCCTTGAGGCTCACGACCCCGCTCACCGTCTTGGGATCGACCGTAATCTCCTTGAGCTTGGCAGCCACATCCGCGGGCACATCTTTCTGGCTGCGCCCGCCCAGGTACTGGGCGAAGAAATCCTCCGATGCGGTCACGTACGCCAGCGTGTTGATGGGCCGCGCAAAGCCGTGACCTTCATCCGGCGCCACGATGTATTTGACCGGCTTGCCGTTGTCGCGCACCGCCGCGACGATCTGATCGCTCTCACGGACATTGACGCGCGGATCATTCTTGCCCTGTACCACCAACAGGGGTGTGACGATCGCCTTGGCCTGAGTCAAAGGCGACTCTGCGGTCAACAATGCCTTGCCTTGCACGGTCGTCGGATCGCCCATCCGCGTGTACATCTGCTTGCGTCCGGCTTCCCAGTAGGGCGGTATCGCGTCAAGCAGGGTGATCAAATTGGACGGCGCCACGTAGGCAACAGCCGCGGCGTAAACAGTCGGCGTAAACGCGACGCCGGCCAGCGTGGCATACCCGCCGTAGGAACCGCCCGAAATCCCGACGCGTTTCGCATCGACGATCCCTGCCGCGACCAGCGACTTCACGCCCCAGGTGATATCGTCCTGCATTTTTCGGCCCCACTCGCCGTTGCCGGCGTTGAGGAACTTCTTGCCGTAACCGGTGGACGCGCGGAAATTGGGCTGCAATACGGCGTAGCCGCGATTGGCGAGAAACTGAGCGTTCGTGTCATAACCGAAAGAATCGCGAGCCCAAGGTCCGCCATGCGGAAACACGACGAGCGGCAGATTCTTCGCCGGCAGCCCTTTCGGCAAGGTCAGGTAGGCCGGGATGTCGAGGCCGTCGGATGACTTGTAATGGTAGGGCTTGCGCTGCGCCAGCGCCTCGCGGGGGATCTCCTCGCGCACGCGATACTGCATCGCCAAAGTCTTCGCCCGGCGGTTCCACACATAAACGACACCCGGCTCGGTATCGCTGTGCGCGCTGACGATCCAGATGTTCTCGTCGTTTGACCTCGCGCCGAAACTGATATCGAGGCCGGGAAGCTTCGACTGCAGCCAGTGGTAGTCATTCTCGAAGGCATGATCCTTGAAGTAGCGGCGTACCGTGTCATCTTCATATTCGGTAAATAGAACGCGATGGTCGATTTGGGAGATCTCGATGTTGTGCAGATCGACGCGGTTCTCCGGATCGCCTTCGACCTTGGTCGTGGCGCCGTTGCCCACGGCCATCATCTCCAGTTCCGTCAAGTCCAGCGCACCTTTGTTGGTGGCGAGAAAGACGTTCTTGCCGCTCGCATCAAAATCGAATGCGCCGCAGTTTTCCAGCACGCTGCAGCTATAGATTTGCTTGAAGCCGTCGGCATCGACCCGCAAAGTCTCCGTGTCGCCGGCCCTGGTGGTTCGCACTGCGAGACGCAGCGTGCCCGTGTCATCAAACTGCCACGCGGCAATCTCTTCCGTGTTCTTGCGCAGGAGCTTCTTCTCGCCGGTCGAGATGCTCAGCTCGTACAGATCGTGCCACTTCGGATCCCGGTCATTCAGTCCGATGTACAGAATGTCCGGCTTAGTCCTGGGCACGGAAAAAATTTGGGTTCGAACGCCCTTGAGGTTCGTCAGCGCGCGGGTCGGCGGAACGCCGGTTTTCGCCTCTGACGGCAACTTCGGATCGATTGCGTAGACGTTGAAATTTTCATCGCCGCCTGAATCCTGGACGTACAAAATGTACTTCGAGTCGTGGCTCCAAAAATAATTGCGGATGGGCCGGGACGCTTCGGTGCTCACGGGGCGGGCGGCACTGAAAGGCTCGTCGGCTCCCTTGACCCAAATGTTGCGTGTGCCTTTATAGGGTTTCAGGAACGAAAGATAATGGCCATCGGGCGAAACTTGCGCGCCCGCGATGGCTACCTCGCCGTAGAACAGATTGCGATCAATGAGGGGCGGCTGATCAGCGAACGACGCCAACGGCGATGCGCTTGCAGCCAATACGGTCAACGCCAATACGATGTGTTTCAACTTATTATCCTATTGCAGTGTAGGTGTTCGCCGGAGTGCGCCATAATGCCAGACTGTCCATCGGAATCCGAGTTACAGAATTAGATGCCCATCCCTGAGATCTTGCGCGATCGGCTTCGATTGCCCGTCATCGGCGCGCCCATGTTCATCGTTTCGACTCCACGATTGGTTCTCGCACAGTGCAAGGCCGGCATTGTGGGTTCCTTTCCCGCGCTGAATGCTCGGCCCGCCTCTCAACTTGACGAGTGGCTTGCCCAAATCACGGAGGAGCTGTCGGCGTTTCAGCGCGCGAACCCCCAGGCAAAGGTCGCGCCCTACGCCGTCAATCAAATCGTGCACAGCAGCAACAACCGCTTGGAAGAAGACGTGGCGCTATGCGTCAAACACAAAGTGCCCATCGTCATTACCAGCCTGCGCCCACCGGCGGAAGTGGTCGCCGCCGTGCACGCCTACGGCGGTATCGTGTTTCATGACGTCATCAATTTGCGCCATGCCGAAAAGGCCGCCGCACAGGGCGTTGATGGCATCATCGCGGTGTGTGCGGGTGCCGGCGGCCACGCGGGTATGCTTAGCCCGTTTGCGCTGGTCAAACAGATTCGTGAGGTGTATCCGGGCACCATTATTCTCTCGGGCGCCATGAGCAGCGGTGCCGATGTATTGGCCGCGCGCGCCTTGGGCGCGGATCTGGCCTATCTGGGAACGCGCTTCATCGCGGCGGAGGAAGGCAATGCGCCGAGCGAGTACAAGCAAATGCTCGTCGATAGCGCCGCCGAGGATATCGTCTACACCTCGCTGTTCAGCGGCGTGAGCGGCAATTACCTGCGCGGCAGTGTGGCGCGGGCGGGTCTCGATCCCGATCACCTGCCCGAGGCGGACAAGACAAAAATGAATTTCGGCACCGGCGGCAACACGGCCGCAAAAGCGTGGCGGGACATTTGGAGCGCCGGCCAAAGCGTCAGCGGCATTCACAGCATCGAGGCTGTCGACGCTCTCATCGCACGGATGGAACGCGAATATGCAGCGGCGCGCGAGAGCTTTAACTATTAGTGGCCTCGGTATGAATAGTGACCTTGGCATGCACAATGATCTGGGCATGAACCATTTTTTGCGAGCCCCGGCTTAAATGCGCTTGCGCGCCGAACAATTGCCGGGGACGCTGGCCCGAGGTTTGACCGGGATCTACTTGGTTTCCGGCGATGAGCCTCTCTTGGTCGGCGAGGCTGCGGATGCCGTTCGCGCTGCTGCGCGCGCGGCAGGGTACGCCGACCGGCGGGTATTTTTCATCGATCGCAGCTTCAGCTGGGATGATCTGCGTCTTGCCAGCCAATCCCTGTCGCTGTTCGCGGAGCGACGACTGTTCGAGTTGCGGATGCCCAGCGGCAAACCGGACAAGGGCGCGGCGCTGCTCGAGCAGCTGGCCGCTCAAGCGGCCTCCGACCTGACTTACCTGGTGATCACCGACAAGCTCGATAAAAAGGCCGGCGAGGCGGCCTGGGTGCAGGCCATCGAGAAGCATGGCGCATGGGTGCCGATCCTGCCGGTAGATACCGCCGCGCTGCCGGGGTGGCTGCGCGGCAGGGCGAAAATGTTGCACATCGACATCACCCCGGAAGCCTCGCAACTGATCGTCGACCGGGTCGAGGGGAATCTGCTGGCTGCGCAGCAGGAATTGGAGAAACTGAAGCTGTTGGCGAACGGCGCTGCGATCGACGTCGACCTGGTCCTCGGGTCAGTCGGCGACAGCGCGCGCTACGACGTGTTCCAGCTTGCGGCGGCTGCGGCTGCCGGTGATGCGGCGCGCGCCTTGCGCGTGCTGCTCGGTTTAAAGAGCGAGGGCGTGGAGCCGACGCTGATTTTATGGGCACTCCTGCGCGAACTGCGCGGAATGTGGCAGGCGCGTGAACGTGCCCGTCTGCATTCCACTGCCCGGGGAAGCGGCTGGAACTTGGCGGCGACACCATCGCCGCGCGCGCTGTCCCGCCTGAAGAAGCTGCCGCTGGCGCCCTTGCTGATCCAGGCCAGCCAGACCGACCGTGTCATCAAGGGCATATCCCCGGGCGATGCTTGGAGCGCGCTCACCGGCCTGACCGGCGCTTTCGCCGGCGCTTTGCAAGCCACCGCGGATTCAGGCAGGGTAACCCCATGAACCCGATGGGCATTTTTGGCGGAACCTTCGATCCGATTCACTATGCGCACCTGCGCACCGCCTTTGAGTTGCAGCAGGCATTGCGCTTGAAAGAGATTCGATTCCTCCCTGCCGGCAATCCTCCGCACCGTGATCAACCCATGGCTGACGCGCAGCTGCGGTTGCAAATGGTGCAGTTGGCGACGGCGGGACAGCCGGGATTCCTCGTGGATGATCGTGAGGTCCGCAAGGAAGGCCCTTCGTATTCCGTGAATACCCTGGCCGAGCTGCGGCACGAATATCCGGACCGAAGCCTCTGCCTTATTGTCGGGATGGATGCTTTCTTGAGCCTGCCCAAATGGCATCAGTGGCAGGAACTGCTGCAATTGGCACATTTGGTGGTAGCGCACCGCCCAGGCTGGCGTGCGCCGGGCATGGGACCTCTGGGGGAATTGCTGGTGGACCGGGGTACCGGCCGCATCAACGACCTGCATGAATCGCGGTCAGGCTGCATCTTCATTCATGCCGTGACTCAATTGGAGATTTCCTCGACCGAGGTCAGGCAGTTAATTGCCATGGGCCGTGATCCGCGCTTCCTCATGCCCGATCCAGTGCGTAAACTCATCCTGGATACCCAATGTTATTCCAGGAACCGGACAACGTAGTGCCAGTAAAGCGAAAGATCTCGAACAGCAAGATAAAAGACGGCAATAAAGCCGTCGTTAAATCCAAAACAGCGCGCAAGCCAAAAGCGGCCGCCCCGGGCAAAGCCGGCAACGCCAAACCATCCCTCAAAACCGCCGTCATCGATGCCCTGGCCGACATGAAGGCTCTGGATGTGAGGTTCCTGGATGTGCGGGGCTTGACCGATATTGCGGACTTCATGGTGATCGCGAGCGGAACCTCCGACCGGCACGTGCGCTCGGTCGCACAGCGCGTGGTCGAAAGGGCCAAGGAGAGCGGTTTTCGGCCGCATGGCATCGAGGGCCAGCAAGATGGCGACTGGGTACTCATCGATTTGAACGAAATGATCGTGCACGTCATGTTGCCGCGTGTTCGCGAGTTCTACGGACTGGAGAAACTGTGGGATATGACTGTCGCGAAGCGCGCAGCGCGCGGCTAGCGCCGGCATGAAATGCCGGTTGATAGCGGCCGGTACCCGTCTGCCCGACTGGGTTAACAGCGGATTCCTCGAATACCAGAAGCGATTGCGCACACCTCTCGTGCTGGAACTGCATGAAATTTCCGTGGCCACGCGACGCGCGGGCGAGAATCCCGAGCGAGCCGTGCATCGGGAGGGCGCGGACATGCTGGCGGCGCTAGGCCGCGATGATTACGTGGTGGCGCTCGAGATCGCGGGCAAGTCGATGACTACTGAACAGCTGGGCGCGTGGCTGGCGGAGCGCTTGAGGGACGCGCGGCCGCTCGCGCTGTTGATCGGGGGTCCCGACGGGCTGGCACCTCAGTGCCGCGAAAGAGCCGCCTACAGTTGGTCCTTATCACCGTTGACGCTGCCGCATGCGCTGGTCAGGGTGGTGGTTGCCGAGCAGATTTATCGAGCGATGAGCCTGCTTGCCGGGCATCCTTATCACCGCGCCTAACGCAACGGCGTTCGGTATCCTGCAGGGATGTCCGCTGACTTCGTCTACCTGGCTTCCGCCTCTCCCCGCCGACGCGAATTGTTACAGCAAATCGGCGTCTCCTTCCGGCTCCTCAGCGCGGAGTTGGACGAGACTCCGCTGGCCGGCGAGGCTCCGGTGGCCTACGTGTCGCGCCTGGCCTCGGCCAAGGCCGATGCCGGGTGGCAGCGCGCCCGCGACTTAGGCGCGGTGCCCGTCCTGGCCGCAGACACCGCTGTGGTTCTTGACGGAAGAATTCTCGGCAAACCGCAGGACGAGAGTGATGCCG
>JALYIH010000064.1 GCA_030775865.1 Pseudomonadota bacterium | reverse complement strand
CCGCCAGACTTGTTGATTGTCGAGGGTTACCACGCTTCGGCCATCCGAGGTCTGCGAAAGCTGCGCGATCCGAGCTTCGATGGTATTGACGGCGGAGGGGCGCGTGCCCGCGGCAATTTCCTTTTGGACCACGGCATGCTCGGGCAACCCGAACTGCTGTTTGGCATTGAGCGCAGGCGCGACAGTTGGCTGCGGGGGCGTCGTCGCACTTCCGGCGAGCGTCGCGGCTTCGCGGTCGAAACATGCCAAACGAGCGGCATCGTCAGTCAGCATGCGGCAGGCCAAGAGACCTGAGAGAGGTTGCGCAGCGTACGCCCCGCAGATCAGCGTGCACGCAAGCACCGCACTGCCCATGTACCAAAGTGGCGCTTTCATTTGAAGACCCGTTGGATGTTTGATTCCGCATCGCTGTAATCGGCCAGAACCTGCGTAGCCTCGCGGATAAGGTCTCTCTCCAACGGTTTGAGTTGCGGATTCCAGATATCAAAAATCAATACTGCGCGCGCCGCGTCGGAGTCGTTCGTTGCCTCGTGTTCAATGGTATCGTCGAATACCCAGGCCTGGCCGACTTGCCACTCGCGGGTTTCCCCTCCTACACGAAACCGACAACCATCGGGCACGATGAGCGGCAGATGAACCGTGAGACGGGTATTGGTCACTCCGGTATGGGGTGGAATCGTTGTACGCGGCTCGAGTAGCGAGAAAAACGCCGTGGGCCCTCGTCCCGGGATGTCCACCTGCGGCAGCATGGACAGGCTAGCGGCGGTCCGCGGACAACGTGCGAGGTGCGCGTCCTCTCGATGGCCCTGGTTCCAAAGAAAATAGGCACCCCAGCGCCGCGAGTTGTTGAGCTCTTTCCACTGATTGAGCGGCAACCCATCCGCGTACGCAATATAGGGTTGCACGCCTCCGGCGTCCGCACGCAGCACATCCAGCAATTCATCGCGTATCGAGTCGGTTGCAGCTTCCAGGGCTCCAAGCCAGGGGAAATAGTCGCGCGGGAAGAACTCAAAATTGATCAAGAACGGAAACAGCATGAAGGTCGGTTCGGGCGGATAGATGCGCACCTTGCCGAAGAGACCATCGAGGCAGCGCTGGACGCGCCTTCGATCCTCTTGGGAAGCTGAAGCTCCCGGTACCTTGGCGAGCCGTTCATCGATCAATGCGGCTAGGACGGAATAATTCTCCGCCACCCGCTTCCTCGCATGTGCCACATGAGCTTCGATCTGCGGTGGCAATCTCGATCCGGCAGGGATGGTCTGCAACGCATTGGTGTAAATCTCGGCTGCGGCCCGCGGTCTGCCCATCAGATCAAGAACCGCAGCCTTTTGCAGCAGCACCACGAGGTGCTTGGGGTCAAGCGAGAGCGCTCGCTGCAGTGCGGCCAATTCCCGGTCGCGATGCCCTAGTACGCGAAGTACCGCCGCCAGGCTGAGCCAGAACGGCAGATGATCGGGCGCCAAGGAAACCAATTGCTCTAATATGACCAGCGCACCCGAGGCATCGCCGGCGGACAATAGCCGCCGCGCACGCTCGTGCATTTGCTCAACGGGTGCAGTAACTTCTTCCGGCCGCATTTCAACCGTATCCCACCTTAATAGATAAAGTATACCTTGAGGATCCGCGCGTGAGCCGCCACGATCGCGGGTCGATTTATGTGCTTGAGGAGCGAAGATGCAACCGCCGGAACTCGTCAATATGTTCGCCGTCCCGTTTTCGTTCAGCCGCTATGAGGCGCACTCGCGGCTCAATCCGGCCCTGAAGCGCCATATCTTTGCGCAAGAAGGCAGCGGTGTGGCCGCCAATCCGCGGCCGCTGACGCAACGCAATGCTGCGTTATTCGAAAGCCACTTCAATTTCTTTCGGGACCGCGACCCGGCGGTTCAGGAATTGAAGCTGTTTTGCTGGGACCAGTTGCTTGCCTTGATCGGCCGGCTCAATGGCTATGACCTTCCCACCCTGCGCCGGCTGCAAATCTTCAATGACTGTTGGTTTCATGTAACCCGGCGCGGCGGATACTTCGGGTTGCACAATCACCCCAATGCCTCGTGGAGCGGAGTCTATTGCGTAGACCCCGGACGGCCCGACGCAGACAAGACGGACAGCGGTGCCCTGAGCTTCGTCAATCCCATGCTCACCAGCGTCATGCACATCGACGCCGGTGTCGCTCAAATGCAGCTGCCCTATGGACCGCAAATCGCCAGTCTGTCCCTTGAAGCTGGCCAGCTTGTGATGTTTCCCTCCTGGGTACTGCACGACGTCAAACCCTTTCAAGGGGAAGGCGAACGTATCACCATCGCCTTCAATTGCTGGTTTACGCTGCCGGCTGCCTGACTTCCCGCCGGCGTGCCCTCTACGTTTGGTAAAAGAAGCGGTTGAGCCAAGGCTCGATGATGGGCAGCACCGAGGATAGGTGCGAACGATACCGCCACCATTGACCCAATCCTTCCGTCCGCAGGCCCTTGGCAAGCTGTGCAGTGCTCGGCGTGAGCGAAGTGCGATCCTTGGTTCGCAACGCGAAATCCCCCATCGCCGGATCCCATTCAATGCCCAGAAACGCGCAAATTCGGCGCATTTCGCGGCCAAACTCCGTGACGACATCCTCATGCCGCACCAAGCAAATTTCCAGCGGCATGAGATTCGACATCAATACCACGAGTTGCATGACGGCATCATAGTAGCGCGCTGCACCATCGAGGGTCAGCAATTCATAGATCGGCGCACTCATGGTGAATCGATGCCGGTAACAGCTCAGCACCACGTCGCGCGGATCGCGGCACGCCAACAAGATCTTCGCATCGGGAAACAGTCGGGAGATCAGGGCGAGTTTGAGGGAATTGAGGGGATTCTTATCTACGAACATCTTTCCCGTGACATCGACGCCGCACACGCCGACTCGACGCCAATAGGCGGCTCGCAGTCGCTCCAGCGTTGCGGGCGAAGCAGCCGCGAGCCGCTCCAAATCCTCAGGCGTTGCCATGAACTCCTCGATGGCATCGATCAGCGACTCATTTTCTTCGAGGCTGACCACATTCGGATGACCTTCGAGCACGATCTCCAGCAGGGTGGTACCCGATCGCGGAAATCCTAAAACGAATACGTGCGCGGCAGCACCCGTATGCCGGCTGTCTGGCGGTGCGCGCCGGTTCCAGATTTCCGGACTCGCTCGCTCGAAATGCCGATTCATGGATTGCACGAAATCAAGCGCGTTCCCGGGACCCTGGAAGCGAGCGGCGTATATGTGCCGGAGCGAATCGTTGCAGCGCGTGTAGGCTGCAAACGCCTCGTCGATATAGTCCTTGGCGTCCAGCACATCGCCGAGCAAGCCCTCGGCGTAGGCTCGCTCCAGCGGCGCAAGCCGCGCATCGTCGAGAAGCGCGCGAACCCGCGCTTCGGCGCCGGCAAGATCACCCTCGCCCAATTCCGCCGTCGCAAGGCTCATCACCGCGTCGGGAAGTCCCGGCAGCGCATGCAGAGCTTTCTGCGCCCAGAGCCGTGCTTCCGGGTACGCTCCACGGCGACTGGCGAGATGGGCGAGACCGGCGAGCGCAATCCCCTGGTGGGCATCGAGCTCGATTGCACGCCGGTAGCTGTTCTCCGCTTCCGCAACGAGGCCGAGCGCGAGAAGGGCGCCGCCGATACTGGCGTGCGCGAAGGGCAACGTCGCGTCCAAACCGAGCAGCGCGTCGAAATGCACGATTGCCGCCGCCGGACGGTCTAGCCTCATGAGGCACAAACCGAGCGCATTGCGCGACCCGAGATCGTTTGGATCCAGTTCCACTGCACGGCTCAGCAGCCGGGTGGCTTCCTCGAATCGTCCTTGCTGCTCGAGTCTCAGCGCCAGCAAATTGTAGAGCAGCGGATGCTCAAGGCCGTCGGCCAGGGACGCTTCTGCCAAGCTCGCCGCTTTGGCGTGATTGCCGGCTTGCGCCAATGCATGAATGGCGCCCAAGCTCGCATGATCGGCGCTACGATCGCGTGTCACTGGAGGATGCGCGAAAGACTATCGCGACCACATGCGATGCAGATTGGCACTCACGTATTCGAGCTGCGTCCGATTCCGCCAATCCATTTTCAATCCCTCCAAGGCCCGCACCTCGTTCAGGCAATAGAGCAAATCGCGCTGTAAAGGGTCGCCGATTTGACTCTCGATGAACGTGACGAGCACGAGGCGTTCGCCGGAAGTGACAGGCATTACATGATGCACCGTCGTCGACGGATAAAACACGGCCTGTCCCGCCCCGCCTTTGATGCGGATTTCTTCGGACCCCAAATAAGCCCGCAGCTCGCCGCCCTCATAACTGGACGTCTCCGACACGAAGATGGTGCATGAAACGTCGGATCTCAGAGGCTGATGTGCTCCGGGCAGGAAGGCCGAATCGACGTGCGCACCGTAAGTCATGCCGATCCCGTAACGCGTGAGAACCGGTACGGCCACACGACGCGGGAAAACAAAATTCCGCGCTCGCTCGCTGCGCTGCAGCGCATTTAGTGCGATTTGAGCTGCTTGCTGTCCGCGGGCATCACTCGGGTCGGCGATGAGGTTGTGCTTCGTCATGTTGTGCGGGTTGGAACGCCGACCGTCGATGAACTTTGTTTCACGCGCAAGCTCGTTGAGCTCTTGCACTTCTGCTGCGGTCAGGAAGTCTTCGATCTGAAGAAACATGGGCGCCCCATCATGGAAATCGCTGGAAGTATACCCGCGATGTCAATTGCGGGGCGTACCGCCCTGCTTGAGCCGGTCGCGCGTCTCCTGTCGCTCCTGCAAGATGAAATCGAGCCGGGTTTCGTCGACGCATTTCTTGGTAGTGAAGCAGCGCCGCGACGCGGCGACTTGCTCATGACCTTGGCGCGTCGTACATTCGCCCATGCCGATTGAGCGTTTGGCGCAAGGAGTTGCAAGATGAGTGAATTCCAGTTTAAGCGTTTGTTAGTCACGGCAATCCTCGTTGCAATCACGGTGCCGATCTATGCGCAACAGGCTCCGGAGCCTGCAAAAGCCCCCGCGAATTCAAGTCCCGCAGCCCCCGCCCAAGCCGATATCTCCGCGCAGGACGCGGATGCGGCCGCTGCAGCAGCGGCGATCGCGAAGAAGGCCAAAGCGGCCGGCTGGCGGCCCGAAATGCGCAGCGGCGTTACGGTGTACTGCCGCCAAGATGCGGAGGTGGGTTCGCGTTTCACAAAGAAGCGATGTGCTACCGAGACCCAATTGGCGGCAGTGTTGGAGCGGCAGGAATATGAACGAGAACAATTTAGGCTACGCGGCTGTGGCGGCCATTGCGGACCCTAGGTAGCAGCGGTCTCCAGCGCTTGGGTGCTCCATGGCGCGCGAAGCATTGCTTATTCGGTCGCGCCGAACGATTGGATGCACCGGCAATCAACATTAAGAAACCTTCATTTACCACCTGCCGGTACACGCAACCGATCGCCGTTGTAACCCTATAGAAACAGGCATGAGCTTAGATAAATGGGTAATAATGATGCCGTTGGCCGGGTCTTTTATATGAGCAGCAATTCCGCTGCGTTCTATAACTATTGAGGAATCAAAAAATGCAGATCAATAAACTGTCGAGCGCCGCCATGGCTGCCGCTGCCGCCATGCTGTTCACCTCTGGAATCACCACCACTGCCTTTGCCGCGGATGCTGCTTCGGTCAAGTGCACGGGCGTGAATTCCTGCAAGGGAACTTCAGAGTGCAAATCGGCGAAGAATAGCTGCAAGGGCATGAACAGCTGCAAGGGTCAGGGCTTCGTTTCCATGACCAAGCAAGCTTGCGACGATGCCCAAGCCAAAGCCAAGGCGGCGAAGTAAACGCTGACGCGTTGAAGGAGGCCGGGCGGTCACGCCCGGCCTCATCTTGATGAATAAACTCTCCGGCTTTGGCCTCGGCCTGCGAACTCCTCACTATGAGGCCATCTTAAGCGAGTCTCACGCGGTCGATTGGCTCGAAGTCATCACCGAGAATTACCTGGTGCCGGGCGGCAAGCCGCTCGATTATCTGGAACGTATCCGCGAACGGTTCCCCATGGTGATGCATGGGGTGTCGCTCTCGATCGGCAGCACCGATCCCCTCGATTTTGGATATTTGGCCATGGTGCGAGCGCTGGCCTCGCGCATCGAACCGCACTGGATTTCCGATCACCTATGCTGGACAGGAGTCGACGGACGGAACCTGCACGATTTACTGCCGCTACCCTACACCGAGGAGGCATTGGCGTGCGTGGCGGCGCGCGTCGGACAAGTACAGGAGGCCTTGGGAAGGCAGATCCTGCTGGAAAATGTCTCGAGCTATCTGAGCTTTCACGCCGACGAGATGAGCGAATGGGAATTTTTGCGCGAGGTCGCAGCGCGCGCGGACTGCAACATCCTTCTCGACATCAACAACATCTATGTCAGCAGCGTCAATCACGGTTTTGACCCCGTAAAGTACCTTAAGGGCATGCCGAAATCACGGGTGCGCCAGTTTCATCTGGCCGGGCATAGCGATATGGGCGGTCACTTGATCGACACGCACGATCATCCCATCGTCGCACCCGTGTGGGATCTGTACGCCCAGGCTGTCTCTCTGTTCGGCGATGTGCCGACCATGATCGAACGCGACGACAACATTCCCGAACTGGGCGAGCTGGTGGCGGAGCTGGACGTGGCGCGCGACGTCGCCGCCCGGCATGCCATGGAAGCAGCGTGACACGGGCCGAAGCGCTTCCCGGTACGCTCAAGCTGCGCGAACTGCAGCAGGATATGCAGCGGCACCTGCTGGGTGAGGAAAGCGGAGTGACCGGCGCCATCGTGGATGCGCCGCCGCTCAAGCCAAAGGATCGATTGGCGATTTATCGCAATGCCTACCAGGTGCGGTTGATTGATGCACTGCATGACACGTATCCCATCCTTCACGGCCTGCTCGGTGACGAGGCCTGGCTGGCATTGGGCGAAGCCTACGTGGCAGCGCGCCCCTCCGTGTATCGCTCGATTCGCTGGTATGGACGCGATTTGGCGGATTTCATGACGCGCTGCTCGCCCTATGACGACGCACCCATTCTCTCAGAGGTGGCGCTGCTCGAATGGACACTGGCGGAGGTGTTCGATGCCCAGGATGCGGAAGTATTGGAGCGCGCGGCGCTGGCCGCCGTCAATCCGGCCGCCTGGGGCAGTCTCACATTCGCGTTTCATCCATCGCTGCGCCGGCTGACCTTCAGTTGGAATACGGCGGCCGTTTGGAAAGCGATGAGCCGCGATGAGACGCCGCCGGGACCTGAACTTAGCGTAGCGCCGGTGGCGTGGTTGCTGTGGCGTCAAAACTTGCAAAATTATTTTCGTTCCATGACCGGCGTCGAGGCGGCCGCCCTCGATGCCGCGCTGCGCGGCCGGAATTTCGGCGAGATTTGCGAAGACCTGAGCGCCTTGCTGCCGCAAGAGGAAATTCCCGCCGCCGCCGCCGGTCTTTTGGCGACTTGGGCGGACAGCGGCGTCATTGTCGGCATCGGCGAGCCTTGACCGCCTGACTCTTACAGGAGGCTGCCGCCCTCTCCCAGCAATTCCTTGCGCAATAGGGGGATTGGGGGCCCTCCGTAGGACAAAAACTTGTCGTGGAATTCATGCCAACGTGCCGTGTCATCCGCCGCGGGCGCGTTCGCACCTGCCGCCGCGCCCTTGGCCTGCCAATCCGCCCTCAGCTTACGAATCATGAGTTTGCCGAGCGTGTAATTCAGATAGGCCGGGTCGTACGTGCCGCGCGCGGCTTGCTGGCGCGCGTTGCCGGGATCCTGAAAGGCTTGCTCGCGGAACATTTTCTCGGATTGAGCGACGGTCATTCCATGCGTATGCAGGCCAAAAGCGGACAACAAGCGCACATCGCGCAGCAGTGCCTCGCTGAGCTGGCCGATATGCTTCTCCGAATCGCCTCGACCTAAGCCCATTTCGATCATCATCTCTTCGCAGTAGTGCGCCCACCCCTCGGCAAAGGCATACCCCACCCACAGCGCTTCTAGCTTGTCGGGGTTTGCATTCGAATGCAGGAACTGCAGGAAATGGCCCGGCCAGACTTCATGAACCGAGGTAAACAGCAAAGCCGCTTCGCCGGGAATATAAGATGCCTGCTCGGCCTTGCTCCACTTCGGATCCGGCGGCGAGATGTTGTAAATGGACACCACGCCCTTGTCGTAAGGACCCGCGGTAACGATGAATGCGGCGTTGGATCGATTGTAAGGCGGCGCTTCCGCCACCAAGGCTTCGTCATTACTCGGAATGGAGACCACGTTGTTCTGAGCGATGAACTCTTTGAGCATCTTGAGCTGGTTGCGCGCTGCCTCGACGGGGCCGCTCTTCGGTTTATTCGCCGCCATTTTCGCGACGCATTGCGCGAGCGCCGCCTTCGGCGCATAGGTGCTGCACTCGGCCTTGAGCGCCGCGGTATTGCGATCCAAATCGGCGCGTCCCGCCGCTTCGATCTGATCCAGCCCCAAGTCAACTTGTTCGGTTTGCTTGATCATCTGCCCGAACAGGTCCGCGCCAAAGGCATATTTGTCGGTGGCGTTCTTGCGTTCGGCCACCAAATAATCCTTCAGTGACGTCATCGCCGCTGCGGCGTTCGCGTCCGCGTCGGTAAGCTGCTTTTGCAGGTCGGGGTCGGTCACGGATGCAAACACTGCCGATACATTCTTGCTATAGAACTCGGCGAGTCCGCCGAATTGGGCGATTCCCAATTCGACGTAGGTTTTGGGCAGCGGCGATTTGAGATTCTCTTTGATTGCCGTGGCCATCCTCGGAACGCCGCGCGCGTACTTGATGTAAGCCTTCATGCGCACATCGAGGGGCGCGTAATTTCGGCTCAAATAGACATCCGGATCGAGTTGCGGCAAGTACCAACCCGGATTGCTGAATGGGAACTGTGTCTTTTCTATCCAGAACAGGTCCTTGTCCAGGACGGCCAACAAGTATGCGCGATCGAAACGTTCGCGCGGCTCCAAGGTGTTCGGGTCGACGGCGGAGATTTGATCGCGCTGATCGTGCAGCCGCGCAATTTCGCGCTTGATGCCGTGCGCGCTTAAATCGGGTAGCTGGCCGTCGAATTCGTGGCGGCCGGCTTGTACCGCAAAGAAGGGCTGCGCCTGCATGTAGTCTTGGATGAAGGCGCTCGAGAGTTTGAGCCAGGCAGCGCTTGCCGGCGACGGGCCCTTAGCCTTAAGCGGCGGTGGTGTCGACTGATTGCAGGCTACGACAAGCAGCAGAACGCACGACAAAGCGGCGCCTGCTTTAAGCGACTTCCACATGGCATCTCCCCTTACTTAATTATTACTCGATAAGCAAAATCTTTAGGGCGATCGGCTAAAAGTCGTACTTCCCGCCGCGTTCCAGCGCGCGTTTGTAAGCGTCGCGCGCGTGGATGCGGTCGAGAAATGCCACTGATTTGGGGCGGCTGGCATTCAATCCGGCTCGCGATACCGCGAGCTCCAAGGGAAAGCTCATCTGCACATCGGCGGCGGTGAATTGATCTCCGGCAAACCACGCGTGCGCGCCAAGCTCAGTCTCGATGTAATCCAAATGGCGCTTCAAGTTGGGCGCTATGAAGGCATTGGTGACGGTTGCAGCGATGCGGCGGGCGATCGCGCTGACGGGCCAGGGTGCGGGATTGGCGGCAACCCTGTCGAACACCAATTTGAGCAACAGCGGCGACATCGCCGATCCTTCCGCATAGTGAAGCCAGTACGTATAGCGCAGGCGTTGCGCAGTGGCGGCTGGGGGACCCAAGCGCCCTTCGCCGTATTTACCCACCAGGTATTCGATGATTGCCCCGGATTCGGCCACCGTGACATCGCCATCGACAATGACAGGGGACTTGCCGAGCGGGTGAATCGCGGTCAGTGCCGGCGGGGCCAGCATCGTCTTGGCGTCCCGCTCGTAGCGTTTCACCTCGTAAGGGACGCCAAGTTCCTCGAGCAACCACAACACCCGCTGCGACCGGGAGTTGTTGAGATGGTGAACCACGACCATCGAAGTATTGTAATCCCTAAGAGCCTGTCGGCGCGAACCAATCGGCTTTGACCGACCGGAATTCAGGAAGCGCTTCACAACGCGCCGCAACCGCGCTCAAGGCCGGATACATTACCGCATCCCGATTGATGGCCAGGGCCTCGCTCAAAAAACTATAGACGCAGGTCGCGGTGATGTCGGCCTGAGTAATGCGGTTGCCGATCAGCCACTCGCCGCCGCGCACCTGGCACAACCGGTCCAGTTCGGCGAGCGCAGCGTGCATTTGGGTGTGACAGCGCTCCACCCAGGGCCGATAGCGCTTTTCCGGCGGACGAAACGCCGTCTCGTATACTTGAGCCACGCCTTTTTCCACGCCCCCGACGGCAATCGCGATGATGCGCAGTGCTTCTCGCCGAGGTTCGCCCGATCGGGGCAGGAGCGCGCGCCCGGGGCCTGCGTTCTCGTCGAGGAAGTCCAGTATGGCGGCGGACTCAATCAAAGTATCGCCGTCTCCCTGCACCAAGGCCGGCACTCGTCCGAGAGGGTTGAACTGGCGGATCAGCTCAAAGTCCTTGCCGACGGACCAGTTGCGATGCTCAAACGGCACTTGCAGGAGATTCATGCTGACCGCGACCCGGCGCACAAACGGCGAATCGAACATGCCGATGAGAATCATGTCAGTGGCCACCCTTCACCAGCAACCCGGCTTCGGCCAGGGCTTTCGCCAATTGCGCTTCGATGCGCGCAGCTTCGCTGCGCTTGATGTATTGCAAATGCATTGTGGGTCCTGTCAGCACCTCGATACCTCGCTTCAAAACGCTGCCAGCCGCGCGGATCCCTGCCTTGTGCTGATCGAAGCGCTGCGCCGGACTATATTTGCTCATACCGACATACGCACCGTACGACTCTTTGCGGTCAGAGAAATCCAGAAGCACCAAGTAGATGTTCGATCGCCCCTTGGCAGCAGCCCTAAACTCGAGCGCGATTTCGTAAACTTCAGGCAACCAGTCGATGTAGCGCATCGGCAGCCATTCCGGAACGGAATCCGCAGCGCTTGCCCACAACTGTTCGAGCGCGTGCTCAATGTTAATGGACATTGCTCTGCGCATCCACAGCTCGTGGATGCAGTGGGCGCCGATGAGTCCGTCGGCGGTGGCCAATGCGCGCTTCAGATGGTTGTCGATATCACGCTGCGTCAGATTTTGCAGCGGGCGACTACCGGGCGGAATTTTGGCATCATTGCGCAATCGCGGGGCATTATAGGGGATCAGGCTCGAGGCCTGTCTGAATCGCGTTCAAGGAATTCGCAGCGCATCTCCGCCTTGCCATCGGATTTCCCCTCTGCAGGGTTCCAATAGGTGGTCGACGCCCGCGATCAATCCCATGGTTCGCAGCAACGCAAACGCTCGAATTTGCGCGTGCGGAAACGCCTCGCGTACGCGGGCGGCGGCGGCCAGCAACGTTCGCCCCTTGGTGATGACATCGTCGATGAGCACGACACTTGTAGGGTCGACCGAGGATCGCTCCATCAGGAACGATTCGAAGTGGCATGAGACCGTCGGGCGGGCGCCGCGAGCGGCGGTTGAGGATTTGGGTACCGCGCAGACGCGGTGCAGACCGGGCCACGCCATGGTCCCCAATCCTTCGTGCACCAGGGCACGTGCAAGATCCGAAGCTGCCCACGTGCCGCAGGCCTTGGTGGAGCTTCTCGGCACGGGCACCAACATATCGGTGTCACGGAAAAATCCGGCAAGTTGCGCGCACTGCTCGGCTTGCTGTCGGACGCGCACGGCATATTTGACCATGAAATGGGCATCACCCTCTTTCAGCAGCGCACGCAGCAGGCGGGAGCGTTCGCAAATTGCGCCCTTTCCGGCGGGCGAATAAACATAGCAGGACGCGTAGGCAAGTCTGCGGATCACAGCGAATGATCATCGTCGCGCGTGCGACTTGCGGCATGGCCTTTGCTGGGTTGGGGCTGGGCTTGTGCTTCGCGCCAACGCCGCCAATTCTCGATGGACTGCCGTTGAAGCTCAGCAGCGCTGGGCTTGGGTTGCGTCTCGCGCCAGCGTAGCCAATTCTCCGCCGCCTGCCGCTGAGTCTCCTCCATGCTTTTGGGCTCCGCCGCCGCGGGAGACTGCTCCGCCGCGCTGTGCGTCGGCGTCGAGCTGTGCGGCTGCGCGGATCGCTGTAGCCGCGACTCGACTCTGGCCTGGTATTCCTCGCGAATGCGTTCGGCGACCACGCTTCGAAACCCAAGCCGTTCCATTTCAAATGCGGCGCGCGGAATGTGCGGTGTGGGTTCGCGGTCGATGCCTTGTGCCGCGAGTGTGCGATGATCGATGCGCGCGCCAAGGTGCGCCTCTTGAAGGGCTGCGTTCGTCGCTTCTGCCCAGCGCTGCCGCACATGCAGCAGCTCATTGATGGCAGGACCTAGGCCCGCCGCGCGGCGGTTCGCATCACTCCATTCAACTGTGGTTTTCGCCCCCAAGCCCTCGGTGGTCACCTCGCGCGTGGTTGCCAGCAGGTGCGCGTGAAAGTTGCGTGGATCGCTGCCGGGAAAATCTCTCGGCGCGTGAATGGCGACATCGAGCGCGAAACGATAGCGCTCGACCAGCTCATGCGAGAATCCCTGCACCAAGCTCAATCGATGCTCGTGCGGCAGTTCAGCCGGCAAAGCCACGAGATACTCGCGCGCGACGCGCGAGTTTTTGCGGGTCTCGGCGCTCTCGGCCGTATTCCATAGAGTAGCCCGATCTTGCGCCCAGCCCATGGCGTCCGCGGTGAATTCACCCGGAAGAATGATTTCCTTGTGCATGACATCCTGGCGGCCTGAGTGATCGTAGGTCTTGCCGGTGCGCTCGTCGCGGATGCGTTCTCCGGCCCGGTACGCGGCGGCGCTCACGGCGCTGCTGCCGCCGGAGCGGCCGAACGTCTTGAGGTTGAGGAAGTAAATCGCCAAGGGTGCTGATCCCCGGCTTAACACTTGGCGATGTGCACAAAGAATTCCGGGTCGACTGCATAACCCGCCGCTACCGCTCGGAAAGCTTGGCGTACCTCCAAGAGCGAAATGGTCTGCGCCTCATCCGCATGGCCCGGCATGAAGCCGCCGGGCTCGCAGTGCAGTTCGTCATCGTTGACCAGTTCGTCGCAATATTCGCAATGGTTTGCCCAATACGGATCGGAACTCTCTGGGTCGCGAGTTAGACGAAGGAAGCTGCAAGCCTGCGTCAATTGGCGTCGCACACCTTCCGGCAACTCGGTCACGTAAAATAAAAACGCGCCGACATTGGCGGCCTGCCATTCGTCTTCGATCAAGACCTCGTGAGGCGCCGGCAGAGCCAAGGCGAGCACGCGTGTCCATTGGTCGCAGGACCGGCACTGCACCGAGGTCTCCGCGATGTAATAGCTGGCAGATCGAATGTTGGCGTCGGGCACTTGCATGGCTATCCTTTGGCGAACGCGACTTTGAGCCACACCGAGGACGATGCGGTTTTGAGATAGCCGCACAGATCGGGCAGCTGCTCGAGCTCGGACGCCATGACAGCTGGCTCAGTCACGTGGTTGTGGGTGGTGCTGCGCGACCGGCGTCCGCCACGGGCGGCCAAGCCGCTTTCGCGGTCCTGGCCTCGCGATTCCTGTCGCCTCAGCACTTCGCGGTCGCCGATGAGCCGCGAGGCGAATAGCGAGGTGCCGCCGTTTTCGCTGCCTGAGCAGCGCAAAATCAGGGTGTTGCCGCAGTTTTCCACAAGGGTCTGCGCCTCACCGTGACCATAGGTACTCGAGACTTGGGCAACGGATTGGAATCCGAGGACGCAGCGGCAGCCGAACTTGCGCAGCCGCGCCAACGCGTCCTTTAGGCCATCGATGGCGCCCAGCGCATCGAGTTCGTCGACGACGAACCACAGTCTCTGGTCACCACGCGGCGACCGACTCATGGCTTCGAAAATCGCGAGGTGCATCCAGGTCGCGATCAGGGAACGCAGCGCCGCGATTTGACCGGCGCGATACGGGATGAACAGCATGCCTGGAGACCCACGAGCCTTGACCCACTCGCGGACGGAAAACAGTCTTCCGCGTTGGCGCTCGATGTATTCGAAAGCCGCGATCGCGGAGCCGGTGACCGCCCGTATGGACCCGAACATGCGAGCGTTGTCGGGATCGAGAAAGGGCTGAGCCGGCGTACCGGCGACGATGGGTCGCAGTTCGTCCGCGGACGCGACGGTCAGCAAACGCCATAACTCGCCGGGGTGGGCTGCGCCGGAAAAGCGGCAGCGGCGCAAGATTGCGGCGAGAAACGTGCGCGCGTAGCCACGCCACTCGCGCGCCGAAGCATCCTCAGCGTCGGGGATTAGGCCGCGCGCTAATTGTTCGACATCGAAGCTCTCTTTTATCTCAGCGAACAGATCCCATTTGGCGGATTGCGGCTCGAAGGGGTTGAGCACGATGTCGCCGCGATAGCGGTTGTAGAAATGCTCGACATACCCTGCGTCGGGATCTGCAAATACGGCGCGATCGCCGCGCGCGATGGCGCAACCCAGCAGTTCGCGAATGGCAGTGGACTTGCCTGTACCGGTGGTGCCGATGAGCTTGAAATGCTTGGTCTCGTCTGCCCGCGGAATGGCGATGCCGGCCAGCGTGACCCATTCCGGTGATGCCTTCCTACAGCGCGCACCGCGCCGCTGCATCGATCTGCCGTCGGACAACAGCGCGCCCCGCCTGTGCGCGTTTAAGTCCCGGCGCCGCCATCGTCCGCGCAGCCTGATGCACAACACCGCCGCGAGAGTGAGCGCCACGAGCACAACGGCGTTGGGGCTTTGCAACTGTTCGAGCACAGCGGGCAAATTCATATGCCTAGTAGCCCTCGATCACGAAGTAGTCCGCCTTCTCTCCGTAGCTCGGCGCCTTGCGGTCCACACGGACACAGAGGCGCTTAGCTTCGCCGCATCGCCGCCAGTCGATGCGGCCACCCTGCTGTTCGAGCTTCGCGACGCTCGCCGCCAGTTCCTCGCGCCGGGCGCGCAACGCTGCGATGTCCGCCGGCGAAGGCAGAGCCCAGCGCGCCAGGGCAATCGGAACCAGGCTGCAGAGCATGGCGCCGCAGAGGCTCAACACCAGGCCGCGCCAGGCGGCGCCGCTTCTTAGGTTCTGAAGTGCCCGGGCAGCGCGTGCTGTCTCAGCGGTCAACAACTGCAATTCATCGACCAACGTGCGCCGGATTTCATCGCGCACGACCACATCCAGGTCTGCGGTGTGGGCGCGGAGTTTTTCGAGCTGGCCCTCGGCGAGCTTCTGATGCACTTGAGCACTCTCCATGAGCAGGCCGACCTTCATCGTTGTGTCGTCCGCCACGGCGCGATCACTCATGATTTAAGTCCAACGAGGGCTGCTGCCGGGCGGCGCGCGGCTCGATCGAGGTCGATTTGAGTTCATTCCATGCGCTCTTGGCGTCAAGACGAACCCGCTGCCAGGTCGGATCCGATGCGTATTTCAGGTATCCGGCGAGATCGGGGAGCTGCTCCACCTGCGATGGGAGAACCGCGGCCTCCACCGCAAAGTGTTCGTTGCGCGAGACGGACTCCCACCTCTCGTTGGCGCGACGGCTCGTCGACACCGTGGTTCGCAGTACCTCGCGATCGCCAATGAGCTGCGACGCGAACCGCGCCGTGCCGCCGCCCTCGCTCGCGGAACAACGGAGAATCAAAGTGTTGCCGCAGTTCTCGACAATCGTGTGGGCGTCCCCCTGACCATAGGTACTGGAGACTTGGGCGATCGACTGGAATCCCAAGACGCAGCGTCCATTGAATTTTCGCAGCCGTGCCAGCGCATCCTTGAGTCCATCGATCTGGCCCAATGCGTCCAATTCATCGACGACGAACCACAAGCCTTCCTTTTGTTCGCCCCGATTCATGGTTTCGAAAATGGCGAGCCGCATCCAGGCGGAGATGGTTGAGCGGAGCGCCGCGATCTCTCCTGCCTTGTAAGGGATGAACAGGACGCCCGGCTGCTCATCGCTGACCCAGTTGCGCACTGAGAAACTCGCGCCATTTTGCTGAGCCACATACTCAAGCGAGCCGACGGCGGAGCTCGTGACCGAGCGGATGGAATCGAACATACGACTGTTGTGCTCGTCCAGGAAGGGCTGCGCCGGCGTGCCGTGAAGCAGCCCGCGCAATTCGCCGGCGTCGGCAACCACCAACAGGCGATAGAGTTCGCCCGCGTCCGAAACACCACCTTCCCGAGCCTGACGGGTCACCGCCGTAAAGAAGGTGCGTGCGTAGCCTCGCCAACTGCGATCCTGTCCGTCGTGATCCGGGATCAGCGAACGCGCCAATTGGTCAACGTCATGTGTTTTGCGGATTTCCGCAAATAGATTCCATTTCACCGAGCGCTCATCGAAGGGATTGAGGATGATGTCGCCACGGTTCTGCTGATAGAACCGCCGCAGGTAGCCGCCGTCCGGATCGGCGATGACCGCCCGATCGCCGCGAGCCAGTGCGCTACTCATGATCTCCTGGATCGCGGTGCTTTTTCCCGTGCCGGTGGTACCGATCAATTTGAAATGTTTGGTTTCATCCTGCGCGGGCACTTCAAGGCCGGCCAGGGTGATTCCCGCGCTGTCGGAAGGCCTGCCGGATTGCGCCTTCGCCGGCGTCGGTTGCTCTGCGACGAGGGAACCGCGCTGATGCAGTCTATTGGGGGGACCGCCCCGAGCGATCACCTTGCCGCCCGTGTAGCCGAGCACGGCGCTGATGCCGGTGGCGGCGACAACCTGCACGGATCCGTGAAAGCTTAAGGTCGCAGCGGCGACCGCCGCCACCACCGTCAACGGCGCGGCCACCATCGGCGAAAACACGTACTGTTTGAAGCTCGCGCGCGCCCGCGCCAGACCGGCGACCATCGGTCCCTGCACGGCGGCGTACCCCATGAGAATGCCCGTCCAACCATGCAGGAGCGCGCTCATTGCCGCTTGCGCTCCGGGTCGTACCAGATCTCCTTGATGAATCGTTCGTGGCGCTCAACGCCGAACTGAATCACCACATCGACCAGCATGTACAACAGGCTTTTGATATCGCTGCGGGCGAGTTCTCGGCCGCCTTGGTTCTGCTTCACCAACAGCACCAGCTGCTCAAAGGCCAGCTCCGCGCTCGTGGCGTGAACGCTGGTGATGGAACCCGGATGTCCGGAATTGACGTTGCGCAGATAATCGAATGCTTCTTCGGCGCGCAATTCCGCCAATAAAATCCTGTCGGGCTTCATTCGCAGGCACGATTCCAACAACTGTTTAGGCGTGACACGGGCGACGCCCTGATCGTCCTTCGAATAGAAGAGACGCACGTGATTGGGGTGCCGATCGAGCACCAGTTCCTTGGCGTCCTCGATGGTCACCAGTCTTTCTTCGCTCGGAATCTCGCGAATCAATGCCTTGGTCCAGGTGGTCTTGCCGGAACCGGTCGGACCCGACACCACGATGTTCTTGCGGCTGACCACCGCGAGACGCATGAATGCTTCGAATTCGCCTGAGCCAAGCAGTCGCAGCAGTTCGTGCTCAGTCTCATCGAGGCACTGCGCCGCCTGCTTCGCGCGCCGAAAAATGCCGCGGCCCGCCAATTCTTCGATGCTCCAAACCCTTTCGGCCGGCCGGCGAATGGCGATCGCCACGCATCCCGGTGTGGTCGCGGGCGGGATGACGATCTGCACTCGCTCTCCGCTGGGCAGCGATGCCGATAACAGGGGCGAGGTCGCATCGATGCGCTGTTGAGTGGAATTGGCGATCAGCTTGGCCAGCCGGCCGCACCAGTCGAAGTCGGCAAAAGGAAGGTGCTCGCGCTGCCATCCCAAATGAGTTTCCAGAAATGCCTCATGGGGACGATTGATGCACAGCTCCATCACATCGTCGCGGCTCAAAAGCGGCCGCAGCGCGTGCAGGGTGAGCGCGAGCGCCGAGGCTTCGGCGCCGCCGCTAGCGCCCAGCGGCGGACTTGAGCTCATACACAGACCTGAAATCCAAATCCCGCGCGACCAGTACCTGGATGCGGTCGCCCTGATGCTTGACCACGGTCGGGGGAATGTTGATGGTGCCCTTCAGTACCTCGGTCATGACGTCTTGTGTCCCGGAAGGATTGACGATCACCGTGCCGCTGTTGCCGCGGCTCGCTTGAACCGCGGCCTGAATACCTCCGTCGAGGATCGACACCAGCATGGCGGCGCCGAAGCGTTCCCAAAAATGTCGCTCCACGCTTCCCGGCAACCCGGAACGGCCCAGTTCGTCGGCGCCCGGTGACGCCAGCGGCACGATGACGCCGGTCGGTGTACGCGCTTCATCCCACAGTACGAATACCCTTGCTGAACCTTGCTGCACCTGACCGCGAGTCTCGCCGACCAGCTTGGTGCCGCGCTCCAGCAGCACGACCTGTCCATCGACGCCGAAGGTATCGGTCGCCATCACGCAGGTGGTCATGCCGGGCAGCGTCGAATCAATAGCGGTTTCCAAGGTGCAATCGAGAAACGCGCCCTTGGGCAGCAGCAGTCTTTGTGTGGGGAGCACCTGCGCGCGAACGGCGGTGGTCACACTGGGCCGGATGAGCGCGCTCAACTCACCGGGTTCCTTGGGATCTGCGCCGGGCGGAAACGGCGAAGTGGATGACGTTGGAGCGGAGGCCGGTGTCGGCGAGCTCTGCGGCGAGAATACCGCTCCCGACAATTGCCGTTCGAGTGCGAGTTGCGCCGCAGTTTTCACGGGCGGCGCGCCATAAGCAACATTGCTCGGTGCCGGTGCCAGCGGAATCTCGCGAAGCGTCGTCGCCGACAGGGCCAAGGCCGGCTGATCCTGCGGCGGCTGCGTCCGCTCGGCCGCCGCCGGCGGTGGATCAATCCTTCCCAAGCTGGGCAGCGGCATGTCGCCTTGGGCGCGCTTCGCGGACGCGGCCTGCACGCTTTGACGGGCTCGCGATTGGCGCGTCATGGCATTGGCGTAGTACCAGGTGAGCATGCCCAAACCCAGCACACTCATGAGCGAGATCGCCAGAACATTGCTGACTCGCGATTGAACCGAGGGCGGCTGACGCAGGGTCGTGCCGTCGCGCTCGCCGCGAACGATAGAGTCGGCCTCTTGCTCGTTCATGGCATGCCTCCCTGGACACGCCGCTCGACCTCCGGCGCCACCGTGCCGGATTCCAGGCGTTTGCCGCCGCCGGCGAATCCGCGATTGATGACGCATCCGGTGAGCTTCCCGCGGCGCAGGATGAAGCGTTGTGCCACGCGATGAATGACCACATCGCCGGCATCCACGCTGAAGTTCAACAGCGACTCGCTGTCGTCCTCGTTGCGCACAAAGATCGCCGGCAGGTCCGCGTTCGCGGCGAAGGTGAGGCGCGTGTGGACGCCGTCATCGGAAGCGGCGGCCGGCCGCAAGGTGCGCTCGCCGCAATACCAATAGTCGATGTTGCGGGTTCGATTGTTCGAGGCACCCTCCAACTGCGAGTCGAGCCTCTTCGCCGCGGCCTCGGCGGCGAGTTTTGCGGTGGATGGCGGGTAGGTGAACCGCAAGGCGTAGATAAGGTCATCCTCGCCGGGGCGCTGTGATGAGGCGCTGTAGTCGAATTGGTAGTGCCGGCGGCTGGTCAGCACTGTGAGGTTGGTCGCCACCTTGGCCGCCTTTGGCTTGAGGAACAGATGGTTCTCCTGGCCGACGAATGCCAGCCCTTCCAAATCGCCTGATCCCAAGCCGACGAAGGTTTCGCCGGGCTCGAACTCCAAGTCAATCTGATAGCCGACGAAGCCGTGCAATCGATAGACTTCGTTGCCGTCGTAAGCGGCGGTTCGAATTCGGGCATCAACCGAGCCCTTCGCGGGAACGGTTTCCGCCCAAGCGACGGACTGCCACACCGTTATCGCAAGGCCAAACGCGCAGATACTGAGCATTGGATTTCGCATGCGTGCGCTCATCGTGTCTCCCTCGCCATTGCCGACTGCTTCGCTGCTGCCGAGTCCTTCGCCGGCGTTTCGCCCACGAGCTCAGGCTCCGAGCGGAAATCCAAAATCTTGAAGCCCAAGGGATTCCAGCGGCGCGTCTTCGGATCCTTGGCCGCTTCGCCGTAAGCGTACTGAATGGTTGCAACCCAGTGGGTGAAGGATTCTTCGGCGCCCGCTCCCTGCCGCGCCGCCTTCAGATACCGCACTTGGGCGAGATCAGTCAGGCCGCTGGCGCGGGTGAAAAAGCTCACCGAATTGACCTGCACGCGAACGGTACTGCCGTCTTTGTGCACATTCAGCGGCGAGTTCGAGTTGGTCGCCGTCCACAGCGCATACCAAGCCTGATTGCGCTGCGCCGAATGAAAGGCGCCGCACTCCTCATAGTCGCTTTCGGCGGTGGCAAAATTGAAGCGCTCGCATACGCTCACGTAGTGCGTGAGAAAATAGCGTGTAACCGCCTCTTCCGGCGTCGCAGGGCCGGTGAAGACCGGCACGACGTCCACGATGCCGGTGCTGCCGTCGACCCGCACCAGGTAAGGAATCACTTGCTTCAGCGGCATGAGCAGCGCGAGGGCCAGCGCGCTGGAGACGGCGCACAGCCAACCCGCCGCCGCCACCCACCATGCGGTGCGCGCGCTGCGTCGAGATTGCGCGGCACGGTCGGCGTCCCAGGACTCGGCCTCGGCAAAGTATGCTTCGAGGGCCGGCGCTCCCGTCACGGCAGCCTCCGATTCGGTCCTGCCGCAGCAATCTCCGCGGCGGTTTCAATCTTTGCCGCGGGTACAAGCTTTGCTGCAGGCGCATTGATCGGCTCAAGATGCTTGTCGCAGCGAACCGCAGGCGTCGAACAGGCGCTCAAAACGAGCAGCAAGCAAATCATCACGCGCATAGACCCATCCTTGGTGAGAGAAGAGTGATACCTTTCCTATCGCCGCCAATTTCGCCAACTACCGCCGAGCACCTGGGATGATTCCACGACGGCACCGCGTACGACCACGCCGGTGCCGCCGACGACCTCACCCAGGGTGTCCCTCACGTAGGGGCTCGCTTTGTTCCTTGCGGGATCGGCGTGGTTCTTTCGGAATGACGCCAATCCCGAGGAGATGCTGCGGCTAGCGATACCGAGCGAGCTGAGCGATGCGCCGCCGGCCAAGCCCGATGCGATGGGCATGACCTGGCGCAGAACAAGAAACACGAGAAGCGCGATCAACATCATGTTCAAGGCGTCAACGGTCAATATGGCCGCACCCCGGGCTGCGGTCTGCGCCGCGTACGACTGCACGATTTTCAACAGCAGCGCTGCTACCATCACGGTGAGGATGGTGATGAGACCGTAGTTAGCAAGCTGGGCAATCCAGGCCGTGAAGAATCGTCGGGTCGCATCGAAGAACAGAAGCGCGATAAACAGAGGCCCCAGCGCCAACAACACGGCGAGCGCGATGCTCGACAAGGCGATCAGGAACATCGCATAGACGCACAGCACGCCGATGAGACACCACACCACGGCGCCTGCCAGATAGAAGCCAAAGTCGCCCGACAGCAAGCCGCCTTTTTGCCAGAGGTTCCCGGCTACGGTGCCGCCGCTGTCCCAAATGGCATCGATGGTTCCCACCGGATCGTTTGCCCCCACCACGGCGGCGGCGAGCTGCGCCGGAGCGGTATAAAAGGTATCGACGATGACCGTGTTATAGAGCCAGAGCCTTAAGGCCACGCCGAGGATCAGCGCGATCAATGCCACGCGCTTAAGGCCGGCCTCGAACGGTTCGGTAATCTTTCCGGTCAGATGCAAGTAGCCCCAAGCCATGACGTAGATGGTGGCCAGCGTGACCACGGCCGGCTCAAGGGCAGCGGCCAAGCGCGACGTGTTGTCGCCGATGTAGGCCGCTAGCTGCCCATTTAGCCAGACCCAAAATGTGGCGAAGAATCCCATGAGCGGTCAGGGAACCGGCTGAAAACGGCTGTTGAAACTGCCGTGGCCGTCAATGACCTGTTCGCGCGCCTGCTGCCGTAGAGAGGCTTGCTGCGCTTGCGTGGCCTGATTGAGAATCTGCACCTTGAGCTGTTCGTTCTGCAGCATGCCCAGCTCCGCGCTGATTCTTGCCTGCAGATCCAATATTCCCTTCTGATCGGCGGCGCTGGAGATGGCCGAAATGAGGCTTTGAATCGACGCGAAGCGGTTGCTGGCGCTCGACAGCGCTTGATGCGACAACGCCTGCTGCATGGCGCTCCACTGCCGTTCGCCCTGAATGAGTTGCTGCCCGCCGGACGGCAAGATCGCCAAGCGCTGGGGCGAGAGAACCGCGTTGGCATTCAACACGCTCTGCACATCCGTCGATAGAGCGCCGAATCCGCCGGAGCCTTGTAGCACGCCGTTCAACTGGGCCCAGTCCGAGGGCAGGTAATTTCGATTCGTTCCGCTCATGAGCTGCTCCATGCCGCGATCGCCGGTCATGGTTTGCAGCGCCTGCTTCGCCTGCAGCAGCTGATCCTTTGCCGTGGCCAGCTGCTGCGCCGTGGTCTGTACTTCTTGAATCAATTGCACGATGGCAGGCGCATCGACGACCGCCCACTGTGCGCGGGCCGTGGGCACTTCCAGCATCGACGCGGCCAGGAATGCGATCGGCAGACAAACCTTGAGACTACGCATGACTTGCTCCTTTCAATGTTGTGCGGCGAGGAACTCCGGCAGCCAAGCCTTGGGATCGGCGCCGGTGGATGAAATGATTTGCTGCATGCGCTGAACTTGCTGGGTGCGGCCTGAGATCACCGCCAATTCGCCGTCGAAACCCTTTAAATCCAGCTGACACACCACGCTGTGATGCGCCTGCTTGACTAAAAACATGCGTGATCCGGGTTCCAGCTGATCCTTGATCAACTTAAATTCACGCTCAGTGAGTCCGAAGCCTTGACTGTATTCCGCTCGATTGGCATCCGGATTCGGAAAGAACACCTTGGTCGGGGTCTGTTCCACGAGCGTGCGGCTGATGGGGCTGTCCAGCACATCACTCGGGCTTTGAGTGGCCAGGCACATGACGGCATTCAACTTGCGCCACGTTTTCGGCCCATCTTTCGCGAAGTTCTCGAACGCGCGATCGCTGAGCAGCCGCCAGAACTCGTCCATCCAGCACACCAACCGGCGGCCATCGAGAAGCTGGCGTACCAGATGAAACAGATACAGCGTAATGGGCGCGCGCGTGAGAGCATGATCGAGAAATTCGGTCACGTCGAATCCGATCAGCGCGCGGCGCGACAATCGGGACACCACGGTGTCGCGCGGGTTGTCGAATACCCAGGCGTAGTCGCCGCGATGCGAATGGCACCAGCGGGCAAGCCGTGCGTGCAGCCCTTCGGGATCAGTGGGATCGAGAAATTCCACGAGCCGCGACAACCGTCGCGCAGCCGGCTCCAAGGCCAAGGTGCCGCGCAATGCCTGATCCAAGTCGGCACTCTCGCGCACTGCGCTCGCGTCCCGGTGGGGGGATCGCTGCTCCTCCCTGCTCAACTCACGCAACCACGTTTTCAAGAATTCCACGTTGCCGGGAGTGGCGGGGAGCTGCAGAGGATTGAAGCCGGTGGGGCTTCCATTTTTCAATGGCAAGTAGTCACCGCCGAGCGCGCGCACCAAGATCTCCAGGCCGCAGTCCTTGTCGAAGATCACCTGAGTGGCGCCCTGGCGGGCGAGCATGGCGACCAGGAAACCAATAAAAACCGTCTTCCCCGAGCCGGTGGGTCCGCAGATCAGCGTGTGACCGGTATCCTTGCGGCTGCCGCCATCGGGATCGGACGGATCGCTCGCATGCAAAGAGAAGTAGTAAGGCGAGCGGGCGCTGGTGACAAACAGGCTCAGGGCCTCGCCCCAGTGATTGTCGTGCGCTCGCCCGAGGGGATAATTGTGAAACGGCGACATCGCCGCGAAATTGCGTGACGTAATCGGCGCCTTGCGCGGGCGCAAAGGAAAGTTGCCGGGCAGCTGCGCCCAAAAGGCGGCCTCGAGCGCCAAGTCTTCGCGGGCAACCAGCATGCCAGTGTCCGCCAGATAGCTGCGAGCCAGCGCGATCGCATCGTTGAGGGGCTTGAGCCGAGCGGCAGCCAACCCGGCATCGGTGCCCACGATGTCGGCAAGCACTTGCAGCGAGAAATGATGATCGCCCATCACGAACTCGTTGCTGGTCAGCGCATCCAGAGCTTCTTTGAGCTCCGCGGCTTGCGATACCGCGAAATCGCCGGCGTTGGCCATGCGGTTGAATTGACGCTGCAGCAAGGACTGACCGGTTGACTTGGTCAGAAATGAAAAGGACTGCGTCGCGACAAAGGCAAACGGCGCAGACAAGAGACGGTTGTACATGCCCACAACACTCGGCGTGGGATATTCCTTGATGCCCAGCATCGCACCGACACGGGTGCCCTCTGCTAAGCGGTATTCGATCGACTCGGTGCCGAACAACAGCCGGGAGGTGGCCAGCGCGGCGTTCAACGGTCCCATAGGCAGCGGTATGCACTGTCCCTCGGCATTGACCAGCAGGCCCAGGTATTCGAGCAACGATGAACTCCAACGGTTCGCGGTTTGATAAACACCCAGCATTTCAGGTTCGTATCGCGCCAGCGACGCTTTCAAGATCTGCGCAAGTTTTTCGCACGCATCGAGCGCGTCGGCCAATATGAGTGTCGAACGGGGCTGAACTCCCGCCAGCAGCTTCGACACGAGTCCGCCCGCGATACCGGCGGTCGGACGATGCACTACGGCGAGGTACACTTCGTTCATCATCAGCGTTTCGTTCGCCAGGCGATGACGGTATTTCTCATGCAACCCATCGGCGAAAAAGCACTCGGAGGACCCGCGCGCGCCCCCACCGGCGGTGATTCCGGCCCGGCGCCGAATCACATGAGTCCATAAGGCCACGTTTGGGCCGGCGATGTTGCGCCACAAGACGTTCAGTCGCTCGTGCCAGTTGTTGAGCTCGCCGTCATCGCTGCTTTCGAAACTCGCGCCGCCGAGGCGAAACGCCTGGACATAGTCGCCGTATGCGGTCCTTAGGATGGAAGGCGCCACGTGTGCCGCGTAGGGAATCCGATCGGCGGCGCTGATCTCGCGGCGCAAGGCGGCGGCACGCTTCAGTGTCCGCACGATGCAGCCTCCCTGCTCTGCATCGCCCTGAGCACTCCGACAACGTCGCCGACGGGGGTAATTGTGAAGCTGTTCATGACTATTGACTGCGGTACTGCGCGGTGCGAAAAATTTCGTCCGTCGCGTGACAGGCAGTCTGCGAGAAGCTCCGCCGAAATTGAATCCGACTAACTGCCGAGTTCGCGCAAAAAGGGAAGGCGATGCCGATTCGCATGCGCAAAGGCACGCATAAGGGATGCTTGATCTCGCCGGAGTCGGGCAGTGCGCGCCGACTTTTAAGTTCTTTGACTAGGACCTAACCCCTAGGAAAAGCCTTAATGTCAGTCATTTACCGATTTCGTGTGTGCAAGCCGTGTGCAATCTCCAGGTTATCACGCGCTTTCGGCCCAACGTGTGCAGTCGCTGCACACGCGCGAATAGCAAGAAAAAACCGATTGCGCGACGAGCCGTCAAGTCGAGTGCATTGCCGCCTACACGCCGATGAGAGACAGCTATCGGACCCGTTGTTGACGGTCGCTACGAGCCGCTTCCGAGCAAGGAAAAACTCAGCGGTAAAAACCCTAGGGCGACGGTTCCGATGCAGCATATTTATCGCCCTTGTCTCCATCTGCGACATGCATTCGACGCCCATGTTCCGTCGTATATAGGGCTCGCAGCAACGCCTTGTCCCAACGAGTCATTTCGAGCGGCACCGCGCGGGTACGTTCATGAGCGCCTCATCCCTCAGTATCGCCAAACCAAGTGACGACCCACATAAGTTTAGTTCTGCGGCTTCGCCGTAATGTCCTGAAACGCGACGGTCTGCATTTCCGACAGCTGCATCTTGTTTCTTTGCGGCGTGCTGTACAAGGCGTGCAACAGCCCTTTGTCCCAAGCAGTCATCTCTTGCGGCCTGGTAGCTGCGGGCGCTCTAAATAGATTTAGGATCGTCGGTGCGTCCGTCAAATCTCTTTCCAAATCGGCTTGGGCAAATCCGGCCATACCGATGTAATCGGCTAATTGTCCGAAATTCAGATCCCGGGTCTTTCCGGCATCGACGACAATGAGGGCCGATACGATATCGCGCGTCACCAGGGACACATTCAGGCGCGACCCATATTGAGAGGGCAACGTGTTCGAGGGCGCCTCATCTTTGTAGTAGTGTTCTCCGTGCGCCTTAAAATGGTTCGCTCCATCAATACTGGTCAGGCCGATGGTCCGCCAAACGCGTATCGGCCGCGGAATAGCAACGAAGCGGTCAAGCTCGGGACCTCTCTCGCCGTCGAATACCCCGTGCGCCCGCGTCATCTTCTTTAAAACGGGCTCAGGCTCTTCCGTCACAATCACGATGAAATTCGGCTTACACCTCTCGCCTCCCAGGGGTACGCCGGCCGCCCGGGCAATTTGCGACAGTCGAGCGAGAAGAAATTCTCCCTGAGCCTTATTCAGGCCCGCAACTTGGGGGCAAACATCAACATACGTCCAACGTTCAAAAGATCCGTCGTAATGCGATCGCACAATGGCCGACGACACAAACTGATCTACGTCGTGCTTGAGCTTCTCCCGATTCCGTTGCGCCTGAACCGTGATCTGATCCAGCGAGTCTGCTCTGACGGGCACGGAAATTGCCAGCACAATGATTGCGGTAGCCAATCCACATCGGTGTGCAAGTAGTCTTTTCATTATTCCTCCCTGACTCAGTAAATTCCAAGCCTAGCAAGTGCTTTCAGCGGGAATCATCCGCCCATGTAGGCGTTAATGTGTTTCCGGATTGTTAACAGCCGTTAATACAGAACCGGAGAACAAACTGGGTAACAGCACCGCGGATGACTGCTTTCGCGCAGGCAACACTGTGCATAACTGGGTACTGTGCATAATGGCCGCTTGCCGCCCGATGGTCGCTCCTCCGGCAACTGGCTTAGCGGCTGCGAGTAACGCGTTGCGCGCTGCCACCGGTCGCGCGTCGGGGGGTGCGAATCAATACCTCTGCGGCGATACCGAGTTTCGCATGCAATCGCCGGCATCCCGATTGAGAGCGCGCGCTTGCGATTGAGTACCTCAGAAACACGGGTACGAGTACCAAGCATGGCAAATGATGAGGCCCGCCGGAGAAATTTGCTCAACCGTTGCTGATCCAGTCCGTCGATTTCCGGCGGAAACGCAAACTATGCCTCGGCAAAACAATGCGAACACAGCAGGCTCAGCAGCTGGGTTGCCCTCGCCCGAAATTGAACCGGGATGAGATTTTAGCTCACCGAATCCCAAGTCCATTGCGCAGCAGCCTAGATACGTCTATATTCGCTATTCGCGAATCACGAATATCAAATGAAACGCAAGATTAATCATCAAGTTACGCTTAAGCCGCAGGATCTAATGGTCTTGCTCAAACTCCTGGCTATAGGAGTGAAACCCAATACATACAGTAGCCTCTCCGACGCCCTTGGTGTGTCCTCATCCGAAGTGCACGCCAGTATTGGACGAGCGAAATCCGCACGTCTCCTCAACGTCGAGAACGATCGACCACTGGTCATCAGGGCGGCACTCAAGGAGTTTCTTCTTCACGGAGCCAAGTATGCGTTTCCCGCAACCCTGGGATCTCTCGCCCGTGGAATTCCGACAGCATATGCCGCCCCTCCGCTTTTTACCCTGGTGTCCCAGCCTAATGAGTTGCCGCCAGTATGGCCGGACGCCGAAGGCACTCAACGCGGCGTCACTTTTCATCCGCTTTATCCAACCGTACCTTTCGCCGCACGACAGGACCGCGTGCTTTATGAGTTTCTCGCACTGTTTGACGCATTGCGCGGCGGCGCTGCGCGAGAACGGCAACTCGCAGCCAAACTTTTAAGCGAGCGGCTCGCGTGAATCCTGCGGATCCAAATCTGGCGCTTCTAGAGCTGATCGCGGGAGCCCTGGGTCCACTGCGCGAACGATTTGTGTTTGTTGGCGGTTGCACGACCGGAATGCTGGTGACCGACATTGCTGCGTCTCCGGTTCGTGCAACTCGGGACATCGATGTAATCGTAGAAGTCTTGACGCTGGCAGACTACCACGCGCTCGAACGTGAACTTGAGAAGGCGGGTTTCAGCCATGACCGTAGCCCCGCGGCACCGATCTGTCGTTGGATTGTTGGGACCAGCCTGCTGGATGTCATGCCAACCGACGAGCGTGTGCTTGGATTTTCCAATCGTTGGTTCACTCAAGCGTTTCGTACTGCTGAATCTGTGGAACTCCCGAGCGGCCGAATGATACGGGTCGCTACACCACCGCTGTTTCTTGCGACGAAGCTTGAAGCTTTCCGGGGACGGGGTTGCGGAGATTTCCTCGCGAGTCATGATCTCGAAGACATCATCACGGTAATAGATGGGAGGCGCGAATTGTTGGATGACGTGAGGGCATCTGCGTCACTACTGCGCGCGTACATCGCGCACGAGATCGGTATCCTGCTTCAGAATCCTGAATTCAATGAGGCGTTGCCGGGCCATTTGGCTGGCGATGAAACAAGCCAGGCACGCATACCGCTAATCAGAGAACGCCTTCGCCAACTTTCGCTGGCCGCGGTAACTGCTGCCTGACCCGCGCGACCTCATCGCTTCGGGAGGACGATGCACCACGCCTTCTGCCATGGCGTCCGGAAAATTTGGGTGGACTCATGGCGCAAGCTCCCGGTCGCGCCGCCCGCGGCGATTCGGCAGATCCAGGCCTAAAGGGCTGTAACTACTCGCCTTCCAGACGCGCAGGTTGGCGAACACCGCAGGTAAACGGGTCCGCCCCCACAGCAGCACGAGATCAAAGAACCGCGCGTCGCGTGCGCACAAGAGCATGCACACGCCATGAATGGGCGCGCACAGAAGCAGCGTGAGCAGATTCTTCGTCAGCAGGAAGGCCTCCATGGTAAAAACCATGTTGAACAGCAGTGCCGAATACGTGACGCCCCACCGCATCGGTGGCCGCGTCGCGCCGACAAACAAGGGGTCGGCCGTCAGACCTGAATTGAGATCGCTCACGCTGCTCCCCTACACGCCGAACATGCCGCGAACCCATGTGACGATTTGAGGCGCGCCAAAGCCGATCGCTATTCCCAAAATCGCGCCAAGACACCAGCCCCACGACATGCGGTTTGCCATGGCCATTCCCCCGAGCACCATGACGAGAATGATGGCGACCGGCGTCAACCACGCGAGAATGTTGGTCTGCAACGAACTCGCACCCGTCAGGAACGGCGAGGCCTGCGCCATGGCCATGTCGGGCAGACAGACCACCAGGGTTAGCAGCAAGTGAGCCGCGGTGCGTAGCAGGGCGGTGCGCACCAAGGCAGAGCGAAGTGGCCGGGAGTGATGCATGGCGGAATTCCTTTTCCGGTTGAAAGCAAAAAAGTCGGCTAACTTAAATCAGATTTCCGTCTCCAGAGCGCCGATTTCACTCTCGCCGCGCATCGCCGCGAGCTGCTCGCGTTTCGCCTTGCCCGGAGCGCCGAAGCGAAAATTTTGCACGACGAAGGAATAGTCATACTGTTTCTCGCCTTCCTTGTCGGTCCAATTGTTGGCGCGCACTTGGGCCTGAAGGATGAGCTGATCGCCCTTGCGCGCGTTTCTGGCAATCGCTTCCCCGAGGCTCTCGAAGGCCACGAACCAGAGGCTGGTAACAGCTTCTCGAGGATTGCCGTGTTCATCCTTGCCTGCGTAGTCGTTGCCCACCAGGCAAATGCGCGCGTACGTTGTATCGCCTTTGACGGCGAGCTCAGGATCCTTGGCAAGATTGCCCACGGCGGTAATGGTGAAGCTATTCATGTCTACTCCTTGAAGTGTTGCGTTACGTGACGCTGCATGTGCGTCGCGTGGAACAGTCTCTTAGGAGTGGATGGAAACTAGAACCCGATTAAATGCCGCCTTTGCGAAGATACGGAAGCGGTCAATACGCGATCAGCCGGCGATTCTCATTCGGCGGCCGGCTGCCGGTCCGGCAGACCCGCCTCAAGCTCGAACATAAACCCAGGCTTGCGCGCCGGATTTCAAAGCCACTGATACGCGGGTGTACTCCGAGACTTCGTAGCGATCCGCGGCTGCCAGTTCCTCCACCGTAATTTCAAACACCGTCCCTTGCACTTCATCGGTGATCTTCGAGCTGCTCTGCGCAATCGAATGATGCGTCCTCCCGCTCAACGCCACCACCGCCGGATCTTCAATCAAGATGGATGAAAGCATGTATCCGGGCAGGGAGTCGGGACGGCCCGTCAGGTGCCGCCCGAAATTCGCCATTTGCACCGCTTTGTCTTGCAGGGTTCCGTAAGAAAAGAGGAGCACGGTAGCGGTCAATGAATCGCTCATTGCGGCACACGATCGATCCAGCTATCTCCTGGGAGGCGCAAGGATGCTGATGAGAATCGCAAGTCCGGCACGTGGAGCGAGGCGGAAACCATTCTGCATGAAGCCATTTCCTGAGTTGAGCGGACCTGCGTAACCGCAGCTATTATAGTGTCGTTCACCTGAACCGAAATCAAAAAGATCTAAGGACACTCCGATGTTAAATTCGCGCCACTGGCTGCATGCCGCGGCATTGTCGATTTGCTTGATGTTCATAGGACCGATTGCGCACGCTGCGTCGGTTACCACTGTCGAGGTCGACGCACGCGATGCGCCGCGGGGCATTCAGCGCGTGCATTTGGTCATGCCGGTCAAGCCGGGAAATTTGACCCTGCTGTATCCAAAATGGCTCCCGGGAGAGCATGCACCGAATGGCCCGATCGACGGTCTCTCGGCGCTGAAGTTTACGAGCGGCGGCAAGACGCTTGCATGGCAACGCGATGCGGTCGATATGTATGCGTTCCATTTGACCGTTCCGGCCAACGCCGGCTCGCTCGACGTGTCTTTCGAAGTCCTCGCCGAGCATGACGCCAGGGAACCTAACGCCGCCCGATTGGCGACCGACGCCGTCGCCATCATTCTGTGGAATCAATTGATGCTGTATCCGGCCGGCATTCAATCCGATGATATTCAAGTGGCGGCCCGGCTGCGCCTTCCTGCCGGCTGGAATTTCGGTACCGCGTTGCCAAAAGGCGGGACCAGCGGCGATGCCGTGCAATTTGGCCAGGTGTCGCTCACGACACTGATCGATTCTCCGGTTCTCGCCGGCCGTCATTTCCGCACCGAGGAGCTTGGCGGCACGCCTGCCGTTTACTTGCACTTGGCGGCTGACAGTGCTGCCGCCCTCGCCATTCCAGACGCAACGACGGCACAGATGCGCAAGCTGGTGCAGGAGGCCACCGCGCTCTTCGGGGCGACGCACTACAACGAATATCATTTCCTGTGGAGTTTGAGCGACCAGATCGATTATGAGGGAATCGAGCACCATCAATCGAGCGACAACCGTTCAGCCGAGAGAACGCTCATCGACGGCGATCTGCGCCGCAGCGCGGATGCACAGACCCTGCTGCCGCACGAATATACACACTCGTGGAACGGCAAGTACCGGCGCCCCATCGGCCTTGCGACCGGCAATTACGACTCACCGATGCGCGGCGAATTGCTTTGGGTTTATGAGGGGCTCACCGAATACGTCGGCATGGTCTTGAGTGCGCGCAGCGGCCTGGCGTCCGCTGCTGACGCACGCGATAACTGGGCCGACACGGCAGCGTCCGCGCAGGCAACCCAAGGGCGCGAATGGCGGCCCTTGGCGGACACGGCCATATCCGGACCCATTATTTACAACCAGGCGCCGGAATGGCGCGCAAGAACCCGCGCCGCGGATTTCTACGGTGAGTCCGCGCTGCTATGGCTGGAGGCCGATACGATCATCCGCAGCAAGAGCAACGGCAAGAGTCTCGACGATTTCTGCAAGATTTTCTACGGTGCCCCCAGCACGACGCCGAAAGTGGTTCCCTACAATCTCGACGAAGTCCTCAAGGCACTCAATAGCGTACTGCCCTATGACTGGCGGGGATTTTGGAGCGACAGGCTCAATCGTGTGCGAGCCGCAGCCCCGCTGGAAGGCATCAAGGCCAGCGGCTGGCGTCTCGTTTTTGAATCCGAACCGACTCCTGAGCAAAAAGGGGTCGAAGCCATCCAGAAGAAAACCAATCTTCTGTTCTCCTTGGGGTTTGAATTGCGCGATGAAGGCGCGGTCATTGCCAATATCGCGCCCGGCTCAGCGGCTGACGTCGCGGGTGTCGCGCCGGGAAGTCATTTGATCGCCGTCGACGGCCGCAAGTATTCAAAGGAGGTTCTGCAAGACGCGCTCAGCGCCGGCGGCACCGAGGCACGCACGATCAAGCTCCTGATTCAAAAGGACGACATGTTCAACGTGGTCGAGGTGCACTATGCCGGAAAAGCGCGTTACCCGAGACTGGAGCGTGACCCGTCCATCCCTGACTTGCTGAGCGCCATCACTGCGCCGCACGTGCCGTGAAATGTGCCAGAATCTGATAGGGCACTAAGAATACGTCGACACACCCGAGGGATCGAACATGAATCCGAACGCTGGGCTTCCCATGAAAATATTGCGTGCCGTTTCGGCTGCAGTTCCTTTGACCTTGGGCCTCTTGAGCGTCGCGCAGGCCCAACAGAGCGGCGCATCGAAACACTACGTACTCTCTGCAACGCCGGACAACGTGCAATGGGGTTGGTACGACGTCAATGAAAAGCCGAAACTGACGGTAAAATCAGGGGATACGGTGTCCATCGAGACGCTCTCCCATTCCCTGGGGCAGATCAAGCCCGGCGTCGGAATGGATGAAATCGTCAAGCTGCGCAAGGGAAATCCCGGTGGCGGCCCGCACTCCATTACCGGACCGATCTATGTCGAGGGGGCTGAACCCGGCGACACACTGGAAATTCACATTCTGAAAATCGTGCCCAAAGCGGATGCCTTCAATTTCAACATACCGGGCAAGGATTTCCCCACCGTGGGGCAATTGGCGTCCGAATTTCCCGAAGGATTCGTCCGCTACTACAAGCTGGACCTGGCGAAGATGCAGACGCAATTCAAACCGGGAATAGTCATTGACCTGCAGCCCTTCCCCGGCACGTTTGCGGTCGGCGTGGACCCCAATGAACCGGACGCCAAGGCGGGCCCGCCGATCAAGGATGCGAAGGGCCGCACCAGCACCCTGCGTCCGTGGAAAAACGGCTCCAACATGGACGTGAATGAGTTGCAGGCCGGTTCAATTCTATACATGCCAGTATTTCAAAAGGGCGGGCTGATTTGGACGGGCGATTCGCATTGCCGCCAAGGCAATGGCGAGGTGAACTTGACGGCACTGGAATGCGCGTACAAGGAAATCGAGATCAAGCCCATTGTACGCAAGGATTTGAAAACACAATGGCCATGGGCGGAAACGAAAACCAATTGGGTATTCATGGGTTTCGACGAAGATCTGAATCAGGCGATGAAAATTGCCGTTGATCAGACCGTCGACTGGCTGGCGAAGCAAACCATCGTGCCGATGAGCCGCGAGGAGGCTTACTCGCTCACGTCAATCGTGGGTGATTGCCGGGTGTCGCAGGTTGTCGACATCCGCAAAGGCGTGCACTGTCTGATTCCAAAATCGGTGTTCGTGAACTACAAGCCGGGAGCTCGCTAGCTCGCTGATCGGGGGCTGGCAGCCGCGCAGCCCCTAATCTTTGCCAAGCTGCACGACCATTTTCCCGGTGTTGGCGCCCGTGAACAGGCCGATCAAGGCGGCCGGCGCCTGTTCGATGCCATGCAGAATCGTGGTGCGGTATTTCATGCGGCCGTCCTTGATCCAGCCTTTCATGTCCTTGAGAAATTCGGCGCGCTTCGATTCGAACTCATAGAACACGAAGCCTCTCATGGTCACGCGGTTGTAAATCATGTTCGAGAGTGTCGTCACCGGTTCGGATACAGCGCCAAAATTGTTGTATGCAGAGATCATGCCGCACACGGCAATGCGCCCCAGCGCATTCATGCGTGGCAATGCCGCATTCAAATGCTCGCCGCCGACGTTCTCGAAGTACACATCGATGCCTTTGGGTGCGGCGGCCTTGAGCGAAGTGCGAAGGTCGCCCTTCTTGTAATTGATCGCGGCATCCAGCCCAAGCTCTTCTTTCAGCCAACGACATTTCTCTTCCGAGCCTGCGCTGCCGATCACGTAGCAGCCTTTGATTTTTGCGATCTGCGCCGCGACGCTGCCCACGGCTCCCGCAGCAGCCGACACGAAAACATTTTCGCCCTCTTTGAGTGCGCCGATGACCAGCAATCCGCCGTAAGCGGTGAGGCCCGTCAACCCCAAGACGCTCATGTAGGCGACCAGCGGCATCCCGTCCGCGTCCAGTTTGGATAGACCTTTCCCGTCAGAGACGAAGCACTCTCTGAAGCCGTTCATCGACTCCACGTAGTCACCTTGCCGGAAGGCGCCATTGCGTGACTTGAGCACTCGCCCAATGGCGCCGCCCATCATGGCTTCATTGAGCGCCGTCGGTCCCGCGAGCCTTGGCCGCATGGCCGGGTCGACCGACATATAGATGTTTTCCACCAGCAATTGGCCTTCGGCAGGATCCGCTATGTCGGTCTCCACCACGCGAAACTGCGCCGGCACCGGCATTCCTTGAGGACGTTCGACAAGATGCACTTCTCTACTTCGCATGTTGATATCCTTTAGGCGGCGGCGAGGGGCTTCACGAGCGCGTGTTTCCAGTGACCCGATTTGAAACGCCAGATGAGCAACGTCCCTTTCAGCATGTAATCGCCGATGATCGAGCTATACACCCAGACCACCGGCAGGTGAAAAAAGGCGAATGTCGCCGCCAACGCGCAGCGCATGCCGATCAATCCGAGAAACGACGTCATGAGCGGGAAACGCGTATCGCCGGCGCCGCGCAGCGAGCCGCCGATCGCCATATCGACGCCTAACAGCGGCAGCATAGCACCCATGATGTAAACAAATTCCGTGGTGCGAAGCACCGCAATCTCATCCGATCCGAGGAAGAATCGGGCGAGTGCCGCCGCGTTGAACACGGTGAGGAAGCCAATCAGGGACATGGCAGCGACCGCCATGCTGCAGGCGCGCCATCCACTGCGCGCAGCCCCCTCCACGTCGCCCGCCCCCAAATGCTGGCCAACCAGTGTGGCGCCTGCGATCGAAAACCCGCTCCCGACCACCATGGCCGCGTTCAGCATGTTGACGCCGACGTTGTACGCGGCGAATGCCTCGGTGCCGTAGTAATGGCCGATCAGCGACATGAATAGAAAGAAACCAAACTGCAGCACGAGCTGCTCGAGCGCGACCGGATAGCCGATATGCAGCAAGCGCTGATAGCGTGCCCTTTGGAAAAGGTCGCCAGGATAAAACTTGATCGTCAATTTCTGGCGCATCCACAAAGACACCAGCACGGCGCCGCACAACACAAAGGACAATCCCGACGCGAACGGGGCACCGGCCGCACCCATGCGTGGGGCGCCGAATTTACCCAGGATGAAGGCGTAGAGCAGAGGCAGATTCACCAGGTTCACCGCCAATCCGAACAACAAGGGGGTCCAGGCGTTGCCGGCGGCGCGCAGCGCGCTCGACAGAATGATGTCGATGGCAAACCCGATGATGAATGCCGCGAGCCAGAATATGTTGCGCGCAGCCAATTGCGCCGTGTGCGCGTCCAAACCGAATACTCCGGCGATCTGGTGCGAGAACACCATGCCGAAAACCATGAGGACGAGGCCCACGAGGCCGCCGAGCATGAGCGATGATGAAGTCATGCGGCTGGCCTCTTCTTGTTGGCCCGCGCCCCAGGATCGCGCAACCAGCGCGGTGGTGCCAACGCCGATCGCCATCAACAAGGCCTGCAGCGCAAAAAACACGCGCTGACCCGCGCCTACCGCTGCCACTGAGGGCGCTCCCATTCCGCCGACGAATTTGGTCTGGACCATCGCGACCAGCGAAAACATGAGATTGGCCGTGATCGAAGGCACTGCCAATTGCCAAATGCTCGGGCGCTTGTACAGTGCCGGCTGCGCCACGGGATCCGTTTTGGTCAATCTGCTCCCCGGTGAATCAAATCTTCAAGGCGACAGGCTTCTTGATCCACAAAGTCAGCACAGCATAGTAAAAAATGCCGAGCAAAATCCAACCCAGACCCAGAATTTTTGCGGCGCGATCCATTTCATAAAGCACATAGACGATGATGATCATGCCGATGAGCGGACAGATCAGATGCCGCAGCCAATCACCGCTGCGCCGGCGAATCAGATAGTGGTTGATGACGGACAGATGCAGCAGGACGAAGCCTGTGAGGGCACCGAAATTGACGACGCGGGCAAGATCGTCTATGCGCTCGGCAAATAGCAATCCCCCCAACAGAGAGATGCCGGCCACTGCAAGCGTGCTCACATAGGGAGTTTTATAGCGCGGATGGACCTTGGCGAGAATTGCGGGCAATTTACCATCGCGGGCCATCGCAAACAGGATGCGCGACACAGCCGCTTGGGCTGCCATGGCATTCGCGATCGCCGTCGCAATGACGACGGCGATGATGGTAACCAGCCGCAGCCACGCACCGCCCGCGCGCTCCGTAATTTCGAAGAACGCGGTCTCCGGAGACGAAAAGTGCAATCCCAAGCTCAAGTCCGTGGCGATCCAGGTCTGCAGCATGAACAGCGCGCCCACGAGCAGCAGGGACAACACGGTGGCTCGCCCTACCGCACTCTTGCCGCCGCTACTCTCTTCCGACAGCGTCGAGATGCCGTCAAAGCCGAGAAATGACAGCACGGCAATCGACGTCGCACCGGCCACCGTGGCGAATGAGAACACATGGGGATCGTAAATAGGCTTGAGCGTCAGGCTGCCGGCGCCAAAACCTGCGTGCAGCGCGATTAAACCCAAAACCACGAACAGCGCGAGAACCACCAATTCCATGACCAGCATGTAGCGATTCACGCGCGCCGTGAATTGGATGCCGATGAGGTTCGCGGCCGCATTGAAGGAGATAAATACCACCAACCAAACCCACGCGGGAACAGTGGGCAACACCGGCCGCAGCGCGACCGCGCTGAGGAGGTACAGCAAGGATGGCACCAATACGTAATCAAGAAGAATCAGCCAGCCGGAAAAAAAACCGGCAACTTCGTGCAGGCCGCGCTGCGCGTAGGTGTACACCGAACCGGCGAGCGGAAATGCGCGAGACATCGAGGCATAGCTCAAGGCCGTAAAAAACATACCGACCAGGCCCACCAGGTACGCCAGTGGCACCATGCCCTTGGCATCGCTGTACACGAACCCGAACACCGAATAGGGTGCAATCGGGACCATGAAAATCATTCCGTAGATGACCAGATCCTTGGTCGTGAGCGCTCGGTGCAATTGATCCTTGTATCCGAATTCTTCGATCGACAAGCGCGCGAGCTCCTTTTGACGCAGTTTATCCCAAGAATCACTGCGTCGCGGGCGATGATTCGGCTCGCGCAACGGCGCGAAGATTCCGTACAATATAAGAAACACATCCGGCCGCCGATGACCCAAACTGCACATCAACATACGATCCATCATCGGCATCATGGCTGGGATCACAGCATTGCCCCCGTGGCGCGCATATCTCCAGGAGAGTCGCTGGAATTCGACGTGGCGGATGCATCCGGCGGCCAGCTTCGGGAAACCTCAACGGTCGCCGATGTCGGCCGCATGGATTTCGGCAAGATCAACCCGGTGACCGGCCCGGTGTACATCAATGGCGCCGAACCGGGGGACATCTTAAAAGTCACGCTGCTGGCGTTCGCGCCGTCCGGGTGGGGGTGGACCGCAAACATTCCGGGCTTTGGCCTGTTGGCCGAGGACTTCAGGGAGCCCGCGCTGCATTTGTGGCAGTACGACGCAAAGACATTGTGCCCGGCATTGTTCGGTCAGTGGGGCAAGGTGCCCTTGAAGCCCTTCACCGGCACGATCGGCGTGGCCCTGGCGGAACCGGGATTGCACAGCATCGTGCCGCCCCGTCGCGTGGGTGGAAACATGGACGTCCGGGACATCGCACTGGGTACCGAATTGTTTCTCCCAGTCGAGGTGGCGGGTGCACTGTTCTCGGTCGGGGATACCCACGCGGCACAAGGCGACGGCGAGGTGTGCGGCACGGCCATCGAAAGCCCGATGCGGGTGGCGCTCAAGTTCGATCTGCTCAAGCAGACGCCATTGAGTTTCCCGCGCTTCAGAACCGCGGGGCCGGTCACACGGCATCTGGACGCCAAGGGCTACGAGGTCACGACCGGAATTGGTCCGGATCTCATGCAGGCGGCGCGCGCCTCCGTCCGCTCCATGGTCGAGCTGCTGTGTCGGCAGCACGGCATGGCCGCGATCGATGCCTACCTGCTGTGCAGCGTCTGTGGCGATCTACGCATCAGCGAAATCGTCGACGTGCCGAACTGGACCGTGTCGTTCTATTTTCCGCGCATCGTGTTCGAGTGAGCGGGGCCGATCTGCTCAGCGTTGTACTTCTTCAATCACGGCCTGACCGGAAACCCTCACCCGAATCAGCGCCCAACACAGTCCCAGCGTCAACATGCAGGCGATGAAGATCAGTGCGATCCAGATCACCGTCGAGTGATTGGCGGCATTGAGCCAACCCCAGCTGCTGATGAGCCAGATCACGGCCGCGAGGACGCAAGACCCAAGGAAACGCCCAGGGTACCCAGCGATCGCCACGTCGCATGAACAAAGAAGATCCATACGGCGAGCAAGATGAGCCCAAGGACTGCCTGGATGGGCTGCACGTGAGGGAAATTCGCCGCGACCCAGCCAAGGAAGGAGAATCCAGTAAGATTGTATGTGGCGAGCACAAGCGCCAGTGACGCGAAGAATCGTCCAGCCAACCCAGCCATGGTAAGGCTACCCATTGGCCAATGGTACGCGGATCAGTTCTGATCGGCCAACGCGACAACAAGCTCCCCGCGGCGTTCACACGGTTTGTCGAGAACCCTCCTACAAGCTCGCGGCTATCGATTGTTTGATCTCTTTGATGCGTGCCTCGTTGCGTTTGTAAAACGTCCATTGCTTGATCCGTTTCGACTGCACCAGCTTGGCCTGACACAGGACCCTCATGTGTTCGCTCAAGGTGGGTTGGCTGATACCCAGCTTCTCGGCGATCAGCACGGCACATACGCCGTCCTTGACCAGGTCGCCGTCAGCCTGCGGCCGAAAATTCGCCTGCGGTTTCTTGAGCCATTCAAGAATCTGCAGCCGCCGGCCGTTGCTCATCGCTTGAATTGCATCCAGATCAATCATATAGTTAGTTTGCCAATAGACGAATAACGAGTCAATCGGGCTGGGTTCTTATGACTGCTACCTTCATCTCGGCCGGCGACATCCGCTCGGCTTACGCGGCCATTGCGCCGCACATACGACGCACGCCGACCATCGAAGTCAATGGGTCGGATTTCGGTATCTTAGGCGAACAACTCGTGCTGAAACTCGAATCCCTGCAGCATGCCGGTTCGTTCAAGGCGCGCGGGGCCTTCACCAGCCTGTTGACGAGAAAGATACCGGGCGCCGGCGTCGTTGCGGCGTCCGGCGGAAACCATGGTGCAGCGGTGGCCTTCGCGGCCATGAAGCTCAAAGTGCCTGCCAAGATATTCGTACCCGGCATCGCCTCGCCGGCGAAAATCCGGCAAATTACCGAGTACGGCGCGCAATTGGTGATTACCGGCGAGCGTTATGCCGATGCGCTGGCCGCGAGCGAGGCCTGGGTGGCGCAGTCGGGCGCCATGCCCATCCACGCCTTCGATCAGCGCGAGACCATGCTCGGCCAGGGCACCGTGGGCTTGGAGTTCGAGGAGCAGGCGGCGGGTCTCACCACGCTGCTGGTCGCCGTGGGCGGTGGCGGGCTCATTGCCGGAATCGCGGCCTGGTATGGCGGACGGATCAAGATAATCGCAGTCGAACCAACCCAGGCGCCGACACTCACGCGCGCGCTCGAGGCGGGCCGCCCCGTCGATGCGGAAGCTGGCGGCATCGCCGCGGAATCTCTGGCGCCGCGCCGGGTGGGAGAATTGGTGTTCCCGGTCATTCAACGGCATGTCAGTAAGACCATCCTCGTGTCGGACGATGCCATCTTGGATGCACAGCGAAGTCTATGGACGACGCTGCGCGTGGTTGCGGAACCGGGCGGCGCCGCCGCTCTTGCTGCGCTGACCTCGCGCCAATATGTCCCCTCAACGGACGAGCGCGTGGGGGTGCTGATTTGCGGTGGCAACACTGCCGTGGTCGATTTCAAGCCCCGGAACTAGGAACTGTCCGGCTCCTGGCGGGGCGGGCTTGTATTGACGCCGCCTGGTCGTAGAATCGGACTTCCACTCGCGGAGTCCACCATGCCCACAACGTTTGTACTCAACGGCCGGTCTACCACTCTGGATGCCGACCCTGCCATGCCCTTGCTGTGGGCGCTGCGCGAAGTCGCCGGTCTGCATGGAACCAAGTTTGGCTGCGGCATGGCGCTGTGCGGGGCCTGCACCATTCATTTGGATGGGCAAGCAGTTCGTTCCTGCGTCATGCCCTTGTCGGCCGTCGCAGGCCGCGAGATCACCACCATCGAGGGCTTGCAAAGCAAACAAGCAAAAGCGGTGCAGGCGGCATGGGTGGAACTGCAGGTGCCGCAATGCGGTTACTGCCAATCCGGACAGGTCATGTCCGCGACGGCACTTCTCGAGAAGAATGCCGCGCCGAGCGATGCGGACATCGATGGCGCGATGAGCGGCAACATTTGCCGCTGCGCCACGTACTCGCGCATTCGCGCCGCGATTCATTCAGCTGCGCAATCCCTCAAGGCATAAAACCATGACCCGCCAAACGCTTCGTTCCTCGCTGCCTACGCGCCGCGATTTCCTTAAAACCGTCGGCACCACCTCCGTGGTCGCCCTCACGATCGGATTTGAATGGGCGGCGACGACCCGGCGCGCAATGGCTGCCGCGCCGGCGGCCGGCACACCCTTCACGCCCAACGCGTTTCTGCGCATCGGGTCGGACAACAGCGTGACGGTGATCGCCAAGCATTTGGAAATGGGCCAGGGCTCCTACACCGGCATCGCTACCATCGTTGCCGAAGAACTCGACGCTGATTGGGCAAAAGTGAGCGTCGAAAGCGCGCCGGCCGATGCGAAACGCTACGCCAATCTGGCTTTCGGTGTTCAAGGTACCGGTGGCAGCTCGGCCATGGCGAATTCCTGGGCGCAACTGCGCGACGCCGGCGCAAAGGCACGCGCGATGCTGCTCTCCGCGGCCGCAAAAGACTGGCATGTTCCGGTCGCAGAGCTGACCGTGGAGAACGGCGTCGTGTATCACGCCGGCAGCAAACGCCAGGCGGCTTACGGCTCGCTGGTGAAGACCGCCATCAGTTTGCCTGTCCCCGACTCCGTGACGCTCAAGGACCCGAAGAACTTCAAGCTGATTGGCGGCCGTACTCCGCGCGTGGATGCGGCGGCAAAAACCGATGGCACTGCGCAATTCACATTGGATTTTGCGCTCCCGGGAATGCTGGTCGCATTGCTCAGGCGGCCGCCGCTGTTCGGTGCGACCGTAAAGTCCTTCGATGCGACTGCCGCCGGCGCCGTGCCGGGCGTGGTCAAGGTGGTGCAGGTGCCCGGCGGCGTTGCCGTAGTGGCGAAAGGTTTTTGGGCCGCCAAACAGGGGCGCGATGCCCTGAAGATCGAGTGGGACGACTCGAAAGCCGAGAAACGCAGCTCCGCGGCATTGATGGCCGAATATCGGCGCCTCGCCGACCAACCGGCCCTGTCGGCGCGCAAAGAAGGCGATGCCCAGAAGGCCATCGGCGCCGCGGTCCACAAAGTCTCTGCCAGTTACGAGTTCCCTTACTTGGCCCACGCGCCGATGGAACCGCTCGATGCCGTCGTAAAACTCGACGCAAACAGTTGCGAGATCTGGGCGGGAGATCAATTTCAGACCATCGACCAGGGGAATGCCGCGCACACGGCGGGCCTGGATCCGAAGCAGGTCAGCATTCATACCTTGTACGCCGGCGGCAGTTTCGGTCGGCGCGCCAACACGATCTCGGACTACATCGTGGAGGCCGTATCGATCGCCAAGGCGTACGGTGCCGACGGTACGCCGATAAAACTGCAGTGGACGCGCGAGGATGATATCCGTGGCGGCCTGTATCGCCCCATGTACTTCCACAAACTCGAAGCTGGTCTCAATGCACAGGGCGAGCTCACCGGGTGGCACCACGTGATCGTAGGCCAGTCGATCATGGCCGATACCATATTCGCCGCGGGCATCAAGAATGGCATTGACGCAACCTCGGTGGAAGGCGCTGCTAATATTGCCTACGCGATCCCCAACATCGCGGTGGACTTGTCGACGACCAAGACCGGCGTTCCGATTCTGTGGTGGCGCGTGGTAGGCAGCTCGCACACGACTTTTGCCGTGGAGGCATTCATCGATGAAGCGGCGCATGCCGCTGGCGTGGATGGATTCACGTTCAGGCGCAAGCTTCTGGATCATGAACCGCGCATGAAGGCCGTGCTGGAACTCGCCGCTGAAAAAGCCGGCTGGAACAGTGGCCCCCTGCCGCCGGGTAAGGGGCGCGGCATTGCAGTGGCGGAAGCTTTCAAGACCTTTGTCGCCCAAGTCGCGGAGGTGACCGTCGACAAGGATGGGAATGTCAAAGTCGATCGCGTTGTGTGCGCGGTGGACTGCGGAACGCCCATCAATCCGGACATCATTACCGCCCAGATGGAAGGTGGCATCGGATTCGGACTGGGCGCGGTGTTGCACAGCGCGATTACGCTGAAGGATGGCCGCGTCGAGCAGGATAACTTCAACAACTACCGGGTGCTGCGGATGAATGAAATGCCCAAGGTTGAAGTGCACATCGTGCCCTCGACCGCACCGCCGACGGGTGTGGGCGAGCCCGGCGTGGCACCCATCGGGCCCGCGGTCGCCAACGCGATTTTCGCCGCGACCGGCAAACGCGTCCACATGCTTCCATTCCCGAAACTAGGTGCCGCATGAAAAAGCATCCTGTCCTATGGACCGTCGCGGCTATTGTCGGCTTAGGCATCATCATCAGCGCGTACATCGTTCTGGGCCCGCGTGCCACCGACTTTGCGGGCGGTAAGAACGTTGAGCTGGCGGCGTATCATGGCTTGGATCCCAGCGGCGCCGCTGCGGAGCTCAAGTCCGCGAGCCTGGAGGAGCGCGGCGAATACCTGACGCGTGCGGCGGACTGCCTGGTGTGTCATACGGCCAAAGACGGCGCCTCATTCGCAGGCGGTCGCGCCTTCGTTTTGCCCATGGGAACCATTTACTCCACCAACATCACGCCCGATGCGGAAACCGGGATCGGCAATTACAGCGATGCGAATTTCCTGGACGCCGTGCACAAAGGCATCGGCCGCGGCAATACCAAGCTATATCCCGCGATGCCGTACGCGAGCTATACCTACATGTCCGACGCCGACGCGCTCGCCATCAAAGCTTACCTGTTCACGCTCAAGCCCGTTCACGCGCCGGCACTGAAGAATACATTGGCGTTTCCATTCAACCAACGCAGCCTCATGAGCATGTGGTCGGCTCTTTTCAACCCGGACAAGCGCTTTGAACCCAATCTCGACCGCAGCGCAGAGTGGAATCGGGGCGCCTACCTCGTCGAAGCGATGGGTCACTGCGGCGAATGCCATACGCCGCGAAATCTTTTCTTTGCGCTGAACAACCGGCAAAAATTCACGGGCACTGTTCAAGCCGGCTGGCGCGCATACAACATCACGGCCGATCGCAGCAGCGGCGTCGGCGCTTGGAGCGATGCGGACCTGGCGAATTATCTGTCCACGGGACATGCCGACGGACGCGGCACCGCTGCAGGACCCATGGGCGAAGCGGTCGATGAAAGCGTGAGTCATTTGAAGCCCAGCGACATCGCGGCCATGGTGGCCTATTTGCGCTCGGTGCCCGGCATTGCCACATCCGACCTACCGGAACCTAAATCCACGCCCGCGGCGGCTGCGCAGGTCGCCGCCACCGACGCGAACCCGCATGGAAAGGAAGTTTACGAAGGCGCTTGCGCCGGTTGCCACGGTTGGACCGCGTGAGTCCGGTCATTCCATTCGCGACACTGACAGGCGCGCGTTCAGTCAACGACCCAACGGCCAACAATGTGGCGCAGGTCATCATAGGCGGTGGGCATCGCCACTTAGCCTTGGATGCGAACAACATGCCGGCTTTTGGTGCCGCGTACTCGGACGACGAGATTGCGGCCGTGGCGAACTACGTTACCGCCCGCTATGGCGTAAAGGGTTCGGAGCTGACCGCCGCGCATGTCGCCAAATTGCGCGCCCAGGACTGACGCCAGCTCCCTGCGCGAATGCGGTGCTGGCTCGATACGTTGCCAATCTGCAACGGAGCTTTCAGGAAGCGCAGCGAATCGCCTTTCTCGATTTTTATGACGCCGCCTGGAACTTAAGATGCATGGGGGCCTGTGGGCCCGATTTACGGGCCGGGCTGGTAGCAATCCGGAAATTGGGAGGCGGCCCGGGCGATTTTACTAAACAGAACCGTCCACGGTAAAATACCCCGACTGTTCGATCGACACTTGCAATCAGTCGAGTGACCCTCACGTCGAGCGCTTGGTGCCGTGAGATTTGTTGAAGGGTGATCAAAATGAGTCTCGATGTTGCGTTGATGGTAATCGTCCTCGGCGGAATCGGATTGTCCGCCGCCTTCGTGCGAGCGGAATATACTCGCTGGCGCGAGCACGGCGCCGCGCAGCGTCGAGGAGAAGCGGCACTGCGCGAACTGCATGCCCAAAGATTGTCCGAACAGCAAAATGCCGGCCTGCTTCCCAGCGTCCTGAATCTTCAGGGATTCAGCGAACACGAAGCCGCGAATCCCGAAGACGCGGCGAATATCGGGCAGATCGCGGCGCGAACTCATTCGCCGCGTACGTATTCTTTCGCGGAACGGCGTAAGCGCAAGCGACAGCGCGTGACGCCCTGAGCGGCGCGACTCCTTGAGCGCCTACTCCCCTTTCACGCCCAGGGTGCGCGACAGAAAGCTCGCAGTGGCTTCATCGGCGCGCAACCAGGAAGCATGGCGCAGGAAGCCGTGGATCTCATTGGGAAGTACCAGTTCTTCGAATGGAATATTCCGCTCCTCCAGCCGGCGCGCAAGGTCCACGGTCTGCTGAAACGGCACGTTTCGGTCATCATCGCCCTGGATCAAGAGAACCGGCGACTTCCAGCCGTCAAGCTGGGCATCCGGCGATGAATTCCAGGCGACGTCCATGGCTTTCTCCCGATCACCCTTCTCATAGCGGGCCACTGGTTTGCCGGTCAGCTCGTCCATGAGACGCGACCAATCGTGCACGCCGTGCAAATCAACTCCCGCCTTGAACAGGTCCGAGTTGCGCGCAAGCGCAAGAGCGGTGAGATATCCGCCATACGAGCCGCCCCAAATGCCGATGCGCTTGCCATCCACGTTCGGCAATGATTGGAGGAAATGCGCACCTGCGACCACGTCTTGATATTCGGCGGCGCCGGCATACCCCGCGTGTTCGGGATGATGAAACTCACGGCCGTAACCAATGCCGAGCCGATAGTTCACCGAGAGCACTACGAAACCGTGCGCCGCCAGGTATTGATTCACGGCGTAGCCATTGCTGTAGTAGTCCATGTAGTGCCAGCCGAGCAGCATCTGTCGTGGCGGCCCGCCGTGCACGAAGATCACGCCGGCCCTTCGCCCTGGAGATTTCGCGCCGCTCGTGTCGAACAACTGACCGTGGACCAGCATGCCATCGGCGGCCTTGAACGTGACCTGCTTCGGCGCTATGAGCGTCTCCAGCGGAAACTCCGGGTTGGTCGCGGCCACCAGTGATTCGCGATGCGCTCCGTCAAGACCTATGATTCCAACCGTCGGCGGCCCCTGCGGCCCGGCTGCGACAAAGGCCACGCGCTCGGCGGCTGCGCTGACAGGGGTCCATTCCAATGTCTGCCCCGAGGTAAGCGCCAACGATCCGGGGTGATCGACAGGCACGCGGAAAAGATGACGGCGATCATCATCACCGGTCGTGGTGCCGGTATTGGCATCGTAAATTATGAATCGGCGGTCGCGGCTTTCCGCAACATGCTCGACCATGTAGGCACCCGGCGTCAGCAACACCGGCGCGCCGCCCGAAGCCGCCACCGAATACAGATGCGGCCAGTCATCCAGATACGCCATAAAGACGATGCGATCGCCTGCCGCCCAGTGCAGATTGGCTTGCCCCGCAACGTCGGGGAAGGAACCGGCGAGCGTGTTCGGGCTCGTCCAAACGGCGTGCCCGACGCCATCGGCCGCCGAGGCCGTCCAGATGGACCAGGGATCCGGCACTCGGGTAAGAACCGGCCGCGGCGCACCGCCCTTGCCGGGCCGCCGCGCGAACGCGACTCGGGTGCCGTCCGGCGACCAGACCGGCGACACATCCCTGCTGGTGGAGGGCGCGAGGTAGATCAGCGGCGCGTTCTTCGATGTATAAATGCCGATAAACGAGTGGTCCCCTCGGTCGGAGACGAACGCTAGTCGCGATCCATCCGGCGACCAGACCAGATCGCTGTTCTTGCCCCGGTCGAAGAACAGACGTTCAGGCTTACCGCCGTCGAGAGACGAGATCCAAACGTGACCATCCTTCGTGTACGCGAGCTGTCCGCGCGCGGAAACCACGGGCTCATCGCCATCATCGATTTTTGCAGGCGGTCCGCCATTCAGCGGCAGGGCCCAAACCGCGGTGGTTGGCTGCTCCGGCGAGGAACTCGGATCCGGCGAGAGATTTCCCTCCGCGGGCCAGTTGGCATCGTGATCGCCGCCCAGCACAAAGACCAGCCGCGTCCCATCCGGCGAGAATGCCAGTTGGGTTATCTCCTGACCGTCGTCATCCTTGAACTGCGTGACTTTGGCCGGCGCAAAAGCGGGGCCGCGCGCCACCCAAACATTGCGCACGCCGTCGAGGTTGCACACCCAGGCGATCGCATCGCCGCGTTCCGCCGCCGCCAGTTCGGTGGCAAAGGGGTAGTGCAGCACCTGCGCCATGGAGAATCCGGAACTCGCACCGACCTGTCCGGATAAGCATCCGAGAATCATCATCCCGATCATGCATGTCGGGATTCGGCTATTGAGCATGTGCGCTGCCTTCCGCGATGAGGTTGGACAGCGAATACTACATGACGACGCTAGTGTCCGATGGTTGGGTTCGACGTCGTGCTCGGCGCCGAAGACTTGGATGTTCGCCTGCGCCGCGCTACAAGTTCATCCGTGATTTCAATTACCGCATGTCTGCCGGTGGCGCCCACGTCTTTGCGCGCTTCGACTCGCTGATCGGCAAATCGCTCTCGTTCAGCAAGACTCACACGCTTGATGGTCGGCGTGTCCCAAAAGGCACCTAGGTAACTTGCGACCGCGACCGCCGCGATTTCTTCGCGGAAAAATCCAAGCCGCAATGCATGCACGACACGGCCTTGATCGCTTCCCGCCACCGAATACAAGCGGTACTCGCTGAAGATGTCCAGGTTTGGCACTGCGTCCGGATCGAACGCGTGGTCCGCGAGCGCGAGTTGAATGACGAACCACCGTGATGCTTCGCCGTCTTCCAGTTCCATCGGCGTCAGCGCACGCATCGTTTGAGTGGATTCCAAGCTGTCCAAGGGCTTGTCGAGCTTTTTGACCTCTCGTGGGGCGGGCGCCGGAGCAGTCGCGACAACGACGTGTTGCAGCGATGTGAGCCTGGTGGCCATGGGCTTAGTGGCTGGACGAACCTTGGTTGCTGAAACCTTTGGCGCAGACGCCACCGACTGCCCGAGAACGGGCGCCGGTTTATCCGCCGGAGCTTTGAGCATCGATGCTGCAGCAATTTTGGGCGCTGCGGGCTGCATTACTACTGGAGGCTTTACTACTACTGCGGGCTGTATTACTGCGGGCTGTATTACTGCGGGCGGTATTACTGCGGGCGGTATTACCGCCGGCTGCCTTAGAGCGGGAGCAGTCGCGCGCGCTGCGATCGGCGCGACGGTCACGGGAACCTGGACTGCTGGCAGCGGCGGCGCCTTGGGTTTGAGCGCAACCGCCTCGGTCAGAACGGGCGCGGCAATGGGAACCGGTATGGGTGCAATGGTCTTCGGCACCGCAGCTTTCACCGCTGCAGCCACCACCTCCGTTAGGACCGGAGCAGGCGCACTCCGGACTTTGGGCGCGGCCGGAACGATCGGCGCAAGGGCCTTCGGCGCGGCCGGAACGATCGGCGCAAGGGCCTTCGGCGCGGCCGCAGCGATCGGCGCAACGGCCTTGGCGGCCGGGGCAGCGTTGCTGCGGAGCAGAGGCGGAGGAACCACGAGAGCAGGCGTTGGCCACGCAATGTCTATGGAAATTTCGGCATCCGTTTCTTCTGCGGTCGGCTTTTCCGCGGCCACGCCTATTTCGGCTGCTTTTTCTGCAACCGGCTTTTTTGGAGCTGGTTTTTCCACCACACGCATTTCGGCCGGCCCGTGCGCACTGGGCTGACGCGCATCGGCCTTCGCCTGAAGCGTCGCAATACCGCGTAAATCCGCAGCACCGGCGGTTGCCGTCAAAGCGCCGGGATAGGTATCGCGAACTTCACCGAGGATGGCATCAGCTTCGTCTTCGCTGACGAATGGGCCTAGGCGCAGACGATAACGCGTCCTTCCGTCCTCAGCCACTTGGATTTGATACACATGCGCCTTGCTGCATCCGGCAAACGCTTTTGTGGGAATGCTGATCGGTGCCGTGGACACGCTGAGGTTGATGACAAAGGGTCCGTCGCCCCCGAGGCGCGGCGCTTCTTGGACTGGCTGAAATAAATCCTCGATGCTTAGATGCCAGATCTCACCGGCCATTGGTGCATTTATCGGCGTTGCCATAAATCCCTTTCCAAGAACGGTATGACTGCTCAAGATATTGACGAAGCAAGCAGAATGAAAGCGTGATCGGCGTCTCTGCGTTGCGACACGCGCAAGGCTTATGTCAAGACAAGTACGATCAACATAAGTTTTCGCTGCCGCATTCCGCGCGTGGGATTTCATCATTTGCAAAGAATAAGTTGCATTGACGGGATCAAGGGCATTAAGTAAACAATGCAGCGAAACGATGATGGGCTGGGTTTGGCTGCGGACGCCGAGACCCGATCCGGTTTGGGGATGCGGACCATGCGTTTTCGCGCGAGTGCGATAGGCGCAAGGCTGTCGATCACGCGCGGCGCGAACGGCGGCAACTCGGTGGTATGCGACGTGCCCATAAACTCAAGCGTCGCCGCAACGGCATAGCACGCGTTAATCGGCCGCGTTAAACCCTTAAGTCCACTCGGTCAGTTCCCATCTGAACCCTGGTTCGTCGTAAGGCGTGTCCACGGAAGAATCTTCAATATAGTAGGAGCCTGTGCTCTCACGGACAACCCAGCGCCCCACTTCGGGTGCGAACCAAAGGGTTTCCTTGCGTTGAGAATTCTCTCGTGAGAAATCGGCCGACTTGAAGTTGACCAGGTTGGTGAATCGCAGGGCCCTGAATTGCCCGGCCGCCACGGTAATCGTCTCCCAGCCGTGCGCGGCCATCGTCTGGTCCCAAGGCAATCCGCTTTCATTGCCGGGGGTTTTGTACTTGGTATTGATGTGGGTTTTCCAACCCGGCGCCAACTGAGCGGGCCAAAGCGGTATCGGAGCTTCATAGACCTGCACCTGGCTCCAATGCGGGTCCACCAAAACCTGCCCCCACGGTGCTTGTATTTCGCTGGGCAAGGGGCCCTCGGGCAACTCACGGCGCGGAATGTACTTGCGCAGCCAGGCGGTGCCCCACTTGGGGTCGGCATTCCGCTTTGAAGCCTCGCTGCGCGAATCTATGTCGATGGTGCGGCCAACCGCGGCCACGCGATCGATCTCATCGTCGACGAGTGCATGGGTATAGATGTCATGTTTGGCGTAGCGCCACGATTGTCCCACCGCCGGTGGGCGAACCGTCACGGACGACGCGCCTTGCGCAGCTTCGGGGCGACGCATGCTGCACCCGACCGATAGCGCCGCAGACGAAAGCAAAAAGTATCTTCGAGTCACGTTGGCCATAATTGCCTCCCGATGGGATCGCCGAAGCGATGCGGGCCACTGTTCAAAAAGCTCGGGGGCGCGATCGCCCCCGGCTCGTTGTGCGGAGTCACTGGCAGACTCTCGCTGCCTCGCGGCTTTAGAACGTGTAATGCAGACCGGTCGAGATACCGATGATATGGCATCCGCCCCACGTCGTCGGTCCGGCGCTGCTGTAGTCAGTGAACGCCTGCGTCGTGCCGTCGTGACAATCCGTCGTGACGCCGCGGCCGCCCGCACCGAGATCATAGTGTGCGTTGCCGTGATTGATCGTATCCGCCGCGTCGAGATACCAGTACAGGTTCTTGTCGAAACGATGCTTCCACGCCGCCGTGAACATATTCGCGTAGTTCGCGACACTCCTCGGGTCGTAGTTGTGCTGGCCACCCGGGTCGCCCACTGAGGCACCGGCGTGCGCCCACCCGATGCTGAAGTTATCCTTCTTGGTGAAGTCCTGGGTTGCCGCAAACCAGAAACCGTTTCGCTGCCGCTCGTTCTGCCATTCCAAATTGGCCGGCAGCTTGCGATGCAGTTCTTCGTAGATGCCACTCAAGGCCAGCCCAAAGCTGAACGTGTACTGCACGCCGAACTTGAAGGCGGTTTCGTTGCCGACGTCGCCCACCAAACCAGGGCTGCCGGCGCCCGCGGCCTGCGGGAACTCGGCCTGAAAGGTATTGTACGCGCCGCAGTCGATGATCGACGACGTGGTGACGCACTGGCCGCTGACAGGGTCGATGCTGTAGAGCGTGCCGTAGAACGGGCTGTTGGAGCCGATGCCGTCGCTGCTGCGATTCGTCGACTGGTGAATTTCGTAAGCTGCCGTGACGTAGATCGGTCCGCTCTCGAATTTCAGGTCGGCACTCCACGCATTGTTCCAGGCGCCGTCGGCGCAGGCGTTCGGGAGATTGCCGCTGCCCGGTGCGTTGCCGCCGGAGCAATCAGGCGAACCGGAGGATTGGGCATCGTTGAAGGGCGTGCGGTTCTGGCCCGGCGAGAACAAGACATCGAAGCTGAACAGACCGCCGATCTTGGGTGATTCGTACCACAGCGAATGGTCAAGCCGCCCCCCGAACTCGACGCGATTGTCGCCGCCGGAATTACCCATGACGACCGCATAGTCTCCCAGCATGCCGGAGAAGGGGTTCATGCGATCCGTGGATTTTTTGTACGGTGCGTAGGTGGTTCCGAATTTCACCTTACCCCAGCTATTCCCGGAGACACCGACAAAGGAGTCGCCATAGCCGATGCCTGCCTTGGTGACGTTGGATTGCTGTACATAGCTGGTAGATGCCCCGGGAGCCGCGGTGATCGCGGGCTGCGCCTCGATTTGATAAATGAAATCCGCGTCAAGACCCGGTATGGCATGGGAGCCGCGGTAACCGAGCACGGACTTGTTGGTCGACAGATCCGCCTGCCAGCCCACCCGACCCACCGGGCCTCCCTTTTGACCACCCTGGACATAACCAAACTTAGGATCATTGCCGGGATCGGCATACGAAAAGTGGTAGGCACCCAACTCACTCATGCCCTTGGTCACGTAGTCAGTCGACACGTCCAAAGTGCCATAAAATCCCTTTGCAAACTTTTCAAACGCGGGCTCCGGAGGCGCTTGCTTCGCGGTCGCCGGGCCCGTTGCTGCAGGCGGCGCAGCCGGCGGCGCAGTCACGACCACCGGGGGTGCGGGTTTGGACATCGCATCGACTTGCTTCTGCAATGCATCCATGCGCTGCATCATCTGCCGCATTTGTTCCTTGAGCGCTTTATTTTCCTGCGCATCATCGGCCAAGGCACTACCCTGGACGAGAAAATTAGCGGCGCATGCTGCCAGCGCTATCAGCATAGGCCTCGCCAGTCTTAGATTAACCATCTTTTGTTCCTCATAAAGGTCGTTTGTTCGAATCGATCTAGGAATTCACTCTCACCTGATGAGCTGCGGATCTACTGCGCACGAGAGTGTTAACCGCGACCCTGGATGCCGTGGCAATTGAGCGATTAGAAATCGAAAACGCAGACGCGCTTTGACTGATCCCATTTAATTGCTCCCTCACCAGCCGCCAGATCAAAGAGTCGGAGTGCCACACCGCTTCATGTTGTTTCGTGGTATACCATATATGATTATCTTTGCGAAACAAAGTCTCTTATTTGCAACAGAGGCTCCAAGCCCCTGCTGCAAATAGCGGCAAGTGTGAGGGAAACTTCAGGTGGTCGGGGTACCGGCGACGCTCGGGGCCGCCGAGGGGAACTCGGCGCGGCTCTTGGCGAAGTGGCGTATCCGCATGGGCCTGAGTACGAACAGGGCCATCAGCGCGGCAATGATGTTGAAGCTCATGCCCAC
>JALYIH010000063.1 GCA_030775865.1 Pseudomonadota bacterium | reverse complement strand
GTGCAATCCTGCCGCTCGGCTGCGACAACGTCGTCCCCATCGAACAGGTGGATGTGTCCGATGGAATCGCATCGCTCAACACAGTGGTCGTGAACTCGCCTTACCACAACATTCACAGGCGCGGGGCCGACAGCCGCCAGGGCCAATTGTTGCTGGAATCCGGCACGTTGTTGCGCGCACCGGAAGTCGCGGTGGCGGCCTCCGCGGGCATGGCACGGGTGCGCGTGAGTAGCCAGCCGGCCATTATGGTTGTCTCGACTGGGGATGAGCTGATAGAGCCCGGCGACCCCATTGAGGAATTTCAAGTGCGTCGCTCCAACGCTTACGCAGTATCAGCGACATTCCGCAGGCGCGGCTTCAGCCGCGTGGGCACCGACCATGTGCTCGATGATGAGAATCTGCTTCGCGAGCGGTTGTCTTTGCACCTGACCACGCACGAAGTGGTGGTATTGAGCGGCGGCGTTTCCATGGGCAAGTTCGATCTGGTGCCAAAAGCGCTGATGCAGCTGGGCGTGCACGAAGTCTTCCACAACGTCGCGCAGCGCCCAGGCAGACCAATGTGGTTCGGCATCGGCCCGCAAGGTCAATCCGTATTTGGATTGCCCGGCAATCCGGTCTCCACGCTGGTGTGCCTGATCCGCTACGTCATACCCGCCATCGCTGAAGCGATGGGCACGAAGCGCGCCGCGCCTGAACGGCTGGCATTGGCGGCTCCTGTGACCTTCAAACACGCCCTCGCCTATTTCTTGCCGGTCATTATCGAACACGACGAGTGGGGCCGCCCATGGGCAAACCCGCGGCCGCCGAATGGGTCGGGGGATTTCTTGAGTCTCGCAGGTACCGACGGCTTCGTGGAGCTGCCGCCGGGCCCCAATACCTATGCGAAGGGCTTCGTGGCCAACGTATACCGTTGGTAAGGTATCAATGACTTCCACTATTCACGACATTCGGGGCGCACAAAATCCGCTGGATCGGCTGGGCCGTCCGCTGCATGACTTGCGCATCTCGGTCATGGACCGCTGCAATTTTCGTTGTCCCTACTGCATGCCGAAGGAGCAGTTTCACGAAAACTACCAGTTCCTAAAGTCCCGCGAGCGCCTGTCGTTCGATGAGATCGTACGCCTGACGAAGCTATTTACGGGCCTCGGGGTGCGCAAGGTGCGCCTGACCGGGGGCGAGCCTCTGCTGCGTGCCAATCTCGCGGACTTGGTAGGCGATCTAACCGGCATTCCTGGAATAGAAGACATCGCCTTGACCACGAACGGCGTGTTGCTGGCCCAGCACGCCGTCGATTTGCACGCCAACGGGCTACAGCGCATTACCGTCAGTCTGGATTCGTTGGACAAGGATATATTTGCGCGCCTGAGCGGCGGATTTGGCGCCCTCGATCAAGTCCTGGCCGGTATCGACGCGGCCATCGCGGCGGGCATGACCCCCGTCAAGATCAACGCCGTCATCGAACGCGGTGTCAACGATCACAGCGCGCTCGATCTGGTGGAGCACTTTCGCGGCACGCCGGTGATCGTGCGCTTCATCGAATTCATGGATGTCGGAAATCGCAATCGCTGGCGGCCCGACATGGTGGTCGCATCCCGCGAACTTGCCGCGCGCGTCAACGAGCGCTGGCCGATGCACCCTGTGTCGCAAAACTACCGGGGTGAAGTGGCACAGCGCTGGCGCTTCGATGACGGCGGCGGCGAGGTGGGCTTTATTTCGTCGGTTTCACAGCCATTTTGCGGCGCCTGCAGCCGCGCGCGCCTATCCTCCGAAGGCAAGTTCTATACCTGCCTGTTCGCGACTCAGGGTACCGACTTGCGGGGGCCCATGCGTGAGGGCGCCGACGATGCCGAATTACTGCGCATCATCCGAGGCGCTTGGGCAGGACGTACCGACCGCTACAGTGAACTTCGTGATGAACTGCGCCGCGATACGCCCGAGACCAAAAAAATCGAGATGTACTACATCGGCGGTTGAGCTCATGACTTTCACACACTTGGACGCCGATCAGCGTCCCACCATGGTCGATGTCAGCGGCAAGACGGCGACCAAGCGCAGTGCGACCGCCGAGGCGCGCGTAAATTTCCCCGCCGCCGTGGCCGCTGCACTGCGCGACAACGGTTTGCGCTCGCCCAAGGGACCGGTGTTCGATACTGCGATCGTTGCGGGAGTCCTGGGCGCCAAGCGCACTCACGAACTCATTCCGTTCTGCCATCCGCTGGGGATCGAGAATTGTCATATCGCCATTGAATTGGCGGGCGGCACCGCCATCATTCGCTGCACCGTGACTGTTCATCACAAGACCGGCGTCGAGATGGAAGCCCTGACCGGCGCCAGCATCGCGGCATTGACCGTTTACGATATGTGCAAGGCGCTGTCGCATGAGATCGTCATCAGCGAGGTGCGCTTGCTGGCGAAAGAAGGCGGCAAAAGCAGCTATGCGGCGGCCGTGCCGTGAGCGCGTTTCCCCTGTACGGCCTCGTTCTCGCCGGCGGTTTGAGCACCCGCATGCATCGTGATAAAGCAGCCCTCAAGTATCAAGGCAAGACTCAACTGGATCGGGCGTTTGAACTCGCGGGCAGGCATGTTGCCAAGGTGTTCGTGTCGGTGCGCGCTGATCAGACTTTGGACCCGACGCGCGCGCAGCGGCCCATGATTTTGGATTCCGTGGCGGGCGAGGGTCCCATTGTCGGCATCCGTTCCGCGCTCGCCGCACATCCACAAGTTGCGTGGCTGGTTCTGGCCTGCGATTTACCGTTTCTCTCGGATGCCGCCATTGGATATTTGGTGCGCGAACGCGATTCGGCCGGCTCTGCCGCCTTCGCCACCGCGTACAAGAGCGCGCATGACGGATTGCCGGAACCGCTCTGCGCCATCTGGGAACCCGCGGCCGCCCAGGCACTGGCGGACTACCAAGCCGGGGGCGGACACTGCCCGCGGAAATTTCTCATCCGCCATGGCGCACGGCTGCTTGAACCGCAGGATGCCCGCGCATTGGATAATGTGAATACGCCCGAGGAATACACCCAAGCCCTCTCCCTCCTCGATAATGTCACCTCTATGCAACTCAAAATTCAGTATTACGCCTTGATGCGCGAGCAGGCCGGGCGTTCCGAAGAGACAATCGAAACCTCGGCATCCACGCCCGCCGGCCTATACGAAGAGCTGGTTGCCCGCTACGGCTTCACGCTGTCACGCGAACAATTGAAAGTGGCGGTCAACAGTGAGTTCAGCGACTGGTCGCGACCCCTCAAAATAGGCGATGCCGTGGTGTTCATCCCTCCGGTGGCGGGCGGCTGATGCATTTTCGCTTCACTCAAACGGCCATCGACACCGAAAGCGCGCGGCGCGAGCTGCAGACTTTGAGTGCGGGCGGCTACGTCAGTTTCGAAGGTTGGGTGCGGGATCTCAACGAGGGACAAGAAGTCACTCGGTTGGAATACGAAGCGTTTCAAGAACTGGCGGTGAAGGAAGGCGACCGCATCGTCGCCGAAGCCTTGCGGCGATTCCCGATAAAGCAGGCGCTGTGCATCCATCGGGTCGGCCCTTTGGAGTTGGGCGAGATGGCGGTGTGGGTCGGCGTGAGTTCCGCACACCGCGGCGAAGCCTTCGATGCCTGCCGCTTCATCATCGATGAGGTGAAGCATCGCGTGCCGATTTGGAAGAAGGAGCACTATCGCAGCGGCGATTCAGGGTGGGTGAACTGCGAGCGCTGCGCGGCGGCGCCGCAGCATTCTCACGCGCACCACCACGATCGTTCTGCCGCGCCGAAATCCACGGAGTCTGTCTGAGTATTTTCCGCAACCGCCTCCCCTCCTAGCCAATGCAGCCCGATTATTCCCGCCAATTGCTGCTCAAAGAGATCGGCGCGAAAGGCCAGGCGGCTCTGGCGCGCGCCCGCGTCCTCATCGTCGGCTTGGGCGGCCTCGGCAGTCCCGTAATGCAGTACCTGGCAGGTGCCGGCGTGGGCTGCCTGGGGTTGGTCGACGCCGATTCTCTCGATGCCAGCAACTTGCATCGACAACCTATCTACGCGTTGCGCGATGTCGGCAGACCCAAGGTGGACCTGGCGCGGGCCGCCGTCGGCGAAATCAATCCCTCCGTGCGGGTGGAAACGCACGCCGCGAGGCTGGATGCCGGCAACGCGCTCGATTTGATTCGCAGCCATGACATCGTCGTCGACTGCAGCGACAATTTTCGCACCAAGTTCTTGATCAACGATGCCGCGGTGCTGGCGCACAAACCTGCCGTTTTCGCCAGCGTGTATCAGTACGAGGGGCAGCTTCAAGTCTACAAGCCCGATCCCCGGCACGCGTGCCTGCGCTGCCTATGGCCGGACGCCGTCTCCGACGGCGTGGTCGGCAATTGTGCCGAGGCCGGCGTGCTGGGACCGGTGCCGGGCGCGTTCGGCACCTTGCAAGCGATGTTGTGCTTGAAGATCCTGCTGCAGATGAGCGGCCAGCTCGAAGGTGAGCTGCTGCTGCTCGACTTCACGAATTTCACGAGCCTGAAGCTCAAGGCCCCGCGCCGCGCCGAATGCGTGGCTCCGGCGTGTGCGCATATCCGCGAATTGACCCGCGAGGATGCAGACATCGAGATGGTGCTCGGATCCCTCGCAGCAGCTGCCGAGCACGGGCTCGAGGTGATCGATATTCGAACTGCGGAGGAAGTGGCGGCGCGGCCCGCCGGCGCCCGGCACATTCCCATGACCGATCTGCTCGCGAACCCTGAGCTGCTCGAGCCCGCACGCGATGCGCTGCTGGTGTGCGCCACGGGCAAGCGCAGCCTGGCCGCCGCACGGCAATTGCGCAAACGCGGAATCGCCGTGCATTCATTGTCCGGCGGCCTGCAAAGCTTGGGCCATTGACTTGCGATTCAGCAGCAAATTGCCCGACGTTGGCACCACTATTTTCACGGTGATGTCGCGCCGTGCGATCGAGGAAGGCGCCCTGAATATCGGCCAGGGATTTCCTGACTATGCAATCGATCCGCGCCTGTCGAATTCATTGATGGAGGTCCTGGCCGAGGGACGCAATCAATATGCGCCGATGGAGGGAACCTTGGAGCTGCGCGAACAGATCTCCAACAAGCTCGATATCTGCCATCAGCGCCGCTTTGATCCGCATGCCGAGATCACGGTGACCTGCGGCGGTACTGAAGCCCTGTACGATGCCATTCAAGCCGCCGTGGGGCCGGGCGATGAGGCGATCATTTTCGATCCGGCCTACGATTCGTACGAGCCCGCGATACGTCTGGCCGGCGCCCGTTGCGTGCGCATTGCGCTCATGCCTCCGGCGTTTCGCTTCGACTGGGACGAGGTACGCCGCCATTTGAGCGATCGTACCCGGCTCATCATCATCAACAGTCCGCAAAACCCCAGCTGTAGCGTGGCGACGCGCGAGGACCTCGACCAGCTTGCCGCCTGCATTCGCGACCGGCCGATCACGGTCATCGCCGATGAGGTATATGAACATGTGCTGTTCGACGGGCGGCGCCATCAATCGGTGCTGGCACATCCGGAATTACGGGAGTGCAGCTATGCGGTGTTTTCCTTCGGCAAGACGCTGCATGCCACCGGATGGAGGGTCGGCTATTGCGTCGCGCCGCCGGAAATGACGCGCGAGCTTCGCAAGGTGCATCAATTCAATACCTTCAGTATCGCCTCGCCGTTGCAATATGCGATCGCACGCTATCTGTCCGCCTATCCCGATGCATGGCAGGGACTGTCCGCCTTCTTCCAGCCTAAGCGTGATTTATTGACCGGGCTGTTGCGAGGTTCCGGACTGGAACCCGTCCCCGCGAGCGGCACGTATTTTCAATTGGTGGACTATGGCGCCATCAGCCAGGAAGATGACTGCACCTTTGCAGACCGGCTGATCCGTGAGGCGAAAATAGCCACCATTCCGCTCTCGCCCTTTTACGCAAAGCCGCCGCGCATGACGTTGGTCAGGCTGTGCATCGCCAAGCGCGATGAAACGCTACGGGAGGCAGCCAGGCGGCTTTGTACCTTTGCCCGCTAACGGCCGAACGTCCCGAAGCGGCGCACCATCGAGGGCAGGCTCTGCCGCTGGCGGATTCGCGCCGCGTCCATCAGCATGCGCCCTGCCCAACGGTACACATTGTTTTCCTTGACGGTTCGGCGCATCAGACTCATGCGGCTGCGCCGTTCGTCCCGGCCCATGCGCATCGCGATTTCCATGGCATTCGCGGTTTCACTGACATCGAAGGGATTGATCAAGACCGCTTCCGGCAACTCTCGAGACGCGCCGGCAAAGGTGCTCAAGATCAGCACGCCGTCCTCGTCATCGCGAGCCGCGACGAACTCCTTGGCGACCAGGTTCATGCCGTCATGCAGGCTGTTGACCAGGCAGAAATCCGCGGCGCGATACAACTCGAACACGCGCAAGGGCTCTTGTTGCTCATCGATCAGCACGATTGGCCGCCAGCCGTTTTGCGCAAATTTGCTGTTGATACGCTCCACCTCTCCGTAGGTGTGCTGCTGCAAGGCCTGGTAGGCCGGCAGTTGCCCGCGCGATGGCGCGGCGATCTGCAGCAAGCTGATGCGTCCGCGGTGCCGCGGGTCGTTGTCGAGCAACACCTCCAGCGCTTGAAAGCGCTCGATGATGCCCTTGGTAAAGTCCCAGCGCTCCACTCCAAGGCCGATGATGACGTCGGCGCCAATGCCATGCCGTTCATGCACGGCAGCCCGGCAGGCCGCGATATCCGGCAGGCGCGCCAGCCAGCGTGGCGGCCACTCTATCGAAATGGGATAGGGGGCAACGCGGCACACGCGGCCTTGCAGGGTCACGGTCATATGTTCGCGATCGATTTGGCATTCGATGAATCGATCCACGGTATCGAGAAAGTTCTGGCAATGATGTCGGGTGTGAAAACCCAGTATGTCGGCCGACAGCATATGCGTCAGCACTTCCCGCTTCCATGGGCAAACGCCGAACGTCTCGGCGTTGGGCCAGGGGATATGCCAGAAAAGAGCAATGGTGGCTTTGGGGATTTTTTTGCGCAGCAGCTGCGGCAGCAATGCGAAATGGAAATCCTGGATCAGGATCACCGGGTTCTCCGTGTCCGATTCCACCGCCACGACGTCCGCGAATTTCGCATTGACATCTTCATAGGCGCGCCAGTCGCTGGCGCGAAACGCAGGCCGCACATAGGCCAAATGGCACAATGGCCACAGCCCCTCATTGGAAAAGCCGTAGTAGTAACCCTGCTCCTGGTCCGGATTCAGCCAAACCCGGCGCAGCGTGTAACTCGGATCATCCGGCGGCACGCGTATCCGGTCATAGCGGTCGACAGTGTGCCGGTCCGCGGTGCCGGCGCCGTGTGCTACCCAAACCCCTGAACAGGCGCGCATGATGGGCTCGAGCGCCGTGACCATGCCGCTGGCGGGGACCTGCCAGAAAGCCTGATGATTGGCATCGAAGTTGTGGATATAGGGTTCTCGATTCGAGACGATGATCACCTGGGCGGAATTCAAGTGATCGTGCACCACCTGCTGCAGCGCCTGCGGCGTCCAGTTCTCGCGGAAATCGATTTCCAGCCGCTGCTTCTCCTCTGCCTCGGCCAACACCTCGCGCACCTGCGAGAGTATGGGCAATGACTCACGCGGCGACAGGGCATTGTCAAGAAAGCGCTTGCCGCGGATATCTCCGAGCAAGACTTCCGCCCAGCGGCGCAACTGCAGCCACGCCACCAAAACGATCAACAACGCCAGCAGCAATATCGAAATGCCGACAAACACCAGAACGAAGTCGCGGGCCGTGCGCTGGCGCCGATCGACGAAACTCAAGTCATGAATCATGAGCACCCGGAATGGCTTCGGTTGAGCGCTGTCGAAATCGAAGCGGGATACCTGCACCGAGCCGGAGGGCAATTGCATGATGCGCGAGCGCGCGGGATCCGAGCCGCTCTCTGCGTCGCAGGAAATGGCAGGGGGCGCACGCTCGGACCTGAAAATGCTCGTACCATTGGGCCGGCATACCAGGATGGCAAGCAAGCGCTCGTCCGCTGCTATCTTCGCCAGGTACGCTCGCAGGCGCGCCTCACTGCCGTATTCGACAAGATCCGTGATGGGCTCTTCCATGGAATGCATCACGAGTTGCGCGCGCAATTCCACGTCGGAGCGAAACCACTCCGCCAGCAGACGCTGGATGTAGGGCAGTCCGAAATACGCCACCACGCATGAAGCAAGTGCGACCGGCAGGACGAATCGCAACATGACCGAGCGAAACATCGTGTCTCCGTTTATTCGAAACAAAGCCGCGTGGCGTCGACACAAAATACAGAACTTTACGGGCACAGTCTTGGCTTTTAAGCAATGCAGTTCGTGTAAAACTTACACTTCAAATAAATGCCCGCAAGCCATTGGCAGCGGCGACGGCGTAGGCTATGTTTTTGCCACATGAAGCAATCACCGCCGCCGCCCGCACTCGACTGGTGTTTGTTTTTAGATGTCGACGGAACGCTGCTCGAGCTGACCGATACGCCTGCGCGGACTGCCGCGGATCCTGAAATAAGATTGCTTCTACGAGAAGTCTCGGAGCGGCTCGGCGGCGCCGTTGCATTGGTGAGTGGGCGAAAAATTGCCACTCTCGACGAATTGTTTGCCCCCTTGAAACTGCCGTCAGCCGGGCTGCATGGAGTCGAGCGGCGCAAAGCGGGCGGCACCATTCAGGGCGCCAGTTTCGTCGACTCGCAACTCGATGGCGCTCGTGCGGCGATGAAAGCCGTGGTTGAGGCGCATCCGGGTACGCTGTTCGAGGATAAAGACCGGACCCTCGCCGTACATTTTCGGATGGCGCCGCAATTCGCGGACATCATGCATCGGTCGATCATCGATATCGCCAGGCCGCTCGGCACCAACTATCACATTCAAAGCGGAAAAATGCTGTTCGAAATCAAGCCCCGGGGATTCAGCAAGGCCACTGCAATCAAGGCGTTCATGAAAGAACCCCCCTTCAGCGGCAGGAAGCCGGTGTTCATCGGCGATGACCTGACTGACCAGGACGGATTCGCCATTGTCGAAGCACAAGGCGGCATCTCGATTGGCGTGGGTGACGGCGTGCGCGGGCAGTTTTATTTCGAGAATGTTACAGCGGTGCGCAGCTGGCTCAAGGGAATCGCGGCTTTGCACGATTCGCACCGAGCATGAGCAAATTGATCTTGGTCCGACATGGGGAAAGTTCGGGCAATCGGGACCGTATTTTCGCAACTTCACCGCATGATCTGCCGCTCACTGAACTCGGTTACCGTCAGGCGCACGAGGCCGCCCGGCGAATCGCGCAACGGTTCCGTCCGGAACTCGTCGTGACCAGCGCCTATTTGCGCGCGAGCGAGACTGCTCGCATCATTGCAGGCGTACTGGGTCTGCCGCTCGAAATAGAACCGAATCTGCATGAGCGAGAAATCGGCTCCCATCGGGGCCGGCCATACGATTCATTCCTGACCGAGCCGGACTACGACCCGCAGCGTCCGTGGGCGTGGAAACCGCAAGGCGGGGAAAGCTACGAGGAGGTTCAAGCGCGCGTTGGGCCCATCTTGGATCGATTGGCCGCCGCGCATACGGCGCGGGACGTGGTCGTCGTGAGTCACGGCGGCGTCATGACGACACTGTGGGCGTACGTCGCGGGCACATGGGAGGAAGCGCATGTGCCGCCGAATTGCGGCATGGTGTTGATCGAATATGGCCCGCAAGGATACGCGAAGCCCCAGGTCGTCGACGGCCTCGGCAGTGCCGCTGAAGCGGGCGGTTAAGACCCCGGGAACCTGTCTGAGTATTCCCCGGCTAGCCCGCCACTTGTTGCGTCGCCTCCGAAGTCTCACCTGGATCGTTCAGCCAGCGGCGTAAAGCTTGTTGAAGTTGCTCGCGATCAATCGGTTTTGACAAGTAGTCATCCATGCCGGCCGCGCGGCATTCGTTGTCGGCGCCCTTCATGGCGTGCGCCGTGAGCGCGATGATGGGGATCCTCTTGGTGCCGGACTGCTGTGCGCGGATTTTTCGCGTGGTCTCATAGCCATCCATCACCGGCATCTGGCAATCCATCAAAATCAGATCGTATCGTCCGCTCTGCCAGGCATTGAATGCAGCTTGACCGTCCGCAGCGACATCGACTCGAAGCCCTAGTTTTTCGAGGATGCGGCATGCGACCTTCTGATTTACCAGATTATCTTCGGCCAGCAGAACGTGGTGCGTCTCGCGCACCCGCTGTGAGCGCAGCGCATGACGGGTGACGATGGATTGGGTCGACGTTCGCCAGCTTTCGGCTTGCGCGCCAAGCACCATGGCGAGGCAATCGGTGAGGTCGCGATGCGTCACCGGCTTCAGCAAATATCCGGCAAACCCCAGCTCGGAAAACAGCCGTCCATCGCCGCGCTGTCCGGACGAGGTGAGCAGAATCAGGCGAGCGCTGCGCAACGCCTCCTCCGTGTGAATGGTCTTGCCGAGCGTAGCGCCGTCGCAACCGGGCATTTGATGATCGAGCAGCGCGACCTCGAATGCTCTGCCGGCGGCCGCAGCATGCCTCATCAGGCTCAAGGCCTCATCGGCGGAACTTGCACATACCGCATCCATGCCGCAAAGCGATAGCTGGCCCATCAACACTTTCCGATTTGTCATGTTGTCGTCGACAACGATGATTCGCTGGCCGCGCAGCGCGATCGGCGCCGCGGGGCGCGACTTCGCGGTTTCGTGCGCCACACCCAAGTGCGCGGTGAACCAGAACGTTGAGCCCGCTCCCTCCTCGCTCGACACACCGACTTCGCCGCCCATCAATTCAACCAGGCGTTTGACGATGGACAGTCCCAAACCCGTGCCGCCGAATCGACGCGTGGTCGAGGCATCGACTTGAGTGAATGCGGTGAATAGTGCGTTGACGCGGGCGGCAGGAATTCCTATGCCGGTATCGCGAACTTCACAGCGCACCATCACGCCCTTCTCATCCTTGTGGGCGACCTTGCACTCGATCGACACCTCGCCTTTCTGGGTGAACTTGACCGCGTTGCCGCCGAGGTTCAGGAATATCTGGCGCAAGCGGCCCGCGTCGCCGCGAACCAGATCGGGAAGACTGGGATCGATCAATGCGATGACCTCGAGTCCCTTCGCATGCGCCTGGATGGCCAGCAATCGTGCGACATCCTCCACGGTGTCGCGAATATCCATATCGAGTATTTCCAGATCGAGTTTGCCCGCCTCGACCTTGGAGAAGTCCAGGATATCGTTGATCACGGTGAGCAGAGCAGACGCGCTGTCGCGCACAGTCTCGGCATAGTCCAATTGCATCGGATTCAGCGGCGTTTCGAGCAGCAGTTCAATCATGCCAATGACGCCGTTCATCGGCGTGCGGATCTCGTGGCTCATATTGGCGAGGAATTGGCCCTTGGCCTTGTTGGCCGCCGCGGCGGTCTCGGTCGCTTCGAGCAGCGCCAATGCATACTGCTGACGTTCGGTGATGTCTCGCTGCGACCCGGAGACCGTCAAGGGCGTGCCGGCGGAGTCGCGTTCCAAAGCACCGCGAACTCGATACCAGCGCATCTCGCCTGCGCGGGTTTTTGCGCGCACCTCCACATCCACGGCCACGCCCTCGCGAATGCTGCGCTCAATTGCCTCGAGCAGGCGAGCGACGTCATCCGCATGGATGATATCGAAAAACTTTCGCCGCGCGCCCAAGAATTCCTGCTGCTCGAAGCCGAACATCTCCGCAAAGCGCGGCGAAACCCACATCTCGCGCGTCGCCGCATCCAGCTCCCACAGGCCATCATTGGCGCCGCGTGTCGCGCGGTTGAGCCGCGCGTCGGCAGCGCGCAGCTGCTCTTCGGCAACTTTGCGCTCAGCCTCGCGTTTGAAGTTATCGAGGGCAAAGACGACGTTGCGCCCCAGGCGCATCAGCAGCTGCACGATCTCCTCGTCGAATGCCTGCTTTTCAGCGGAATGAAGCAGCAGAACCCCGATCGTGCGCCCTTGTTGAACGAGCGGCAGCGCGGCCGCGGCCGCAATGCCCGCCTGCTTCGCTGCCTCGTGCCAATGGGTGGTGCGCGAGTCGGCGAGAAAATCGTTGCTGACGCACGGCGCTTGCGTGCGAAAGGCGGTGCCGACGAGGCTGCGCCCTTCGGGGATCGAGGCATCCATCGACAAACGCACATCGCGTAGATTCGCCGCACCCGCGCCGGCGAGCGCGATAAGCTGTGCATCCGCCGAGTGTTCGCGCGGCACGCACAGGCTCGCCGCAAGCAGCCTTCCGCCATGCACGGCAGCCTCGCACACCCGTTGATACAGATCTTCCGGGGAGTCGACCCGCATGATGGCTTCGTTGGTGTCGCTCAAGGCGGCAAACATGCGAGCGACCCGCTGCGAGGTGAGTTCCGCACGCTTTTTCTCGGTCACGTCCCGCGAGATCGTCACGATGATCCAACGGCCTTCCATACGCACGGCTTGACGATTCAATTCAACAAAGGTCTCTCGACCGTCCCTGAAGCGGCCGATAGACTCGGTGCGAATGCCCTCCGGGCCCGCGGCAATCGCATCGTCGTAGATGCGGATCAGGTCTTCGCGGCGCACCTTAAGCAAATCCAGCGGCCCCATGTTCATCAGCTCATCGTGCGAGTAGCCGGTGCGGCTCGAGGCGGTGGCGGAAGCATCCACGAACCTCAAGGTTTCGCGGTCCACCATGTAGATTGAATCGACGCACGAATCCACGGCCTTGCGAAAACGCTGCAATTCGGCCAGAGACTGTTTCGGCAAGCCGAGAGTGCCGCCATCGGCGGCATGGGCCGCAAGCTTGCTGACGCCTGGGCGCCTGGCCACGGCAAAACCGGCGAGGGCGGCACCGGCCGCAGCGGCTGCCAGATAGGTTAACAATACGAGCATTCTTGCATTGCACCAGCGGTCGAAATTGAAATCTGTGCGGCGGCCGACAAAATTTACTTAAGGCTTAGGCGCCTGTCGGGGTATTCCACGTGGCGGCGACTAGGGTCGGATCTGTCCGCTGCCCCGGACGACATACTTGTAGCTGGTCAATTGCTCCACGCCGACCGGACCGCGGGCGTGAAACTTGTCCGTACTGATGCCGATCTCGGCGCCCATACCAAACTCGGCGCCGTCGGCAAACTGTGTAGACGCATTGTGCAGCACGATGGCGCTGTCGACTTCGGTGAGAAAGCGCTCCGCTGCGGCAAGATTATCGGTGACGATGCACTCGGTATGCTGCGAACCGTACTGCGCCACATGCGCGATCGCCGCAGCGATGTCATCGACGACGCGCACGGCAATGATGGCGTCGAGGTACTCTGCATACCAGTCCTGCTCGCTCGCCGCTTTTACTCGCGCATCGACGCGAGCCGTGGCCTCATCACCGCGCACATCGCAGCCGGCCTCGAGCAGGCTCTTCACCAGCGGCGCCAAGTGCGTATGGGCGCAGCCACGATCGATGAGCAGGGTTTCCGCCGACCCGCACACGCCGGTGCGGCGCATTTTGGCATTCACGACGATGCGCTTGGCCATCTCGAGCTCTGCCCCGCGGTCGACAAAGACATGACAAACACCCTCGAGATGACCGATCACCGGTACCCGTGCTTCCCTCTGGACACGCGAAATCAAGCTTTTCCCGCCGCGCGGCACGATGACATCGATGTGGTCCGCCATGTCGGCCAGCATGTGCCCGACTGCCGCGCGATCGGTGGTCGGGACCAATTGAATGCAGGATGCCGGCAACCCCGCCGCGCCAAGCCCCTCCTGCAAACAATCATGGATTGCAGCGCTGGATCGCGCACTCTCCGAGCCGCCCCGCAGGATGACGGCATTGCCCGATTTCAAGCACAGCGCGCCCGCATCGGCGGTGACATTCGGGCGGCTTTCATAAATGATGCCGATCACCCCCAGGGGCACGCAGACCCGCTGGATCAGCATCCCATTGGGACGCGACCACTCCGCCAGGCGAGCGCCGATGGGATCGCGCCCCTCCGCGATGGTCTCGAGCCCGCGCGCCATCGCCTCGAGACGCAGCTCGTTCAATTGCAGGCGATCCAGCAGCGCGCCGGACAATCCAGATCCCGCCTCCCGGATGTCACCCTCGTTGGCCGCCAGAATTTTCGGACCCGAGCTGCGCAGCGCGGAGGCTGCCGCCAGCAGCGCCCGATTCTTTTCAGCCGTGGAGGCAAACGCCAGCACCCGCGCGGCCGATCGCGCAGCCCGGCCGATGCCCTGCATCTGGTCTGCGACGCTGTTCACAGGATTCTCAGCAACACCAAGTCATCGCGATGCACTATCTCGTCGCGGCCGCGAAACCCCAGCACCTTTTCAATGTCCGCCGACTTGCGGCCGATGATGCGCGCCGCATCGACGTCCGAATAAGCGCAAATTCCCCGCCCGATTTCGGTGCCATCCGGGCCGACGATACTGACGGTATCGCCGCGATCGAAACGGCCGACCGCCCGGGTGACGCCGGCCGGGAGCAGGCTCTTGCCGCCCATGAGGGCGCGAACCGCGCCATCGTCGACGGCAATGGCGCCCGCCGGCTTCAAGGTGCCTGCAATCCATTGCTTGCGAGTCGCCAACGGCGTCGAGGAGGGCATGAACCAAGTGCACCGGGCGCCGTCGGCGATGCGCTGCAAGGGATGCTCGACGCTCCCCAGGGAAATGCACAGATGACAGCCGGCGGCAACCGCAATCTTGGCCGCAGCGATTTTTGTGTGCATGCCGCCCGAGCCCATGTCGCTGCCGGAGCCACCGGCCATCGCCTCGATGGCCGGCGTGATCTCCAGTACGCGGGCGATGAACTGTGCATCCGGGTCGACGTTGGGGTTCGCGGTGTACAGACCGTCGATGTCCGACAGCAGGACCAGGCAATCGGCGCCGACCATCTGCGCCACTCGTGCCGCCAGCCGGTCGTTGTCGCCGTAGCGGATCTCTGCCGTGGCCACGGTATCATTCTCATTGATGACCGGCACCGCGCCGAGCGACAACAGCGTGTTCAGGGTACCGCGAGCGTTCAAGTAGCGGCGGCGCTGCTCGGTATCGCCGAGGGTCAAGAGGATTTGCGCCACGGTGATTTCGTGCACGTCCAGCAGCTCTTTGTAGGCGTGCGCAAGTCGGATTTGCCCGACAGCCGCCGCCGCCTGACTTTCCTCGAGTTTTAGCCTGCCCGTGCCTAGCGTGAGGTGCCGCCGTCCCAGCGCGATGGCGCCCGAGGAAACCAGGATAACTTCCTGCCCGCGCTTGCGGCTGGCAGCCACATCCGCCGCCAAGCTCTCGAGCCAGGCACGATTGAGGCGGCCCTTGTCGCTGTCCACCAACAGGCTCGAGCCGACTTTGACCACGATCCGCTTCGCGTCGGTCAGCCGGCGAGCGGCGAGTTTGCGGTCTTCAACGGTCATAGGACCACGATATTGCCATTTACTTAGCGGAGTGGCCTCACCTAATATTCAAGTGCTGATTCCAGCGCACCTGTTTTAAATAAGGACGAACCGTGGGTAGAGAGTACGAACCGACCGTCGGGCAGTGGTATGACGACTTGGAAAATGATGAAACCTTCCAGGTTCTCAAGGTAGATGAGGACAAAGAAACCGTTGAGATTCAACACCTCGACGGCGATACGGAAGAGCTCGATGTCGATGACTGGGCGGAGCTGGATCTGGAATTGACCGAGGAGCCGGAAGGGTGGTCAGGCTCCAAGGCGGAAAAAGATGCCGAAGACGACGAGGACGATGAGGACTGGGATGAAGATGAAGACGATGAGGATGACGACGACGATTTAGACGAAGATGAAGAGGACCGTGAGGAGTACTAGGCTCCTGACGCGCGCGCCTGGAACTGGACGCGCGCGGGGAGTTAGACGCGTTCCAGCCAGCCATGCCGATCCGGCACTTCGCCCTGTTGTACCGCGACCAGTTGCGCGCGCAGTGCGCGGGTGATCGGACCCACCTGGCCATCGGCCACTTTATGTTCCGTGCCTGCATAAATCAGCGTGCCCACTCCGGTGAGCACAGCGGCGGTGCCTGACAGCGCCGCCTCGCCGGTGCGTACCCAGTCGAGCATTTCGAGGACATCGAATTTCCGCTCCGACACGCCATACCCCATGTCGCGTGCCAGCGTCAGCAAGGAGTCGCGGGTAACACCGTGCAGAAATGTGGAGTCGAGGCTGCGGGTGAGCAGTTCGCCCTTGCGGATCAGCAGGAAATTCGCGGCACCGGTTTCTTGCACCTGGCCGCCGGGGCAGAACAGGACCTGATCCGCCTGATGCTTCGAACGTGCGCTCATGATCGGCGACAGCGCTGCGGCATAGTTGCCGCCGGTCTTCACCTCGCCCATGTGTTGCGCTGTGCGCGTGTTCTGATCGTCCACGAGGATGCGCAGCGGTTTTGCGCCGCCGGCAAAGTAATCCCATACCGGACTCGCGAGCACGATCATGGTCGCCTCGGTGGTGGGGGTCGTGGCCGCACCGATATTGGCCGTGGTGCCAAAAATAATGGGGCGCAGGTACAGCGCGCCGGGCGCTTCCGGCACCGCGTCGCGGCAGCGATTGATCACGGCGCGCACCATGTCCGCAACCTGAGCCGCATCGGGCTCGGGCAGCACCAGGTGGCGCGTGCTTTGCTGCAATCGTTGAATGTGCCGATCCATACGAAATACATGCACCGAACCGTCGGCGCGGCGAAATGCTTTGAAGCCTTCGAAACAGCTGCTGCCGTAGTGCAGCATATGCGCAGCAGGACTGATTTCGATGGGTCCCACGGGCTTGATTTCGCTCTTGCTCCAGCCGTCGCGGTAGGTGGCCACCGCCATGTGCGAAGTGAGCAAAGTGCCGAACGCGGGTCGCTGAGGTTGGGAGGTCATGGGGATTTCACCGTAGGTATAAATATCGTCGCGGGATGTTCGAGTCGCTCTTTCAAGGCCTGGATCATCGCCGCGGCATCATAGCCGTCCACGAAGCGATGATCGAACGAAGACGACAAGTTCATGATTCGCCGCACCGCCACAGCGCCTTGATGAACCACCGGCCGCTCAACCGCCTTGTTGAGTCCGATGATGGCCACTTCCGGCGCATTGATGATGGGCGTGGAAGCGATGCCGCCGAGCTTGCCTAAGCTGGTGACGGTGATCGTGGAGCCGACGAGTTCCTCTCGCGTGGCCTTGTTGGATCGGGCACGTTCGGCGAGGCGACGGATTTCGGCAGCCAACTCCCACAACCCCAGCACCTGGGCGTTGCGCACGACGGGGACTTTCAAGCCGTCCGGCGTCTGAGTGGCGATGCCGACATGCATGGCCCGATGGCGCACCAGTACGCCGCGCACGGCATCGTACAAGACATTGCATTGCGGGAATGATTCCAGCACCCGCGTCAGCGCCATCACCACCAGCGGCAGATAGCTCAAGGAACCCATGTCTTTTGGCCGCGAGTGATTCAAGTGCGCACGCAACGATTCAAGCTCGGTCACGTCCACTTCTTCGACGTAAGCAAAGTGCGGGATGGTGCGCTTCGCTTCGCTCATGCGCTCGGCAATGAGGCGACGCAGGCCGATGACTTTGATTTCGGTAGTCCCTGCCGTGTCGGCCGCGGCCTCGTGCGGCGCGATGGCAGTGAGGTCGGCGCGCAGAATTCGGCCCCCGGGACCGGAACCTGCCACGGTGGCAAGATCGATACCCGCTTCGCGCGCGCGGCGACGATTCGCCGGCGATGCCATCACGCGTCCCTGGCGCATCGGTGCGGCGGCGGGGGCCGGGGGCGCGATCGACGCCACGGTCTGTGCCGGGG
>JALYIH010000062.1 GCA_030775865.1 Pseudomonadota bacterium | reverse complement strand
GATGTAGCCGTTGCTGGCGCCCGCGTCGATCTTGCGGATTCCGAGTGCGGCGGCGCGAAGCTTGAGATACGTCGCGCGGAACAAGGATTGCGCGTAGGACGGTATCGGTCCGAAGCGGTCGATGATTTCGACTTTCAGCTCATCGAGTTCTTCGCGTGAAGGTGTGCCGGCAATGCGCTTGTACAGCATGAGCCGCAAATGCACGTCGGGGACATAGTCTTCGGGGATGAGCATGGGCACGTGCAACTCGACCTCAGGCCCTGCATCCAACGGCCGTTCAAGATCGGGCTGTTTGCCGGATTTCAGCGCCGAGACCGCACGCTCCAATAATTCCATGTACAAGTTGTAGCCGATCTCCTGAATCTGGCCGCTTTGCTCATCGCCCAATAGCTCGCCGGCGCCGCGAATTTCCAGATCGTGCGTGGCCAGTGTAAATCCTGCGCCAAGCTCTTCGAGCGATTCCAGCGCTTCGAGGCGCTTGACGGCATCGGCCGTCATCGCCTTGCGCGCCGGCGTAATGAGGTAGGCGTACGCGCGATGATGCGAGCGCCCGACGCGGCCTCTCAATTGGTGAATCTGCGCCAGGCCGAATCGATCCGCACGGTCGATGATGATGGTGTTGGCCGTCGGCACATCGATGCCGCTCTCGATGATGGTCGTGCAGACCAAGACGTTGAATCGTCGATGATAGAAATCCAGCATCAGCTGTTCGAGCTCGCGTTCGCGCATTTGGCCGTGTCCCACGGCGACGTTTGCCTCCGGCACCAGTTCGCGAATGGCCTGCGCCGTTTTTTCGATGGTCTCTATGGTGTTGTGGACGTAATAGATTTGCCCGCCGCGGCGAATCTCGCGCAACGCCGCTTCGCGCACGATCGTTTCATTCCACTCGAGCACGAAGGTCTTCACGGCAAGACGCTCGGCGGGGGGCGTGGTGATCAATGACAAATCGCGAAGGCCGCCCATGGCCATGTTGAGCGTTCTGGGAATGGGGGTTGCCGTCAAGGTAAGGACATCGACTTCGGTACGCAGCGCTTTTAATTTCTCCTTGTCCCGTACACCGAATCGATGTTCCTCATCGATGACCACAAGTCCCAAGTCTTTGAAGTGAATTTTTCCTTGCAGCAGCCGCTGCGTCGCGATGACGATATCCACCGTGCCTGCGGCCACACCATCAATGACGCCCTGGGCTTCCTTGTTGGTACGGAAGCGCGAGAGGCTCTCGATTCGGACCGGCCAGTCCGCAAATCGGTCTACGAAGGTCGTGTAATGTTGTTGCGCGAGCAGCGTCGTGGGCACCAAAACCGCCACCTGCTTCCCCGCCTGCACGGCAATAAAGGCGGCGCGCAAGGCCACTTCGGTCTTGCCGAAGCCGACATCGCCGCAGATGACGCGATCCATGGGCTTGTCGGATTTCAGGTCCGCGATCACCTGCTCGATGGCGGCCGCCTGATCCGCAGTCTCTTCGAAGGGGAAGCCTGACTGAAATGCCCGATATTCGGCTTCGCCCGCCAGCATGCGGGTGCCAAGCCTTGCGGCCCTGCGTGAGTACAAATCCAACAGCTCGGCGGCAACATCGCGAATGCGCTGAGCGGCCTTGCGGCGCGCCTTCTGCCATTGCTCCCCGCCGAGTTTATGCAGTGGCGCCGTTTCCGCCGGTGCGCCCGTATACCGCGACACCAAATGCAGTGATTGGACGGGCACATAGAGCTTGTCTCCGTCGGCGTACTCGAGGACCAGAAATTCACCGGTGTAACCGGCGATGTCCATCGTCTGCAATCCCACGTAACGCCCGACGCCGTAAGTTTCGTGAACCACCGGCGCGCCGATCCGCAGGTCGGACAATTCCTTGAGGATCTTCGCCGGATCTCGCTCGGTACGGCGTCGCCGGCGTTCCTGCCGTGCGCGGTCTCCGAACAGTTGCGCTTCGGTCAGAATTTCCAGCGGCGGCGATTCGAGCGTGAGACCGGAGGCGGCGGGGGACACCGTAATGCCGAGCTTCAGTTCACTTGCCTGAAAGGCGGCGAAGCTGTCGAAGATCTTGGGTTGGACGTCGCGGCTGCGCAGCAGGTCTAAAATCAGTTCGCGGCGGCCGGCCGATTCGGCCGCGAGCAGAATCCTGGCGCCGCTCGCATCGATATGCGACATCAATTCAGCGGCAGGTTGCTCGGCGCGCGCGTCGATGCGCACCGCTGCCGGTGCCATGCTGCGGAAATTTTGGAAGGGCCCGACGGTCTCGGGAGGCCATTCGAAGGTGTGAAGCTCGATCTTTGGCCAAGGCGCGTAGAGCTCGGTGAATTCGCTTGGGGTCAAATAGACTTCCGCCGGGTCCAAGATGGGCCGGTACCGATCGTGGCGCAGTTGCTCGTGCCGCTCGACGATCCCCTGCCACAGGCCTGCGTGTAAGGTGGTGGCATCGTTGATGTCGACCAGTGTGCTGTTCGGCGGCAAGTATTCGAGCAGGTGCGATGTGCGCTCGAAGAACAGCGGCAAAAAGAATTCGATCCCTCCCGGCGCCATCCCATTGCTCACGTCACGATAGACCGCCTGTTCAGAAAGATCCCCGGTGAATCGCAGACGGTAGCGGCGCCGGAATTCGCGCACGGCCTCCGGGTTCAACGGAGTTTCGCGTGCCGGCAACAAGTGAATGCGATCGAGTTTGTCGAGCGAACGTTGGGTGTCCGGATCGAAGCGTCGAATGCTGTCGACATCGCGATCCAGCAGGTCGATGCGGTATGGCATATCGGAGCCCATCGGAAACACATCGATGAGCGAGCCGCGCACCGCAAATTCGCCATGTGTCACCACTTGCGTCACGGCGGCATAGCCGGCCACCGCCAATTGCATGCGCAGGGCATCGAGATCCAATGTCTCGTTCACATGGACCTTGAGAGAGTAGCCCTCGATGTAGCTGCGCGGCGCCAATCGCTGCAGCAGCGTGTCGATGGCAACCAGCCAGACGCCGTGGCGCGCGCGCGGTAATTCCGCCAGGGTGGCCAGGCGCGCCGAGGTGATATCCGGGTGCGCGGAAAAACCATCGTAGGGGAGCGTCTCTAAGTCAGGGAACACCCTGACGCTCAAATTGGGTCCGGCAAAGAACCGAATCTCATCGCTCAATGTTTCCGCTTCGCGGGAGCTGCGCGCGATGACGATGAGCGGACCCAAGGCATTGGGCGCGGCCTCGGCGAGCGCCAGCGCGGGAGCGGCGCCGTACAGTTTGCCCCATTTGACTAGGCGCGCATCGTTACCGGGAAGAATTGGGTTGAGTAGGGACATCGGCATAGGCAAAAATAAAAAACGCCCGCCGCGAACAAAGTCGCGGTGGGTCCTCGAGGATCGGCTGTGATGTTACGCGAACCTAGGTGAGGTTACGCGTGTTATGAGTTTTACGAATTTACAACGACGCTGTGAATGACGTGTTCGTGCTCGAAATACACGATGAATCCCGGATACTCCCAGCGCGAGATCGGCGGCTTTCCGATGGCCGGAACCTTAGCAGCCGGCGCGCCGAATTTGCCCGCAACCTCGTCCATGGTCATGCCACGGGCCGGCGTGGGGACGTCGGATTGCTTGACGGCAATGCCGTTGTCCACGGCAATCGTTTCGGCTCCCGCGAGGCCGCCGGCGAGCACCATGGCTAGAAGCAGTATTGGATACTTCATCAGATATTCGGCGTGGATACTCCGGCCTTTAGGCCGGGGAGGAAACGCCGCTCCTTGTGGTGATTATTGGGAAAAGATAAGATACATCCTTGCCATGTTTCGCAGTTATGCGGCGGCATTTTGAGTCGATACGGTTTCAAAGCGGCGCACCTAAAGTTGCTGCGTGCGACGGCCAGCCGGTTGCAACTGGGATGGTACGTCGGGTAAGTGGATACACACTGTCCACCGTTCGGGACATCGAACGCCGAATCTGGGAATCCCCGTCATTCATGGCGTGGGAGGATGTCAAGGCGTACCTCATATGTTACCGAACCGACCGATATCCTATGATCATTTATGGAGCCCTCAAGAAGTGCCCCCTGAAACTATACCACTGCCCTCATGGACCAATACTTGACTCAATTAACACTCTGATTGCATTGCCATTAACCGGTCCGTTTAAGGGTTAGTCAGCGCGCATGTTCCAACCCCTGCCTGTCTTCGTGGGTCTGCGTTATTCGCTGGCCCGGGAGCATAGCTTTTTTGTGTCTTTTATCACCTGGGTGTCGCTGCTTGGCGTCGCCGTGGGTGTTGCGGCGCTCATTACCGTCCTTTCAGTGATGAACGGCTTCGAGACGGAGCTGCGCGGCCGCTTGCTGAGCCTGTCCGCTCACGCCACGCTGACCTCGGGCGGCTTAGGGATAACGGACTGGCAAGCCAAAATAGACCAGCTTCAGGGCTCTCCCGGCCTTGAGGGCGCGGCGCCATTCTTGGATACCGACGCCATGCTCAGCCGGCAATCCTCGATGAGCGGGGCCATCGTACGGGGCATCGATCCTGACCGGGAGCCCAAAGTTTCCTCCATCGCCGATGCCATGCGCGAGGGC
>JALYIH010000061.1 GCA_030775865.1 Pseudomonadota bacterium | reverse complement strand
GGCGCTGGTACCCTGATACGCAACCACCTTGAAAAAGACCCGGACTGGTATGCCAAGTTGATCAGGAATTCTATCCGCAACCGCGGATGGTGGGTCCTACCGCGTGGCATGTTTTTTCGGCGCTTTTCGGGCTTCGCCGAAAGGCGGGGTCCAGGCCGCGCGCGATCGCTGGTAGTGGCGATCATTGGGTTCCTTCTTGATCTACCGATATTTCTGTTAGCCAATCACCGCTTGAAGAAGCACAATTCCATCGGCTACTGGTGAACTAAAAACGCAGCCCTCGCCAGAAACCGCGGAATAGGCGCCGCGGGGCAACAATCAACCGGTGGCCCCGCAATGAGGACAACCAGCACACGCTTAGGGAAAGACACAGCACGGTACCCCCTCTAGGATACGTACTACTATCCCTTACGTTCTTCAACTTCCGTCGCGGTAAACCCTGGTTGTCTAGTGCACCGTAAGGGTCGGCGCCATCGGTTTTCCGAGGGTCGTCCCCACCGTCCCGGCGCAACCTGACCACCAACACGTATTCCCCGAGATAAAATTCTGTATGGCTTGCCATTTTGGTGGAGCGCTACTAAGAGGGCTGACAGTATCCAAGAAAGATTCCAGCGCGCCCCATTCACCGTACTGGGTCGGTGTGTAGATGTCTTGGAAAATGACGTAAGTTCCACCACCGTTCGTCTTCCAATTGTTCAGTGCCGTCGTGTACGCAGCCCCCATGCGAGGGTCTCGGTTGGCCGCAATGTACAAATTCACGAACGAGGTACCATTGAGATATTGTGGGAAGCCCAGAAACGTTTGGCCTCCCTCATAAGCAATAAATGGAAGATTGTAAGATGCGAGCGCCGCCTTATAAGCGGCCTCCCAACTAGAAGTTTGCTTCAAGTCTCCGCCAGGATAGTCTCCTGAAATCAAACCGCCTTGATTGAGTTCTTGAAACAGCTTGGAAAGGCCACCATCAGAATCGGAGGTCCACGATGTTTGGGCCTGGAAATTGCCAAAATACGGAGCGATGGCAACAGCATTGATGTTGTGGTTAGAGCACGGAGCATTGCCAGATCCGGTCCAAAGCGGACATTTCAAAGACTGCGTGGCTGAGTACGTACTAGCAGCCTGGGCGCCTAGTACGCAGACGACTCGCGCTGAGTCTGCTCCCCACGTTGCCTTCCACGCATCGCACATCTGCGCAACGCGCATTCCGTACCAACTGCGATTGTAGTCAAACTCAGTGGCACCGGCGCTTGGCCACATGGCCTTGCCCTGATTGACAGCATAAACGTACTGCGGGAACGCGCCATTCCAAACCTCATTGCTGAACTCTACATATGCTTTTTGATTGGCGCCAAGCATGCTATGCACAAGCGCTGCCATCTGAGTAATGTAGTTACTGTCGGCTTGATGAGGTACATTGAGCCAACAATCTGCTCCGACGGCGTTGCATAGCTGCACCGCGACTTCTATTGGTGTTCCATTGTTCGACCCCCATCCACCATCGGATATTTGCGGCCGGCCACCCCAGGAGGTCAGCGTGCTGCCGTTAATGTCAAGCCAATCCATAAAGCGAAGAACGTGGAAATTCTGTATCAGACTCAAAAACCCAGGCCGGAAAACGTTCCCCGCCTTAAGTAGGCTCTCTTCTTCCGCTTTTACTACTCGTATATTCCGGATGTAGTTACCCGTGTGATTCGGATCTGTTGCGTGGATCGCTATGGAGATACCGCCTCCCACGGTAGGCGTGGCTACATTGATCACATCCCGCCCGGCAGACGCCTTGACAAGTTGGGCATCCGAACCATAGTTCATCGTTCCCTGCCCATCGTAGAGAACAACGTATTGGCCTGGTCTGTAGGGTAAGCCAGTGCCAGCATTGGAGTTGGGCAAGTTGAAAACCATAAACAAAACCACCCAACCAAATAGCTGAGGGGAATGCGGATCCGACGCGCTCGCTGTAAGCGTAGTTGGGTATCCATATGCATCGAGCTGCAGATATGCCTCCTCCCCGGTATCAAACGTTGCCGCGCTAGAAGTTGTCCATCCCGGCAACGACTTCGAGACACCAGTCGTCTTGAAAATATCCAAGAAAGGCTGTTCCGCGGTGTAGTAACTCACACCATTAAGATTGAGGCCCAATGGCGACTGCGTGTTTGCGGCCGAGGCGGCCCGTGCGGTGCTGGACACACCAATGGCAATCATTAGTGTTGCAAGAGCAATGAAGTACACTGACAGGTTCTTTGCGCATGGCAAGAATAAACGCGAACCAACGTTGCTGAAACTCGAATGCTTGACCGGGACGCGCATGCTTTTGTTTCCGTTCCTTAAGGCGATAAAGTCTACTTAGGCCCAAGATTGAACCGCAGCCCAGGACTGTCGGCAATGTGTCGCATTTGGCCGACCCGCCAATATGTGAGGGGGTTCGCAATAAACATAATCGTCCGTAATGATCCCGTTTCCCGCTTAGATGAACTGAACAGCCGAATTGCGCACTGCTGACTGGCGAACCCTACAATTCATTGATTGGCGCAACACCTGCTGTCTCAGCCCCCAAGATACATATGCAGAAACCCGCATCCTCAATCTAGCAGCCAGGAAGTAAGTAGAGTGGGACCTTTCGACCACTGTCACGCCCTCCCCCTGGGCGAGCGCAACGCTGCCGTCGGTCAATCCAGAATCGTCATAGATTCGGTTCGGTATGCCGCGCACCGAGACGATACAGCGCGCGAGCCGCTCCCCTTCATTGCGGCCAATGACCACCAGCCCCCGCCTTCGCCGTCCCAACATGCCGAGCCTATCGCTCATCGCCCAGCGCGCATCCAGGCCGCTTCAACGCCCGGCGAGGCATTCCACGACGGTACCGAACGTCGCCGGTCGCGCGCGCGGGGAATCAGTCCAAGGCGTAGGTGATCGCGCCCCTCGTTCGCCACTGCGTCGGCGCGCCTCCCCACTGTCACTCGCACGAGCCAAAGCGCATGACCCATCAACCACATTGTGCCGGCAAACACGGTGCGTACGCGGCCATAGCAAAGCACGAAGAAGCGGCGGCGCGACTGATGCCAATAGTCCGGAAGCCGTCGGCGTCTTTGCTCCGCGTCACCGCCAACTCCGGTCGCTGCACCACCGATGTGCAGCACACGACTCGCCGGTGCATGGCGGATGCTCCAGCCGGCAGTGCGCAGTCGCCACATCAGCTCTACCTCTTCGAAATAGAGAAAGAATCCGTCGTCGAACAATCCCGTTTGACGCAGCGCTTCGCTTCTGAAAAGGACGCTCGCACCCGTCACCCAATCGACTTCGAGCGCCGCGTCGGCATCGATCATTGTGTCCTTGAACCGCAACCACCGCGCGATCTTAGGCGTGCGCAAGCCCCGAGCAAATTCGCGCAACGGTGTCGGGAAGCGGAAGGCAGAACCCAAGACCCCGCCGTCATCATCCACTAATCGGCTACCGCAAGCGGCAGCCTTGGGGAATCCGCGTAGTTCCGTAAGCAGTAACAAAAGCGCGCCCGGCTCGATCTTTGCGTCCGGGTTGAGAAGGTAGATAAAAGTGGGAGACGACTCACCCTGAAGCAAACGTAGAATGGCTTGGTTGTTGGCCCAGCCGAAGCCGCCGTTGATCGGTAAGGCAAGCAATTCACTCCAGCCGGAGAAGCGGAGATCGCTGAGTCCGGCGCGCAGAGTCTCGACCGATCCATCGCCAGAGCCGCCATCGACAACAACGGCACGAAGGCCGGGAACGCGCAAGCGTTCGTCGGCAAGCGCCGCGACACACTGCAAAGCCAGCTCGGGCGTACGGTAGTTTACGATCACGGCCACGACGTCCGAAGTGCGATCAGCCATCATGCCCTCCATGTGTTGCCGGGCTTCCATTGCGGTTGCAGACATATTTTTTATTCTATCGGGAATCACCCAACCCCGCTGCCGGCACATGTAACCACAGGTGCGGGCAGCTTCATTAACCCCGCGCTTTTCTTCTTATTAGCCTTTAGAATATGCGCCAAGCGTATGTTTGTGAGATAACTCCTACACCGACAGTGGATGCACAGCATGCGGCGTCGAAGCATTCAACCAATGTTCGCTACCGTCATTTGGCAGTACATTAGAGGGCGCGTTCGCATCAAAAGCGAGAGGGATCGCTCAAATCGATTCTCTGCATCTAGATATAATTTGGCACTCGCGCGGTCGGCAAACAGCGTAAACACTGAATTTGCGGTTAGGAAAATATGCCCAATGTCCTAGACATCGACGACTACGATCTTGATGATGCGCTCAAGGCAGTGGCCGGGTTCGGCTGTGATCGCTTCGGCTATGTCGTAACCCCCAACGTCGACCACGTGATCCGTCATTACTACGATGCGCAATTTCGTGCCCTGTATGCACAGGCCACATATGTGCTGCTCGATAGTCGCTTTCTGGCTCATACACTAGGACTCATCAAACGGCAGGTTCTTCGCGTTTGTTTGGGCAGCGACCTGACAACGTCGGTGTTGCACTCGGTAATCAAGCCACACGATGTTGCAGTACTGGTGGGTGGGACTGCTGCGCAGGCTCAAGCGCTGCGCGCACGATTCGGGCTCAAAACGCTCCACCACATCGATCCGCCAATGGATTTCATTCGCGACGCTGCGGCAGTCGAATCTTGTCTGTGCGAAATCGAGGCAATCAGTCCATTCCGCTTTTGCTTTTTGGCGATCGGGTCGCCGCAGCAGGAAGTCATTGCTCAGAAGCTCAAGGAACGCGGCATTGCTCTTGGACTTGCGTTGTGCGTAGGCGCTGCGATCAACTTTATAACCGGGATCGAAAGGCGCGCACCGATTTGGATGCAGCAGTTGGGATTCGAGTGGCTGTTTCGCCTTCTCCAAAATCCAAGGCGATTGGCGAAGCGCTACCTAGTGCGCGGACCGATTATTTTTCTGCTGTTATGGAGAATCGAATTGCGGCTGCGCCCAGCGCTTCCTAGCGACCACCGAGAGATTTCCATCCTGCCGCGCCCAAAGCGGCCGTCATTGGGGGCGCCCGGACAGGCTGGGTAATTCCCCTTGCGCTTTGGCGGCGCTTGCCTGATTCCTGACCCGCGCGATCTGATCGACCAAGCTCACGTCGACACCGATTATGTGGGAGGCAGCGCTCCTGACGAGTCAAAACGATCGCCTGCGGCCCGACCTGACAAAGTACTGTCTCGGCTTTTTGATGAGTCAGGAACTTAGGGAATAGCTCATCAAGAGCTTAGTACGGCACGCCCGAAGAGTTTTGCCCGACTTGCTCGTTCAACGTCTGATCAGTAAACGTTTGATCGGCAAAAGGTCGATAGCCAACCGTTAAGAACACTCGATTTTCATCATAACCTGTGCCGGCGGCAATGCCGGAAGCGGACCGAGATACATGGTCGTACCGCAGCCGAACGACGAGCCAACTGCCGTGCCGGTACGCAAGTGCGGCGCCGACCACCGAATCTCTCTCACTGAAATTCGCATGAGCATAATCGGTGGCGTAATAGGTGCCGAGTAGTTGCGCGCTCAGCGTGCGAGTCATGCGGCGCTCCACGGTAATCAGCGCGGTATCGCGCCTAAGATCGAGCACGGGCTGGCCGCCGTAAGCGTCTTTTTCCCACCTGCCGCTGGCACTGATTGTGGTGCGATCACGTTTATACTGCCAACCCAAAGACGCATACGTAGCCGTGTAATTGTCGGATACCACCGCCGCAGGCGCGGTTCCAAAAGCGTATTGAGTGCCGATCGCTCCCGGTCTGCCGATCGCGCCGACTGTTCCGCTGGGCAATGTGCTGAAACCCACGCTCCCATCCGTGATGTCTCGACCCGCATCCAATGTGAGCGTGGCGGCTGAGGAAAGCTTTCGGGAAAGTTGTAACTTCACCAGTGGGCCGGTCTCCGAGCGCGCTCTCTCAGGCACTGTCGAAATGCCGGGAAACACGAGGATACCCGCAGTCGAGGGTATCGCGTTCTGGTGAAAGGTGGTCGCACCCAGATTCGCCAGAAAATTGGTTCGGGCACCTTGGACGTCGTAGTGTGCAAATACGCTGCTGCGTTCGAAATTGCCGTTCACAGCAGTATTGTCAAAGAGCACACGCGTCGTGCTGCCCGCAAGAGAAACCGTGGACTGTGCCGACAGCTGCCTGCCGAAAACGACACTGCCGATGTATCGGTTGCTGTTGAACGGACTGATCTGGTACTGCGCCCGTCCGTAGCGGGCCGTCGCATCCATGAAGCCCAGCGAGCCTAATCTGAAGGCCAAATCGGGGCCCGTACTGACATAGTTGATGTTCTCTTGATTGATGGGAGTGATCGGCGTGAAGGGATCGACTTGCGCCTGGCCCCAGTCATCCTGCAGCACCCACGATAAGCGCTCCGGGATGATCGCAAATTGCCCGACGCCGTCGAAACGACCGATGACTTGGTTGCCATAGGCGTGCTGCAAGTAATCTAGATCAGTGAAGTTACCCCTCGCCGCGAAGTCGAACCGCCGCGTCTCCTCTTTCACATTAAAATCGACATCGGCCAGCGCAATGGTCTGGCTGACCTTGCCGGTCTGCACCAGGGTGACATTGTCCGATTCTCCGAGCCCGATGTCAGCGCCATAGGTCAGCGTCGGCTGCTGTCCGGTGTGCACGGGCGCCGGATTGCTCGATTCGCCGACCGCCTGAGCTGACAAATACCCAGGCAGCAGAAGAACGGGAAGGAGGAATCTACTGCTTCGCCGGGCTCGCATCGCCGTAGGTCCCGTAAGTTCCGTACCCCGAATAGCGGTCGAGAATCCCGATCTTCGCGTCGTTGAGCACAATACCGCCGGCTTGATGCTCGGGGAACAGCGCAACTGCGTCCTGCACGGCCTGCGCCGGTGTCTGCCCCGCGCGTACCACCAGCACAATTTGGCCGGCGAGGCTCATCAGTGCGCGACCTTCCGTGGTCATGAGTAAGGGCGCCGAATCCAACAGCAGAATGCGGCGCGGATCCTGCGTGTACAAAGTTTTGATGATCTGGCGCATGCGCTTGCTGCCTAAAAGCTCGGTGGCACCGGCCACAGGTGTACCGGCGGGCAAGACCGATAGACCGCGGACGTCCGTAGGTACGATCAATGACTGCACTACCACCGTGTCATCGACCAGTGCATCCAAGAGACCGCGTTCCCCTTGTACTCCGAATATCTTGCTGACATGAGGTTTGGGACAGTCTGCATCTATCAACAGGACGGACACATCTCGCTCACGCGCCATGCTGAGCGCGAGGTTGATGCTGGTGAAGGTTTTACCATCACCGGCCATCGCGCTTGTCACCATGATGACCCGTGAATCGCCGTCCACAGCGCCGACCGCCAACGCCTGCTTGATCAGCGGGTGCTTGATCTGCCGGTATTGATCCGCAAACTCTCGATCCTGTGCCGCTTCTGGAAGGTACCCCGCCGCGCGTAGCGAGTTGAGGTCAATGGTCAGCCGCACTGCCGATGTCGCCCCAGGTGCGCTGTCAGGCTCGAGGCTCCCGATTGGACCTCGGGCTTCACGCGCCACATCCTGGCCAGCGGCCCGCTTTACCTGCCGCAAGGCTTGTTCGATCAGGCTCATGACTTGGCCAGCATTTTCAGGGCGTGCAGGCTTAAGCGTGCACCCGACCAGTTCAGCAGCAGCGCCACCGCAAGAGCAATCACCAAGCATGCGGTGGCGGCAGAAAACTTTCTCACGTGACTCCGAAACAGCGATTCGAATCGCGTGGGGAAGGCGATGCCAACCGTACCCAACTGAGTCCAGCCGGTGATTTGACTTATGCCGCGCGGTGAACTTACTACCGGGCGCAGTCTATGCAATCCATACGCGCTGACCATGCCAGCTCCAAGCGCCAAGATCCAAACGGCAGCAAGCCATAGTGCCCGTCGCGGCCAGGTGGGCTCGATTGGCGCCATCGGCGGCTGCACCACTTCAAAGCGAACCGAACCGGCGTTATCCGCCTGTTCTCCGAGCTGAGCTTTCTGATAGTTCTCCACCAGCGCCGTATACTCCGCCTTATTGACATCATAGTCGCGGTTTAACTGCTGGAACTCGGCTTCGACCTGCGGCGCGCTGTTCAATCGTTTGCGCAGTTCCGCGACCGTGGTCTGATGCTGCGCCGATTGTCGGCGCAGCGCCGCGATTTCCACACCAACCTTGTTGAGCTCGAGCGCGATACTTTGATACACGGGATTGTTGCCGGCGCCGCTAGCGGCAACTGCGTTCGCGTCTCCGCGACGCAGGCTTTCAATTTCCACAGCCCGACGTTTTTTGAGCTCTTCCAGATTCGCGCGCGTCGCAATCACATCGGGATGTTTGTCGGTAAATCGCAGCAGCAGTTCATCCAATCTGGCCTGCGCTTCGCGAATGCGAGACGCCGTATCGCCGCCGCTGCTCACGCCTTGCCCGCTTACCAGTGGCAATGTGATGCCGGTGCCTGAGATGGCCGTATCGCTGTGCAACTGCCTTGTCAGCTCGTCACGACGGCTCAGCGCAATGGATAAATCGGTGTCGGCCTTTTTTGCCGCATCCGTCTCCGTCTGCAATTGAGCGAAGTAACCGCCCTGCTCGCTTGGCATCAAGCCGACGTTTTGCTTTTTGAACGCCGCCAATCGATCCTCGGCGAGGCTCAGCCGGTGCGCATAATCCTTGATCTGAGCCTGCAAGAATTTTTGCGCACTTTGAGAACCGGCGCGCTTACCTCCCAGCGTCTGTTCAACGAAAGTGTTCAAAAGCGTGTCAACCACGCGCAGGCTGCGCTCGCGGCTATCATCCAGGTACCGGATGCTATAAATCGTACCCGCGGTGCTGCGCTCATCTCCTTGATTGCCGGCGCTCGCCACGGTGAGCGCAATACGATCGCTGAGAGCGTCCAAAATGCGCGTGCGCTTGCGCTCGTCGGTAACTGTGTTTGACAAGACGCCCGTATCGAGCGCGATTTTCTCCAATTGCGGCCCCGCCAGGAGCGACTGGCGGACGAAATTGATTTGCGCATCCACATCTTGGTCCGTGGTCAGCCCTTTGAGCGCAGGCTTGAGTGCCGTGCGCGTGTCAACGAAGATGCGCGCAAAAGCCTCGTAGCGATCCGGCAGTGCGAACACCACCGTCCATCCCACGACGGCTACCAGGAAAGCTGCGCCGAGCCCGAACCAGCGAAATCGCCACGCGCTGCCGATCTCCTCGAACAATTGCTCTAGCCAAGCCTTCATGCGGTGCCCTTCAGAAAAGCGTTTCCGGAACGACCACCACGTCCCCGGGTTGCAGCGGCAAATTTTGTGTCATATCGCCGTTATTCAAAATAGCGGCCAGTTTGACTTTGAATTCGCGAGGCTTGCCGTTTACGTTGCGCACGACGCGCGCGCGATTGCCGGCGGCAAATTGCGTCAATCCGCCCACGGCAAGCACTGCGTCAATGACGGTCATCCCTTCCCGATAAGGCACTGACTGAGGATGCACGACTTGGCCGATAACTTTGATCTGACTGAATGCGCTCGCCGGTATCGTCACGATGATGTTGACCTGGGGCGATTTGACATAAACGGCAAGCGCGGTTTCCACATCGCGTGCCAAACGCGTCGGCGTCTTGCCGACTGCCACCATGTCCTCCACCAGGGGAGTCGAAATCTTCCCATCCGGCCGGACCGGGACCGTCACGCTCAGGTCCGGATTTCGCCAAACGAAAACCTGAATGGTGTCGCCGGGTCCAATTACATAATCGGGCGATACGGGACTGCTCGCCGGCGCGTCGGCCGCAAGCGCGCTCCTGCTGCCCGCAAGTCCGAGCGACAAAACAGCCAGCACGAAGATTGTGATGTATGTCCCGAATTTTGGAATTTTTCTGATGGTCACGGACTGCATATTACCTCGGCTCAAACAGCGGCGCCCCAAAAAAAACATACGAAATGGATCTGAAAAGAGCGTGCTCAGGCTCACATGCTCGGCGCTTCTGGTTCATCAAGCGGCTGTCGCCGCGTCCACTTGTAAGAATCGTCCGTAATCGCCGACAGGTTGCGCCTACATGAGGCTCCGAATTAAATGCGCTCCACATTCAAATGCTGGAGTGAAGACATGCTCGATTTCGGGCCCCCTATCTACCGCCCTCAACTGGCTGCATTATTGTGCGCATCCTTGCTACTTACCGCTTGCAGCGGAACGCAAGTCGGAACCAGCAGTTCAACTCCATCCGCGAATGCTCCGAGTACGGCTTCCGCAACGAACGTCTCGCTGCAAGGTACACCGCCTGCAAGTGCCGTGGTGGGAAGCAGTTACTCTTTTCAGCCGACGGCCTCGGTGAGCGGCACAGGGGTGACTTTTAGCATTCAAGGCCAGGCCAGCTGGATGAGCTTCAACGCCACCACCGGCGCCGTGAGCGGAACACCGGCAGCCGTCGATGAAGGCCAGACGGCCGGCATTACCATCACCGTCAGCGATGGCGCCAACAGCGCATCTATTGGACCGTTCACTGTCTCGGTGCAACCGCCTGCCGTGGCGGCGCCAGGCTCGGCCGCACTTTCCTGGTCTGCTCCAGCCTCTAATGAGGACGGCAGCCCCATTACCGGGCTCGCCGGATACCATGTGTACTACGGCACCGATCCCAGCAATTTTGGCAGCACAGTCGACGTTGTGGGGGCCGCATCGACGGCATACACCGTGACGAACTTGGCCGCCGGAACCTATTACTTCGCCGTGGCCGCCTATAATTCAGATGGAGTCGAGAGCCCCATGTCGAACATCGGAAACAAGACCATCTGATAACATCGGGCGCAGTTGCAATGTCACCGATCGCACATGGGCCCCATCACTACCACTACCGCACTTGAACCGGCGCCGCCCAACTCCTACTGGGTAATTCCCGGCCGCTTGTTGGCCGGCGGCTATCCGGCCAGCGAAGATTTCTCCAACTCTCGTGCTCAGCTTGCGCAGCTGCAGGAGATCGGCGCCAACTATTTCGTCGATCTCACCGAAGAGGATGAGTTGCCGCGGTATCGCCACCTATTGCCATTTAGGGTGAAATATCTGCGCTGCGCCATACCGGATCACGGAGTGCCGCCGGACATCGCCGCAGTCAAACACCTGCTGGTCGAGATGCGCGCCGCCCTCGCCGCTGGGCGTTGCATCTACTTGCATTGCCGTGCCGGTATCGGTCGCACCAACCTCATCGTCGGCTGCTACCTGGCGGAGCAGGGGGACAATGGAAAGGCGGCGCTGAAACATGTCAATGTGCTTTGGCGACGCAGTGGGCGCGCCGCGATATGGCCTCAAGTGCCGGAGACTGCGGCGCAGGCAGACTATGTCAGGCAGTGGCCAAATCTAGCCAGGCAAACCCCCTAGCCTCGCCCTCAATTGAGCTTACCGAGCGAAACTGGCTCGCGATGAACGATACAGTGTTACCTTGACACGATCTCAAGGAGACTCGTGTGAATCAATACAAACCGAACCCCACCCTGGGACGCCCCTCGACGCCATCCAGTGAAGATCCGATGATGGATTTCCGGGCGCGCCTGGTGCATCAGCAGGCTGAAGCCGCGGAACGCCGCCGCATGGACTTGGCCGAACAATCATCCCGCTTGAAGACCGCCGAAGAACGAATCCGCATCTGGGAACGCATCCATGAAGTTGGGCTCCCTCGCGATCCGGCGCACCGTCTGGTGGAGATCATTGCAGCCAACACCGGGCTCACCGATGCCGATGTCCGCGACGAGCAGCAGCGGCGCGCGACACTGCGAGCCGCAGTCTAACGCTGAGGCGCCTTTTGCGTTCGACCCTGCTCCCGGACTCGAGCCGAGCAAATAGTCGAGCGCGGACATTTACCCCGAATATTTCGCGGGCGTCTTGCGGCGAACCTCTTCCGCCGTCACCCCGGGCGCAAGCTCGATGAGTTCGAATGGATCCTGGCGGGTGGCTCGCGAGAACACGGCAAGATCGGTGATCAGCATGTCGACCACATTGGTTCCGGTCAGCGGCAATTCGCAACGCTTCTTGAATTTTGGGTCACCTTCTTTCGACGTGTGATCCATGACAACCACGACACGCTTGACGCCGGCGACCAAGTCCATCGCGCCACCCATGCCTTTCACCATCTTGCCTGGGATCATCCAATTCGCGAGATCGCCGTTCTCGGCCACCTCCATGGCACCCAGGATGGCCAAATTGATGTGCCCGCCGCGAATCATGGCGAAACTATCCGCTGACGAGAAATACGAGGTCATGGGTAATGCCGTGACGGTCTGCTTCCCTGCGTTGATCAAATCGGCATCTTCCTCGCCTTCGAAGGGGAAAGGCCCGGTGCCCAGCATGCCGTTCTCCGACTGCAACATCACGCTCATGCCCGGCGGAATGAAATTCGCAACCAGCGTCGGAATACCGATGCCCAGATTCACGTAGAAGCCATCTTTTAGCTCTTGCGCTGCGCGCGCGGCTAAATCGTCACGAGACCACGGCACGGGAACCCTCCAGCTTTTTGCGCACCGTGCGCTTCTCGATCATCTTGGTGTAGCGAGGTCCTTGCACTATGCGCTGCACAAATATGCCGGCGGTATGGATGCTGTCGCCGTCCAAAACCCCAGGTTCCACCAGCTCCTCAACCTCCGCCACGGTCACGCGCGCCGCCGTCGCCATATTGGGATTGAAATTGCGCGCCGTCTTGCGATAAATCAGATTGCCTTCGGTATCACCTTTCCACGCCTTGACCAAGGACACATCGGCCATAAGACCCTTTTCCAACACGTAGGTTTCGCCATCTACGGTGCGGGTTTCCTTGCCTTCGGCCACCAGCGTGCCGGCACCGACCTTGGTAAAGAACGCATAAATTCCAGCGCCACCCGCGCGAATGCGTTCGGCGAGCGTGCCTTGCGGATTGAATTCGATTTCGATTTCACCTGCCAAATATTGCCGCTCGAATTCCTTGTTCTCGCCGACATACGAGGAAATCATCTTTCGGATTTGACGGGCCTGCAGCAGCAGCCCTAAGCCCACGCCATCCAGTCCCGCATTGTTGGAGACCACGGTGAGATCGCGCACCCCGGATGCGTGCAAGGCTGCGATCAAATTTTCGGGTATTCCGCAGACCCCGAACCCTCCGCACATCAAGGTCATGCCGTCCTCGAGCACGCCGCGCAACGCCGACTCGGCGTCGGGATATACCTTTTTCGAACTCAACTTCGAGGTCACCAAGCTTCGTCCTAGTATCGGTACTGGTCCGCCTTGTAAGGACCTTGCCGGTCGACGCCGATATATTTCGCTTGCACGTCGGTCAGCTCCGTCAACTGCGCGCCGAGCTTGGAGAGCTGCAGTCGCGCCACTTTTTCGTCCAGATACTTCGGCAGTACGTAGACACCGATCGGATATTTCTTGGTGTTGGCAAACAATTCGATTTGCGCCAGCACCTGATTCGCAAACGATGAGCTCATCACGTACGAGGGGTGACCGGTGCCGCAGCCTAAGTTCACCAACCGGCCTTCCGCGAGCAGAATGATGCGTTTGCCGTCGGCGAAAATGATGTGGTCGACCTGGGGTTTTATGTTCTCCCAGGTGTGTTGACGCAACGCCGCGACCTCGATTTCATTGTCGAAGTGGCCGATGTTGCACACGATCGCCTGATCCTTCATGCGCTGCATGTGATCATGGGTGATGACGTGGAAATTGCCGGTAGCCGAGACGAAGATGTCCGCCTTGTCCGCGGCGTAATCCATCGTGACCACGCGATAACCCTCCATCGAAGCCTGCAGCGCGCAAATCGGGTCGACCTCGGTGACCCACACTTGGGCGGACAGCGCGCGCAGCGCCTGTGCCGACCCCTTGCCCACGTCCCCGTAACCGCACACCACGGCGACCTTTCCGGCGATCATGACATCGGTGGCGCGCTTGATGGCGTCCACCAGGGATTCGCGGCAGCCGTATAAATTGTCGAACTTCGACTTGGTCACCGAATCATTCACATTGAAAGCGGGGAAGGCGAGCTGCCCATCCTTCGCCATTTGATACAGCCGCTTCACGCCGGTGGTGGTCTCTTCGGTGACGCCCTTCACCTTCGCGAGCCGCGTCGAATACCATTTCGGATCGACCTTGAGCTTGGACTTGATCGCCGCGAACAGAAGCTCCTCTTCTTCATTGCCGGGCTTCGCCACGAGCGAGGCATCCTTCTCTGCTCTGGCGCCCAAATGCAGCAGCAGCGTCGCGTCCCCGCCGTCGTCCAAAATCATGTTGGAAAAGCCGCCATCAGGCCACTCGAAGATACGATGCGTATAGTCCCAGTACTCGGCCAAAGACTCGCCTTTGACGGCAAATACCGGTGTGCCGCCGGCGGCGATCGCCGCCGCCGCGTGATCTTGAGTCGAATAAATGTTGCAGGACGCCCATCGCACCTGCGCGCCGAGGGCGTTCAGGGTCTCGATCAAAACGGCGGTCTGAATCGTCATGTGCAACGAGCCGGTGATGCGCGCGCCGCGCAACGGCTGCTGCGCCGCGAACTCGTGGCGAATCGCCATGAGACCGGGCATTTCGGTTTCCGCAATTTTGATTTCCTTGCGGCCCCAACTTTCCAGCGCGAGGTCCTTGACGATAAAATCGGCCTGAGGCTTGATTGCTGCGTTCATTCGATACGACTCCTAAAAGCGGGCTTAAGCGGCGCGCGTTGCTTTGAATTCGGCGGCGAGCGTGTCGGCCTTGTCGGTGCGCTCCCAGCTGAACTCTTCTTCCTTACGGCCGAAATGCCCGTAGGAAGCAGTTTTCTGATAGATGGGCCGCGCCAAATCCAACATTTCGCGCAAGCCAAACGGCGTGAGATCGAAATTCGCCCGCACCAATTGCGTCAAGCGCGTATCGGACAGCTTTCCGGTGCCAAAGGTTTCCACCATGATGGAGGTGGGCTCGGCAACGCCGATGGCATACGAGACCTGCACCTCGCAGCGCTCCGCAAGGCCCGCGGCCACAATATTTTTGGCGACGTAGCGCGCGGCGTAGGCCGCCGAGCGATCGACTTTCGAGGGATCCTTGCCGGAAAAAGCGCCGCCGCCGTGGCGCGCGAACCCGCCATAGGTGTCCACAATGATCTTGCGTCCGGTGAGTCCGCAGTCGCCCACCGGGCCGCCGATGACGAAACGGCCGGTGGGATTGATGTGGTACTTGGTGCGCTTGTCGATCCACTTCGCGGGCAACACGGGTTTCAGGATTTCTTCCATGACCGCTTCGCGCAGCTGCTTGGTGCTGATGTCATCCGAATGCTGGGTGGACAACACCACGGCCTCGAGCCCTACCGGCTTGTCGTTCTCATAGCGCAACGTAACTTGACTCTTCGCGTCCGGCCGCAGCCAGGGCCGCTTGCCGTTCTTGCGCACCTGCGCCTGGCGCTTCACGAGGCGATGCGCCAAGGTGATGGGCGCCGGCATCAGCACATCGGTTTCGTTGGTGGCGTAGCCGAACATCAGGCCTTGATCGCCCGCCCCCTGCTTGCGCTCGTCCTTGCGGTCGACTCCCTGGGCGATGTCGGGGGACTGTTTCCCGATGATATTGAGCACTCCGCAGCTCGCACCGTCGAATCCCATGTCGGAGGTGTCATAGCCGATATCCAGCACGGTCTTTCGGACCAGGGATTCGACATCCACCCACGCACTGGTCGTGACCTCACCGGCCACGATGACGACGCCGGTTTTGACCAGGGTTTCGCAGGCCACGCGGCCGCGCGGATCGGCCGCCAGGATGGCATCGAGCACGGCATCCGAAATTTGGTCCGCAACCTTGTCCGGATGGCCTTCTGAGACCGATTCGGAGGTGAAAGAGAAGTTTCTGCTCATGTGTCGAAATTCCTTGCAATTAGCCGAAATTGTCCCGATACCGTCGATCGAACTCGGTCCGGGTAAAGCGGTGATTCTGCGGCCCGCGCGATTCAATTTTGATCGCACCCATTAGAGAGGCCGTTCTGCCAATGGTTTCCCAATCAAGGCCCCGCAGCAAGCCATGAATTAAACCAGCCCGGTAGGCATCTCCGCAACCCGTCGGGTCGACAACCGCCCCAGGGGTAACGGCCGGAATGGTCAATGTCCGGCCCTGGGTGTAAATGATCGACCCTTCCGGACCCTTGGTCACAATCAGTGCGTCGACCTGGCCGGCGACCTCGGCAGCCGTTAGGCCGGTTTTCTGCTGCAACATGCCCCACTCGTAGTCGTTGACGGCCACCCAGCGGGCCTGCCGGATGAAGGACTTGAGCTCGTCGCCGCCGAACATGGGCATCCCCTGGCCAGGATCAAAGATAAAGGGGATGGAGGATGCCTCGAATTGTGCCGCGTGTTCGATCATGGCCTGGCGGCCATCCGGGGCCACGATGCCGAGTGCTATACCAGGGCCCGCATCGGCGACCCTGTTCAGGTGGGCAAACTGCATGGCGCCGGGGTGGAAGGCGGTGATCTGGTTATCATCCAGGTCGGTGGTGATGAAGGCCTGTGCCGTAAAGGTGCCGTCGACCACCTTGATATGTTCCACCGACAGTCCCTGCGAGACCATGCGTTCCCGATAGGGAGCAAAATCATGGCCCGCGGTCGCCATGGCGATGCCACGATCACCCAGCAAATTCAAGCCGTAGGCGATATTCGCGGCGCAACCGCCGAATTCGCGGCGCATGTCTGGCACCAGGAAAGACACGTTCAACGTGTGCAGCTTGTCCGGCAGGATGTGGGCCTTGAAGCGGTCCGGAAACACTAAAATGGTGTCATATGCCACGGAACCGCAAATCAGTGCGGCCGCGCCCTTCGATAAATTTTGCGCCATCTACCACCGAGGTTTATTCAAACGGCTATTGTACAGGCAGTGCAACGGGGTGAACGTTATGAAAAGGTCACGAATCTGACCCTCGGCCGGCAAATCTGCGGCGACTGGGACGGCGCCGCCGGTTATGAATGGCTGGTCACGAACGGCTTGGGCGGTTACGCCTGCGGCACGGTGGCACTCGCCAATACCCGCCGCTACCACGGATTTCTCATGGCCAGTCTCAAGCCGCCCGTGCAGCGCACCCTGCTCGTGGCCAAGTTCGACTTGAGCGTCCAATACCTTGGGCTCACGACCGACCTGTCCGCAAACGAATTCGCCGGCGGCACGATCAGTCCGCAAGGCTTCATTCATTTGGAATCATTCGCAGTCCTCGACGGCATACCGACCTGGCGGTACGCCATCGCCGATGCGCTGCTGCAACAACAGATTTTCATGGCACAGGGCGTCAACACGAGCTATCTGCGTTTGGAACTGATCAGAAGCTCATCGCCCATGCGCATCACGCTCAAACCGCTGGTCACCTATCGCGATTATCACAGCCTTGGGTCCGGCCCGCAGCCGTTTCAATTGGACGCAGGATTTGATCATTGCCGCATCCAGGCTTTTGCCGGCGCCCGGCCCTATCGCCTCATGGTGAGCCACGGCGAATTCACGGCGGCGCCCGAGTGGTACTGGAAGTTCTGGCATCGCGAGGAAGCAAAACGCGGACTGGACGCAGCGGAGGACCTGTTTTTTCCCGGCGTCTTCAGCGCCGACCTGACACCAGAACTTGCGTTGTTGTTCACGGCCACCGCCGAGTCTTCGGCTCCGGCGGCCGGCGACCTCGTGTTGCAAGCCATTCAAGACCAATCCCGCGCACGGATCGCGCCTCTTCCCAAGAATGCGCCGGCATGGATACGCACATTGGCGCGCTCCTCGGATCAGTTCATCGTGCGGCGAGGCGCGCCCGGCGGTGCCTCGTTGAGCATCATCGCCGGCTACCCCTGGTTTGCCGACTGGGGCCGCGACACCATGATCTCCCTGCCGGGCCTCGCAACCATACTGGGGCGCTACGACATCGCGGCCGGCATCCTCAAGACCTATGCGTCGTTCGTCGATCGCGGCATGCTGCCGAATCGATTCCCCGACGGCGGCGAGGCGCCGGAATACAACACGGCCGATGCGACCTTGTGGATGTTTCATGCGCTGGATGATTACCTGCAGGCTAAGCGAGACCTTAAGCTGCTGAGCGATCTGTTTCCCGTACTCGTGGCCATCATTCACGCGCATGTCGACGGCACACGCTTCGGCATTCATGTGGATGCGCGGGACGGACTCTTGTATGCCGGCGAGGCGGGCACGCAGCTCACGTGGATGGATGCCAAGAGTGGCAATGAGGTGTTCACACCGCGCACGGGCAAAGCGGTGGAAATAAATGCCCTGTGGCTCAACGCGCTGAACGTCACGGTTCGGCTCGCCGGCCGCATGCGCGACTTGAGCGAGAAGCGATTTTGCGAACAGCTGCTGGATCGCGCAAGCACCAATTTTGGCCGCTTCTGGAATGAAGAGCGCGCTTGTTTGTATGACGTCATCGATGTCGAAGGCGGCAGCGCGCGAGATGATCGGATCAGACCCAACCAAATTCTGGCGGTCTCGCTGCCCTACTGCGCGCTGTCCGCGGCGCAGATGCGCGCCGTGGTTGAGCGGTGCGGCCGAGACCTTCTCACGAGCTACGGCCTGCGGTCTTTGAGTCCGACCGACCCGAAGTACATCGGGCAGTACACCGGCAACCCCTGGCAGCGCGACGCCGCCTACCACATGGGCACGGTGTGGAGCTGGCTGCTCGGGCCCTTCGCCCGCGCGCATTATCGAGTTCACGGCGATGCCCGCCTGGCGCAGTCGCTGCTCGATCCGATCGCTGAGCATGTGAACAGCGCCTGCATTGGCACGGTCAGTGAGGTTTTTGATGGTGACGCACCTCACACTGCGCGCGGGTGCTTCGCGCAGGCCTGGAGCGTCGCTGAGATACTTCGCTCGTGGATCTATCTCGAGCGCCAGATTTCGAGAGCTTAAGGAATTCCTTGAATGAATACGGAACGAGAGCGTCTGCTCGCCAATGTGCTCGGCCCCGACGGCTGGAAGCACTGGGGACCCTATTTGAGCGAGCGCCAATGGGGCACCGTGCGGGAGGACTACAGTTCCGGCGGCACGGCCTGGGAATATTTCCCGCACGACCACGCGCGCAGCCGCGCATACCGGTGGGGGGAAGATGGCATCGCCGGTATTTCCGATGCCGAGCAGCTGGTGTGTTTGTCCGTAGGTTTGTGGAACGGCGTCGACCCCATTTTAAAAGAGCGCCTGTTCGGTCTGACCAACGCCGAGGGCAATCACGGCGAGGACGTGAAGGAGCATTATTTTTATCTGGATGCGACGCCGACGCATTCTTACTTGAAGATGCTCTATAAATATCCGCATCGCGAATTTCCGTACGCCGATCTGGTGGCGGAGAATCTGCGGCGCGGCACCGATGTACCCGAGTACGAACTCTTGGACACGGGCGTATTCGCGGAGAACCGGTATTTCGACGTGTTCGTGGAGTATGCCCAGGTCGAACCGGGCGAGATTCTCATGAAAATCACGGCGTGGAATCGCGGCCCGACCGCAACGCTGCACCTGATCCCGCAACTCGTGTTTCGCAACACGTGGAGTTGGGACGCCGGTTGCGAAAAACCGGAACTGCGCGCGGCCGAAGACGGTGGGATTGCCGTCGAGCCCGCAGGATTTGGCGTGAGCCGCTTGTATTTTGACGGCGAAGCCGAAGTTCTGTACACGGAAAATGAAACCAACGCGCAACGGCTCTGGAACTTTGGGGCGCCCGGGTATTTCAAGGACGCCTTCCATGAGCGCATCGTCGGCGGTCACCGCGATCGCGTGAACCCTGCACGCAAGGGCACCAAGGCTGGGGTGTGGTATCAATCCACCATCCCCGCGGGCGGCAAACGGGAGCTGCGGCTGCGCCTGTGCCGCCGTCCGGTGAGCACCCCCTTCCAGGATTTCGACAGCCACATGCAGCAGCGGCAGCGCGAGGCCGATGCCTACTATGCGGATCTGCAAAAGGACATGAGTTCCGCCGATGAACGCATCGTCCAGCGGCAGGCCTTCGCCGGGTTGATCTGGAGCAAGCAATTCTACTATCTCGATGTGCCTCGCTGGCTCAAGGGCGATTCTGCCCAGGTGAAGCCGCCGGACACGCGCCTGCAGGGACGCGATGCCGATTGGCGCAATCTCAATAATGCCGACATCCTGTCGATGCCCGACAAGTGGGAATACCCCTGGTACGCATCCTGGGACCTGGCGTTTCATTGCATTCCCTTCGCGCTCATCGATCCGGCCTTCGCAAAACATCAGCTCGTCCTGCTCACCCGTGAATGGTACATGCACCCCAATGGCCAGATCCCCGCCTATGAATGGGCATTCAGCGATGTGAATCCCCCGGTGCACGCCTGGGCGACCTGGCGCGTCTACCAGATCGACCGCAAACAAAATGCCGGCAAGGGCGATTTGGAATTCCTCGAGCGGGTATTCCACAAGCTCATGCTGAACTTCACCTGGTGGGTCAACCGCAAGGACAATCTCGGCCGGAATATCTTCCAGGGCGGATTTCTAGGGCTGGACAACATCGGCGTCTTCGACCGCAGCGCCCAGCTGCCCACCGGCGGATATATCAATCAATCCGACGGCACCAGTTGGATGGCGATGTATGCGCTGAACCTGATGCGCATTGCCCTGGAACTCTCTGAACACAACCATGTGTACGAAGACATCGCCAGCAAATTCTTCGAGCACTTCTTGAATATTGCCGAAGCGATGAGTTCCATGGTCAGCGAAGACATCGGCCTATGGGACGATGAGGATCAGTTCTTTTATGACGTTCTATGCCTGCCCGACAATCAGCGTGTGCGCTTGCGCATACGATCCATGGTGGGTTTGATACCGCTGTTCGCCGTAGAGACTCTGGAACCGGAGTTGCTGGAGAAGTTACCGGGCTTCAGGCGCCGCCTGGAGTGGTTTTTGATGCACCGTCCCGATCTGGCCGGTCTGGTGTCGCACTGGCAGTCGCCCGGGCGGGGTGAGCGCCGGCTGCTGTCGCTGCTGCGCGGCCACCGCATGAAGAAGCTGCTGAAACGCATGCTGGATGAATCTGAATTTCTGTCCGACTACGGCATTCGCGCCCTCTCGAAGGCGCATCTCGAACAGCCTTTCGAATTGCATGTGGACCATGTCAACGAGTCTGTGCGCTATACGCCGGCAGAATCTGAATCCCGGCAATTCGGCGGCAACTCGAATTGGCGCGGACCTGTTTGGTTTCCGCTGAACTTCCTCATCATCGAGTCGCTGCAGAAGTTTCACCATTACTACGGCGATGACTTCAAAGTGGAATGCCCTACAGGCTCGGGAAATTTCCACACCATCAACGAAGTCGCGAACGAACTGGCGCTTCGGCTATCGCGCATTTTCTTGAAGGACGATAAGGGCGAGCGGCCGGTGCTGCGTCACCAGCCGCAACTGCAATCGGATCCCCACTATCGAGATTGCATCCCCTTCTATGAGTATTTTCATGGCGACAGTGGCCGCGGCTGCGGAGCGTCGCATCAAACGGGGTGGACGTCCTTGATCGCCAAGCTGCTCATGCCCAGAGCGCGGGAATAGGGTTGGTTGTCATTTGACAACCTATGGGCAGCAAATCTATTGTCCCTTCTGCGAAAGATGAGCCATCGGCGGAGTAAGCGATGATGGAATACGACTTCAAACTGAACTTCAAGCTTCCGGCGGACGGCCCGACCGCAGACGAGTTGGTGGAGCGGCTTGGCGCGGCCGGCTGTGATGATGCTTTAGTAGGTATTGGGCAGCCGGGTCGGATTGCATTGGACTTTTCGCGTGAGGCGGAGTCGGCGCACGAGGCAATTGTCAGTGCCTTGGCGGACGTGAAAAACGCTATCCCAGGCGCGAAGTTTGTTGAAGTCAGCCCAGACTTCGTCGGTTTGACCGAAGTAGCAGAGTTTGTGGGAGTAAGTAGGCAAAACATGCGCAAGCTCTGGCTCACCCATGCGACTAGCTTCCCCGCACCGATTCACGAGGGCAACTCGGCGCTCTGGCACTTGGCCTTTGTATTGCAGTGGCTTCAAGAGCGGGGCACGTACAACGTCGAGCGAGCGCTGCTTGAGGTGGCTCGCACTGCGATGCAGGTCAACCTCGCCAGAGAGATCGATCATATTACCCCTCGCGTACAACAGAAACTCCGGGCATTGGTTGCATAGCGAACCCTGGAGATCGCCGCCATACGCAAGCACAACGTCACTGTCGCCATTGACCGGGATCTTCTTAAGCGGGCTCGAAGCGTCGCGGCAAAGCGCGGCTGCAGTGTTAGCGCATTATTGGCCGGGGAACTGCAGCAGCTCGCCTGAAGAGTCTCTAAGCGCTCTTGGGCATCAATGCCTCGCTCTGAGCCATGGCGCGCTGATGGGCCGGTCGTTGAGTCACCCTGGCCATATACGCAGCAAACGCCGGGCGCGGCTCGACCGCTTTCATCATCAGGCCCCAGCCAATGGCGGAGCCCACGTAAACATCCGCTGCGCTGAATCGTTCGCCAACCACAAAGGGCCCGGGGCTAATTGCCTTCTCCAGCGTGTTCAGCGTGTCGGTGTAGTTTCCATAGCTCAAGGCCTCGGGCCGGCTCGGCGGCGGCCGCGAGAACATCTGATCGATGATCGCAGGCTCCACGCAGCCCGCCCCAAAGAATAGCCAGCGCAGATACGTGCCGCGCTTAGGGTCGTCCGTCGCCGGCGCAAGCCCTGCCGCCGGAAAGGCATCGGCCAAGTACGCGCAGATGGCCGCGCACTCGGTGACTACCGTTCCGCGATGAACGATGGCGGGAATTTTTCCCATGGGGTTGATGGCGAGGAAATCGGCCGACTTGTGTTCCTTCTTGTTGAAATCCACCACTTTGATTTCGTAAGGCGCATTCACTTCCTCGAGCATCCAATGCACAATCCGGCCCCGCGACTGCGGGTTGTGATAGAAGGCGATGGTGTCGGTCATAGCAGCTTCGGGCGTGGGCGAGGACTTTTCAGAGGATTCTACTACTGATCAGCTCGCGGAGACCGACGCTCCGCGGCGTGGCATGGCTCGGAGTGCTGTCAGGCTCTCGGTCCCGAGCTGGCGAAAATCAGCGCTGATTCGCGGCTCGCGCGCGACCCGATCCCAGTAGATTTCCGCGAGCGCACGAGCGCCAGACCAAACAGCCAGCCACGCCGCTCTAGCCGGTATCAATTCGAATTGCCGCGCCACAAGCTGGCCATCTTGGGGCGCGAATAGCATCGGCAACATGTCATAGACCGGGGCAAATTCGAATTTTCCCTGGTAATCATCGAACAAGGTCACGTTGCCGAAGTGCCGGTCCGTGTTGGCGATGAGCGCGCCGAAGGCATCGAGGAATCGAATTCGTTCGGCATCCTGAGATGACAGCAGTGACTCGGCGGCGAGGCGTTCGGCGGATGCCGTCCAGGTGTCCAGGCGCCCATAGCGTGCGGCATCGAGTGCGAACAGCGATACAACGCCACGCCGGCCATCGGCACCGATTCGATCGAATCGATCGCATTCCAGAAAAAGGCGATCGTCGCATTCCAGCAAACGCGAGCGGCAGGCCGCAATGCCGTACTCCTCGAGCACGCGGTGTGCCAGAAATTCAGCAGTCAGCAAGTCCGCCCAGCGTTGACCCGTCGGTGTCGACCGCTGCGGGGAAAATTTCACGATCACATGAGTGCGCCGCTCGCCGTCCGCAAGGCAAGCGGCGAACTTCGGTTGCTCACCATGTACCGAGGAACCCGGCGGCGCACCTGCCATGGCGCTGATCGCGAGAGCGGGGTACTTCGTGACGCGGTCGTGCACCGGCACGACCGGCGGTGAGTTGATCCCAGCAAGGCTGCGATTGAGCGCTTCCATTCCGATGACTAGACTTCCACTCACGTCGGTCCCACGTTGCGTGAGGTATGTCAGGAAGTGCTCGTCTGTCCAATCGATGACCCGAGGCGGCAAAGCGAGTTCCGGATACGCCGCGGGTATCGCCCTCCCAAGGAATCCCGCGGGCCTAGCGTCGTGTAGATAATACGGAAGACCCTGGAAAAGACCGACAATACGTGCAGGACCCGCGTTCGCGTAATAACCATCGCTATAGATTGCGTTTAGGGTTCCCAACTCGAGAGGAGTGCCGTCCTCGTCGATTCGATAGATGGGCCATTGCGAACCGATCGCTGCCACGCGTCGGTGCAAGGCGTAACGTGCGCCCCGCGTTGAGCCCATGCGCAGCACATCATGACGGCGCTCGAGCTCTCGCAGCGCACGAGATACCGTAGTCTGCGAGACGCCTAGAGCCTGCATGAGCTCTGCAGCAGAGCTGGCGCCGCGGGTGAGCCGCTCGGCGATGAGGGTCGGAAGGGAGGTCGGCATGCCTAGATTATAGACTAGTTAATCTCTAAATTATATTGTTTACAAACAATAGCTTAATTGGTCATTAACCAAATATAAGGTGGATATTCAACTAGATAATAGCGCTATAAAAGCCGGCAACACTCACCCGTCATTAGGTCCGTATCCTTAAGGAGCGCGCGGTGGTTATAAAGGTTTTGACGGAACCTTAAGAAGTCATTGGGCTATCACGACGGCAATGGCCGAACGGGACGGCTGCTCATGCCGCTCATGCTGGCTGCCGAAGGTTACCCGCCGCTCTACCTCTGCGGAGCGTTGCTGCGGTCGAAGTCTCAGTACTACGCGGCGCTTGCGAGCGTCCAGCAACAAATGCGGGTGCCCGTAGACGGGCACCCTATGTCTCGAGAGTAGCCCTTACGACTTGTGCTCAGCCTTCCACTTCTCGACCGCAGCCATCGTGTTCTCCACGTGCTTGTCGGGATTCAACGCGGTGTACTCATAAATGATCTTGCCGTTCGGCGCGATCACATAGGAGGTGCGGTTGGCGTACTCGGGCTTGATCGCCAGCACGGCATCGTATTGCTTGGTGATTTTCTGATCCGCATCGGCAGCCACCGCGAACTTGTTGCGGCATTCGCTCACCGAGAATTTGTTGAGCGTATCGATGCTGTCATGCGAGATGCCAATCACCGTCGCGCCCAGCGCTTTGAACTTATCCGTCGCTTCGGCGAAGTTATGAGCTTCGATGGTGCAGCCGGTGGTAAACGCCGCCGGATAAAAATAAAGTACGACTGGGCCGGTCTTCAGCGCATCCGCCAAAGAAAATTTAAACGGCTTGCCGGCGAGGGTCGCATCGGTGGTGAAATCAGGTGCCTGAACGCCTGGGGCAAGTGCCGCGTACAAGGGCGCGGCGAGTGCCGCACTGCTCAGGGCAAGAATCATAAGACGCTTCATGGTAAGACTTCCTTTGGAGCTGAATTAGCTCGGTGGGCAGTCTGCGCCATCCCAGTCTGGCGGGCAATAAAGCCGCGAATCGCCGCTATCTTTGCCCTCAATCCGTCTGCAGCGTGGACGTCACACCTTCATCGTGATGGCTATTTCAGCACTTGTTTGATCTCGCCGACGACGCGCTCCACATCCTCGTCGGTCATGGCGGGAAACAAAGGCAGTGTGACCGTCTCGCGTCCCACCCTCGCCGCCACCGGTGTGTCTTCATCGCGATAACCCGCCTCGCGATAAAATCTGAGACTGGGAATGCTCGGGTAGTGCACGCCGATGCCGATCCCCCGCTGAAGCATGGCCTTTTGGAATCCGTCTCTCGTCATACCGCGCGCGGTGAAGTCGATCAGTATCTGAAACATATGCCAGCTGTGACCTGAATCCCCTCGCGCCGGCAGCACGGCGCCGCTGAAACCCTGAAACGCTGCGAAATAGCGCTCAGCCAGGACGAGGCGGCGTGCATTGAATCCATCCAGGCGCCTCAACTGGTCGATGCCGACTTGCGCTGCCACATCCGTCAGGTTGCTCTTGGCCCCCGGGAACATGACATCGACCTCGCCCGCGCCATTGCGCTTGATGCCGTGAAAACGGTACTGCTCCAGGAGTTCCGCCGCCAGGGTATCGCCGGTGGTGATGGCGCCGCCTTCGATGGTCGTCATGTTCTTGTTCGGGTGAAAACTGAACACCACCAGATCCCCGAAACTGCCGATCGGCTTGCCCTTGTACTTCGATCCGATGGCGTGCGCCGCATCCTCCACCACGCGCAGCCCATGTTCCGCCGCCAGACCGTAGAGCCGATCCATATCCACCGGCAGCCCCGCAAAATGCACCGGCATGATGGCGCGGGCTTTAGAAGTGATGGCCGCGGGTACGCGATCCAGATTGATGTTGCGGGTATGAAGATCGATATCCACAAATACCGGCTTGGCGCGCAGGCGCGCGATGACGTTGGCGCTCGCAGCGAAACTCATTGCCGGTACGATGACTTCGTCGCCCGCGCCGATACCGGCGACTTCGAGCGCCATCTCCAGACCGGCGGTGGCCGAGGTCATGACGCGCACTTGGCGGCTTCCGCCGAGGTAAGCGGCCAAGGCCGCTTCAAAGGCCGCCACTTTCGGACCGCTGGCCAACTGACCCGAGCGAAACACGTCCGCGACGGCGGCAATGCTCTGCTCATCGATCGAGGGGCGCGTGAAGGGCAGAAACGGCTTCATAGCGGGCTCCGCGACACCAGCACCACGCCGGTGCAGATCAGCGCAATCCCCAGCATCTTAGGCAGAGTGAGCGTTTCTCCCAGCCACGCCACCGACACGGCAGCGACGAGCACGTAGCCCAAGGACAGCATCGGATAAGCCGTGCTGACCGGTGCCTTGGTGAGGGCAGCGACCCACACGCAAAGGCTGCCTGCGTAGCACAGCAGGCCGCCCCAAAACGGTGGGCTCTTGAACAGAATCATCACGCTGCTGCTCAAGATATCGGCATTGAAGACGCTGAGATGCGCCAGCGGCTTGGTGGCCGCCTTCAACAGCAGTTGCGCCGCCGCGTTCAATCCGACGCCCGTCAAAATCAACACCCACGTCATGAAAGTCATTGTCTTGCCACCATCACGTGAGCCACATTTTCACCGACGTTTCGCATGGGCACGCCACGCTCCTTGAAGTTATTGAACGTTCTTTTATCCATCACCGCGAAGGCGCGAGCTTGCGACTCCCACAGGCGTAGAAACTCATCGATGTCTGCGATCTCGCCGCCGGGGGCCTGGTGCAATCCATAGTCGAGTTCGCCACGATACCCGACCAATGTGACCGTGCGCCGCAAATAAAAAGGCAGCGTTTGATCATAGGTGCGTACGCTATAGAGCGGCGCATCGCCACTCCCGGGCGGCAACGCGTTGGCCAGATCGATTCCCGAGTAGATCGGCGCCAGCAGTGTCGCGGTCCTGATCAGAAGCAGCCCCGCCAAGCACCAGCCAACCCCGAGAAAGACGCCGGCACGCGTTGCATCGCGAGCGCCCTGAACCCACACGAACGCCCCCGACACGATCAACAGGACAGCGACTTCCCGCAGCGGTTTCGCGAGGGAAAGAAAATACGGGCGGGCCGGCGATGCCGGGACCAGGGCCGGTTCATAGAAGCTCGCGACACCCAGCGCCACACCGGCGATTGCCGTCAGGATGGCCGTGATCAAGAAATCCCGCTTCAAAGTTGCGATGGGCTGCGCCGCGATCAAAACCGCCAGCGCCGGCATCGCCGGCAATATGTAGGGCATGAGTTTCGAATCCGACAGCGAAAAAAACACGCAGACGAAAAGCACCCATATCCACAAGAAGAAGGCCGTGCTGAAGGGCGTACCGTCGGCGCGGCGGCGCCAGCCGCCGATCAAAACCCGCAGTGCCGGCACCGTCCACGGGACCGTGCCGATCAAGAACACCATCCCAAAGAACCACCAGTGTTCCTGGCGGTCGGCGATCGGGGTGAGGTAACGCGCGAAATGCTCATGGACAAAGAAAAACTGCAGGAAATCACTGCGCCTCAATGCCGCAAGCCAGTGCCAGGGCACCGTGATGCTCAAGAACAACGGCAACCCGAAGGACAGGTTCAGTTTGCGCCAGGGCGTGAAATCACGGGAACACAGACTGTAAATGATCAGCACGGCCGCAGGAATGGCGGCCGCCACGAGGCCCTTGGTGAGCACGCCCAAGGCCGCAGCGATCCAGGCCATCAGCATCCACTGACGCCAACGCTCTCCCGGCTGCTGCGCCAGCACAAATCCCGTCATGCTGGCCGTCATGTAAAACGTCAGGCTCATGTCCAGCGTCGTCAACTGACCCAGGACGACCACCATCACCATACCGGACGCGACTGCCACGGCACGCCGGCCCGTATCCCGCCCGCCGAGTCGCCCCCCCAGCAACCCCACCAGAGCTACCGTGCCGAGCGCGGTGAGGGCGGTGTAAAGCCGTGCCGAGAACTCGCTCACGCCGAACACGCGATACATCGCGGCGGTCGCCCAGTACTGCAGCGGCGGCTTCTCGATATAGTCCAAGCCGTTCAAGTGCGGGATCACCCAATCACCACCGCTCAACATCTCGCGCGGAATCTCGGCGTAGCGTCCCTCATCGGGATTGAACAGCGGACGGCCCGCCAGTGTCGCAAGCCACACCGCGACCAGCAGCACCGCAAGACCCCCATACAGCCAGCTTTGCCGCTCCCGCAAGTCAATGGCTTGACTCACGCGGCCTCTGCATCCGCGGGTTGCATGGCCAACAGACCGGAACGTCCCGGGATTTCGCCCATGATCACGGTCTGATCGGGCAGCGGCCTTTGCAGGCTGAGTTCGCGAATGGCCGCCATGCGCGTGATCTTGGCGCCGGCCGCCCGCCACTTGTTAAGCAGCGACTCGAAAGCGTCCAGCAAGAGCATGCCTTCCAACTCGGCATGCAAGGTGAACACGTGCAAATTCTCGCCGCTCGTGCCAGCGCCAGGTTCCGACAGTCGAAATATCGCATCCGCGATGTTCGATTCATCAATGCCGTCGCGGCCCAGCAACTCATCGAATGTGGGCAGCGTGGTTGGCAATTGCGGACAGGTGCTGCGCCCTGCTGCGAGCCGCGGCCAAAAGGGCGTACGTCCGCGGGTATCGCTGGCGTAGCCCAAGCCGTATTCACGCTCCAGTTCCAGCGCATGCGCGTTGATTTGCCAACCGGCGGCGGCATGCGATTGCGGGAAAAAACCGAACACCCGCTTAAAGGCGTTCATACCCCGCTCGAACTCGATCCTTGTCCAGGCCTCCGAAGCGCCGGCTACATAGTCCTGCCAGCGCACATGATCATAGGTGTGCAGTCCCACCTCGAAGCCGCCATCGTGCACGCCGCGCATGAAAGCGCCCGCCTCGCGGCCGATGTCCGGGCCCGGCAACAGCACGCCGTACAGCAAGGTTTTCAACCCATAATGTTTGAGCACCGAGGTGCGCGCGACTTTTTGCGCAAAGCCCTTGCGAAATACGCGTCGCATGGCGCGCCCCGTGTGATCAGGTCCCACTGAAAAATAAAAAGTGGCGTCGACTTCAAGCTTCTTGAACAGCGCGGCGAGCCGCGGCACGCCATCGCGGGTTCCCCGCAACGTATCCACATCGACCTTGAGGCCGATGTGCGTCGTCTCAAGCATCGCGCGACAGCAACGCCGAGGCAGAGGGTAAGGCGTGAGCGTAGGAATCGAAGATGGCCTTGAGCGCCTTGCGCATGTCGGTTTTCGGTGTCCAGCCGAGTTCCGCCGTGGTGTTCTTGATCGATGGCATACGCGCCGGAATGTCCGCATACCCCTTGCCGTAGTAATCGAGCGCCGAGACCTCGATCAATTTGGTGTTGCGCGCCGTGGGCGCGTACTCCGGGCGAGACACGGCGATTTCCAGCATCATCTCCGCCAACTTGCGGATGGAGTAGGAATTGTACGGGTTGCCGATGTTGTAGATCTTGCCGTCGGCCACGCCGTTCGGATTGTCGATGATGGTGGTGAGACATTCGACCGCATCATCGATGTAAGTAAACGCACGGGTTTGCGTACCGCCGTCGACCAATTTGATCGGCTCGCCGCGTACGATGTGGCCCAAGAACTGCGTCAGCACCCGCGAACTGCCTTCCTTCGGATCATCCATGCTGTCCAGACCCGACCCGATCCAATTGAAGGGCCGAAACAACGTGAACTGCAGCCCCTGTTGGCCGTAGGCCCAAATGATGCGATCCAAGAGTTGCTTCACGCAGGAGTAAATCCAGCGCTGTTTGTGAATGGGGCCGAGCACCAACTCGGAGGTCTCCGGATCGAACTCCTTGTCGCGGCTGGCGCCGTACACTTCCGAGGTCGAGGGAAACACCACACGCTTTTTGTACTTCACGCAGTGGCGGATGATGGGCAGGTTCGCCTCGAAGTCCAGTTCGAAAACCCGCAGCGGCTCGCGCACATAGGTTGCCGGTGTCGCAATCGCCACCAACGGCAGGATCACGTCGCATTTGCGCACGTGATACTCGACCCACTCCAGATTGATGGTGATATCGCCTTCCACGAAATGAAAGCGCGGATTGCTCAGCAGGGTGCCGACCCGTTCCGACTGCAGGTCCATGCCGTAAATATGCCAATCGGTGTGGGCAAGAATGTACTTGCTCAAATGATGGCCGATGAAGCCGTTGACCCCAAGAATCAGAACGTTTTTCAAAATAAACCCCTACGAAAAAAAGCGCTTCAGGTGAGCGCCAACGGCTGCTGTGCCAGCGCCGGCGGCACGGTATTGTGGGCCAAAGGCGCGCCATTAACGGTCAATTGCAAAATCTTAAGGCGCCGCCCGTCCACGCAGTCGGCGTACCAGGTGCCCCCCGATGCGTACAAACAAGGCGTTCGGGCCGGGTATTTCAAGGGCTGCGTGTCGAGGCGCGTCGCGAGTATCGCAATCCTATACCCGTTGACGTCGGTAAAGGCGCCGGGGAACGGCGGTGCCACGGCACGCACCAGGTCATGGACGGCGCGCGCCCCGCATCGCCAGTCGATGCGCCCATCCTCGGGCCGGCGGCGGCCAAAATAAGATCCCGCGGCCAGGTCCAGCGGCTGCGAAGACGCGGTGCCTGCAATCAAGCCCGGCAGACTGCGACGCAGCACCGTTTCGGCGGCCCCGGCGACTTTGATCGACACATCGAGTGCTGTGTCGTTTTCCAAAATCGGCACGGCTTCTTGATCGACCAGCGCTCCGGCATCCGGCTTCTCCACCATGTAGTGCAGGCTGGCACCGGTCATCGATTCACCGTGGATGATGGCCCAGTGAATCGGCGCGCGCCCGCGGTACTTCGGCAGCAGCGATCCATGGATGTTCAGCGCCCCGCGGCGCGGCAGGGTGAGCCATGCCTTATCCAGCATGTAGCGATAGTAAAAGGAGAATACAAAATCCGGTTGGGCAGCCGCCCCCCGTGCAATCCATTGTGCCGGGTTGGGCGAATCCGGCGTGACGACATTCAATCCGTGCTGCGTCGCTAATTGATGGACGCTGCCGAACCACTGATTTTCGTTCGGATCATCCGCATGGCTGAACAGAAGTGGAATGTTGACACCTTGCGCCAGAAGTTCGCGGACACAGCGAACCCCGACCTCGCTGTAGGCGAATACCACCGCACTGGTCACAGGACCGAATGATCCGTGATCCGCCGCGACAAAAAGCCGGGCATAACCCTGTTGGGATCGGTGTCCTGTTCCAGTACCGCCTCGACGATATAGCGCGGCCTCTCGCGGACTTGCGCATAGATGCGCCCGACATATTCGCCGAGAAGACCGATGCCGAAAAGCGCCAGGCCGATGAAGAAGAACACAATGCCGAACAGCGTGAAAAGGCCTTCAGCCTCGGCGCCCACCGTGAAGCGGCGCACGATCAGGTAGACGAAGAACAGGGCCGATAACAACGATACCGCCATGCCCACCATCGAAAAGAGTTGCAGCGGAACTACGGAAAACCCCGTGATCAGATCAAAGTTCAGGCGAATCAAACTGTACATCGAATATTTCGACCGTCCCGCGTGCCGCTCCTCGTGCGCAATCGGCACTTCGATCGGGTTCATCGCATAGATGGACGCCAGCGCGGGGATGAAGGTGTTCACTTCGCGCGTTTGATTGAGCGCAGTCACCACCGAGCGTGCGTAGCCGCGCATCATGCACCCCTGATCGGTGATGCGTACCGGCGTGATCCATTCGCGAATCTTGTTGATGGCCTTGGAGAAGGTGCGCCTCCACAACGAATCCTGCCGTTGCTGGCGGATCGTCCCGACGTAGTCGAAACCCTGATCGAGCTTGCCGACCAATTTGCCGATCTCTTCCGGGGGATTCTGCAGGTCCGCATCCAAGGTGACCACGTATTCGCCGCGCGCGTAGGCGAGTCCTGCCATCACCGCCGAATGCTGGCCAAAATTTGCATGGAACAACACGACCCGGGTCTCGCTCGGGCGCTCCAAGAATTGTTGGCGCAGCAGCGCCACCGAACGATCTCGACTGCCGTCGTTGACGAATACGATTTCGTACGGAATCTTCAGCGCATCCAGCGCGGGGTACAACCGCGAGAACAAGCTAGGCAGCACCGCCTCTTCGTTGTAGACCGGAATGACGACGCTGAGCTTGGGATTGGACATACGCTTAACTTTAATGGTCGGCAGCGACCGCGCCTTGGGATTTCAACAACCCAAGCAGCTCGGCGGTTTTCGCCTGCATGAGTTCAACCGAGCCGCGTGCTTCCACATTGAGGCGAATCAGCGGTTCGGTATTCGACGTGCGCAGGTTGAAGCGCCAATCCGGAAATTCGAAAGAAACGCCATCGGTGCGATCGAGCGCAAGGGCTTGCGGCGCGTAGCGTTGCTCGAATGCGGCAATGGCGGCCTTGGCATCCGGCACCCGGTAATTGAGTTCGCCGCTGACCGGAAACAAGCCGATACGCTCGCCCACCAAGGCGGATAATTTTTGGCCCGACTCGGACAGGATTTGCGCCACCACCAACCACGGAATCATGCCGCTGTCGCAATAGGCAAAACGACGGAAATAGTGATGCGCGCTCATTTCACCGCCATACACCCCATCCACCTCGCGCATGCGCTGCTTGATGAAGGCGTGGCCGGATTTGGACAGTACCGCTGCGCCCCCGCTGGCCTTGACGATTTCGATGGTATTCCAGGTCAGGCGCGGATCGTGCACGACCTTGGCGCCGGGTTGACCGCGCAGCAGAATCGATGCGAGCAGGCCGACGATATAGTACCCCTCGATGAAGCCACCCTGCTCATCGAACAGAAAACAGCGGTCGAAATCCCCGTCCCAGGCGATGCCGAAATCCGCGCCAGACTGGCGGATCGCGTCCACCGTGGGCTTGCGGTTCTCCTCCAGCATGGGATTGGGGATGCCGTTGGGGAAATGGCCGTCCGGCTGATGATGGAGTTTGATGAACTTGAACGGCAGATACGCTTCCAGCTTGTCGATGATGAGCCCGGCCCCGCCGTTGCCGGCATTCACCACTATCTTGAGCGGCTTCAACGCCGATAAATCCACGTAGGACAATAGGTGGCTGACATAGGCCTCGGTGGTATCGATACGGTGGCGGACGCCTACGCGCTTTGGGCCGGCGAACTCGCCGCGCTCCGCAAACTGCCGAATATCGGCCAAACCATTGTCGCCGCTGATCGGCTTTGATGCTTCCCGCACGAACTTCATACCGTTGTAGTCCGGCGGATTGTGGCTTGCCGTGATCATGATGCCGCCATCGTAGCCGCCGTCGAAAGTGGCGAAGTACACGCCTTCCGTGCCGCACACACCGATGTCATACACGTCCACGCCGCTGTCGGTCAATCCTTTGCACACCGCATCGGTAAGACCTGCGCTGCTCAGGCGGATATCGCGGCCGACAACCACGCGCTTGGGATGCAGGAATTGGGCGTAGCCGCGGGCCACTCGATACGCCACATCATCGTTGAGCTCGTTCGGGATTCGGCCGCGTAAATCGTAAGCCTTGAAACACGTGATCGAACTCACGTGTTGGTTCCCTTGCGGCCATAGTTGTCTTCGTAGCGCACGATATCGTCTTCGCCCAAATAGGACCCGGACTGCACTTCGATGATGTGCAGGGGCACCTTGCCGGGATTCTCGATGCGATGCGTGGCGCCGATCGGAATGTAGGTGGATTCGTTTTCCGACAACAGGAAGGTCTTGTCGTTGCAGGTGATGCGCGCCGTGCCCTGCACCACGATCCAATGTTCGGCCCGATGGTGATGCATTTGCAGCGACAGCACGCCGCCCGCCTTCACCGACAGGCGCTTCACCTGGAAGCGATCGCCGCTATCGATGCTGTCATAGCTGCCCCACGGCCGAAAAACCTCACGATGCAGCGCCGACTCGCTGCGGCCCGATTTCTTGATTTTGGCGACCAGATCCTTCACGTCCTGCACACGGTCCTTGGGGGCCACCAAAATCGCATCCTTGGTCTCGACTATGATGTGATCTTCCATGCCGACGGCCGCGACCAGGCGGCTGGTCGAGTGCACATAGCAGTCGTGGCTGTCATGAGTGATGACATCGCCCTGCAGCACATTGCCCTCCTCGTCCGCGGGCAGCGCATCGAACAGCGAGGACCAGGACCCCACGTCGCTCCAACCCACATCCAACGGCAACACCAGTGCGTCCTTGGTTTTCTCCATCACGGCGTAGTCGATCGACTCGCTGCGGCACTGGATGAATTCCGTCTTGTCGATGCGCAAAAAATCCAAATCGATTTTGGCCGCCTGAAAGGCCGCCGTGCAGACCGCCAGGATGTCCGGCGCGAAGCGGTTCAGCTCAGCAAGATAGCGGCTGGCTTTGAACACGAACATGCCGCTGTTCCAGTAATAATCCCCGGTGGTGACAAATTGCTGTGCCACATCGAGCGGCGGCTTTTCAATAAATTGGGCAACCGGATAGGCCGGCCCGCCTCCCTCGCCGCGGCGAATGTAGCCATAACCGGTTTCCGGCGCATGCGCGACGATGCCGAAGGTCACGAGCTTGTCGTGTTGAGCCAGCGATACCGCGACCTCGGCGGCTTGCTGAAATTTACGCACATCGCGAATCACATGATCCGCCGGCGCGACCACCAAAGTGGCGTCGGGGTCGATGTTCATTGCCTTGAGCGCGGCCAGCGCAACAGCCGGCGCGGTATTGCGCCCCGACGGCTCCAACAGAATGGCCGAGGGGGTGAGATCGAGCGCACGGATCTGCTCTGCGACCGTGAAGCGATGGGCTTCATTGCAGACCACAATGGGGGCCAGGGCGCCGGCAATCCCCCGTAGCCGAGTGACGGTATCCTGCAGCATGGTCTGCGTGCTGGTGAGCGCCAACAGCTGCTTCGGATACATCTCGCGCGATAGCGGCCAGAGACGGGTGCCCGCCCCTCCCGAGAGGATGACGGGAATCACTGTGCTCATAGGAGCACCGGGGTCAGGATCACTGTGTTCATAGTTGCGTCACTGTAAAGTCTTGCCCCTGCCGATGGCATAGTAACTAAAGCCAGCCTGCGCCATCTGGTCCGGGTCATAAAGATTGCGCCCGTCGAAAATCACCGGCGTTTGCAAGGCACCTTTCATGTCCTCGAAATCCGGGCTGCGAAACTCGTGCCATTCCGTGACGATGGCCAACGCGTCGGCGCCTTGCAGGGCGTCGGGACCGGTTTTACAGAGCGTAAGGTCGGGGCGCTGGCCGTAAATCCTCAGGCACTCAGGCATCGCCACCGGATCGTAGGCGCGTACCTTGGCGCCGGCGGCCCAGAGGGACTCCATCAGCACCCGGCTCGATGCCTCGCGCATGTCATCGGTGTTGGGCTTGAAGGCCAAACCCCAAACGGCCACCGTCCTGCCGCGAAGCTCGCCGAAGTGCGCCTTGATTTTGTTGAACAGCACCTGTTTTTGGCGATTGTTGACGCTTTCCACCGCGGTGAGGATGCTGGCGTCGTAGCCCACTTCTTGAGCCGAACGCTGCAGGGCTTGCACATCCTTCGGGAAACACGAGCCGCCATAACCCACGCCGGGATAGATGAAGGCATAGCCAATGCGCGGATCTGAACCCAACCCGATGCGTACCGACTCGATGTCGGCACCAAATCGTTCGGCGAGATTCGCCAATTCGTTCATGAAGCTGATCTTGGTCGCCAGCATGGCGTTGGCCGCGTACTTGGTCAGCTCCGCCGATCGCACATCCATCACGATCATGCGGTCGTGATTGCGTGTAAACGGCTCGTACAACGAGCGCATCAGCTCCGTCGCGCGGGCACTGTCGGTGCCCACGACCACCCGGTCCGGCTTGAGAAAGTCGGCAATGGCCGCGCCCTCCTTCAAGAATTCCGGGTTCGACACCATGTCGAATTCCACGCGCGCATGGCGCTTCTCGAGCGACTCCCGCACCGCACCGCGCACCTTGTCCGCGGTCCCGACCGGAACGGTTGACTTGGTCACCACGACTTTGTAGTCGCTCATATGCTCGCCAATGCTGCGCGCCACCGCCAGGACATAGCGCAGGTCAGCCGATCCATCTTCGTCGGGGGGAGTGCCCACGGCGATCAACTGGAACAGCCCGTGATCGACACCCTCTTTGGCATTGGTGGTGAAGCGCAGGCGCCCGGCAGCGGCGCTACGCTCGATCAGCAAATCGAGCCCAGGCTCGTGGATCGGCACCTCGCCGCGCTGGAGCATGGCTGTTTTGCGCTCGTCGACATCGACGCACAGCACGTGATTGCCCGCATCCGCCAAACAAGCGCCCGTCACCAGGCCCACGTAACCGGAGCCAAAAATCGTAATTCGCATGCGTAATATTCTGATTTAACTAGGAAAAGTAGCGCGAAAGCCTAGCGGTTTTGCGAGTTCAAGTAAAGGCTCGCCGCCCATGGGGAATACTTGGGACAGGCCCCCACGTGACGGGGAGTCAAAGTCAGGTCGGACAGGCCCCCAAGGCTACTGAAGTCAAAGTCAGGTCCAAGGTTCCTTGAACAGCTTGTGCTCCCAGGCCAAAGAGCTCGACACGATGGCTGAAAGATCGTCGTAGCGCGGCCGCCAGCCGAGCTCGGTGCGGACACGTTCGGCGCGAGCAACCAGATAGGCAGGGTCCCCTGCGCGGCGAGGTTCTTCGCGAATATTTAAGGGTTTGCCGGCGACCGATTCGACCATCGCCAATACTTCACGCACCGAGTAGCCGTGGCCGTAGCCCACATTCAGCGTGGTCGACTTGCCGCCGCCTTGCAGATACGCCAAGGCGTTCAGATGGGCCGCTGCCAGATCCTCGATGTGCAGATAATCCCGCACCCCGGTGCCATCGGGCGTCGGGTAGTCAGTGCCGAATACCGACACGTGGGGGCGTTTGCCCACCACTGCCTCGCAGGCTACTTTCGTGAGCAAGGTAGCGCCCGGCGTCGCTTGCCCTATTCGCCCCCCGGGGTGCGAGCCTGCCACGTTGAAATAACGCAGCGCAACGTAGCGCAACCGATTGACGGCAGAGACATCCCGCAGCATCCACTCGCTCATTAATTTGGAGGTGCCGTAGGCGTTGATCGGATTCGTCGGCGCGTCTTCGCCTGCATAACCGTCTTGTGGTATCCCGTAAACGGCAGCGGACGATGAGAAGACGAAATTCTTGACGTTGTTTTCGATGCAGGCCTGCAGCAGGTTGCGGGTCGCGCAGGTGTTGTTGCTGTAATACTTCAGCGGCAGGGCGACGGACTCCGGCACAACGGTGTGAGCGGCAAAATGCATCACCGTATCGACCTGGTGTTCCGCCAATAGGCGCGATACCAACTCGTAGTCGCCGACATCGCCTACAATCAGATCGCCCGCGGTGACCGCTTGGCGAAATCCCTTCCCGAGGTTATCGATGACGACGACTTGCTCGCCCGCCTCGCCCAATTGCCGGACGACGTGACTACCAATGTAGCCGGCACCGCCCGTGACCAAAATCGCATTTTTTGACACTATTTACTCACGGCGACCCAGACTCGCCAACAGCGTATTTTACTGACGTGCGCCGTCGGTGGGCACCGTACTTCTCACGATGCGCCGTGGCTTCAGATTCGTGACTTTGCGATCGTCGGTCGCCACGAGGCTCTGGCGTGACCACACCAGATCGTGCGGTTCGGGCGCCGGTGTGTATTCCGCGACCACATCGCTCAAAATCTGCAGCGCACGCTGGCAGTCGAATCGGCTCATCGCCGCCATGGCCTCATTCAACAATTCCTGCACCCGATCCCACGGCAAGGAATGCTCGATGGCGCGGAGGATCATGGGATGCTCGGTGCCGGTAACGTTATTGCCGATGAGCAACTCTTCATAGAGTTTCTCTGCCGGACGCAAGCCGGTGTAAGAAATTTCGATGTCGCCCTCAGGATGCTGCTCATCACGCACCGTCAATCCGGCCAGATGAATCATACGTCGGGCCAGATCGCCAATCCTCACCGGCTTGCCCATGTCGAGCACGAACACATCCCCGCCTTCGGCCATCGAGCCCGCCTGGATCACGAGCTGCGCGGCTTCAGGAATGGTCATGAAATAGCGGATCACCTCGGGGTGGGTCACCGTAACCGGGCCACCGGCGTTGATCTGTTCATTGAACAAGGGCACAACGGATCCGGAAGAAGCCAGGACGTTGCCGAAGCGCACCATGCAAAATCGCGTCTTGCTGCCGCGCCGCTGCAAGCCTTGCAGGACAATTTCAGCAAAGCGCTTGGTAGCACCCATTACATTGGTGGGGTTGACGGCCTTATCGGTGGATACCAAGACGAAGGTCTCGACTTCAGCTTCGTGAGCCGCCTCGGCGGCATACCATGTTGCGACGACATTGTTGTTCATCCCCTCGACGACGTTCTGCTCGACGATGGGTACATGCTTGTAGGCGGCAGCGTGATACACCGTCTGTACCCGGTACGCCGTAAAGATATCGCGCATTCGAAACCGGTCATGGGCGTTGCCGATCAGCCCCACCAACTCAACGCGCACCAAACCCTTCTCGGCCAACGCACGAAGCTCTCGTTCGATGTTGTACAGCGCGAGCTCCGACATTTCGAACAAGACCAGCCGTTTCGGGCACAATCCGATGATCTGCCTGCATAGCTCAGATCCGATGGAACCCCCTGCACCGGTAACCATGACTACGCGGTCGCGAATGCACGCATCGAACAATCCCGGCTTGGGAGGCACAGCGTCCCTTCCCAACAAATCGCACACATCGACTTCACGCAAATCCGTCAAGTTTGCTTTGCCTGTCACCAAGTGCTCGACGTCAGGGACCGTCTGTACGTGGACACCCAACGGCTCCAACTGAGTCAGGATCTCGCGCCTGCGGTGCCGGGTCATCGAGGGCACCGCAAGCAAGATGCGGTCGATGCCGTGCGCCTTGACGAGAGCCGGCAAATGTGCCGGCGTCTGGACCTTTATACCGTTCACCATGCGCCCGCGCAGATTCTTGTTGTCATCGATAAAAACGACTGGATCGAAGGCACGGGTTGTCAGCAAGAGGTTCGACAGATGCGCGCCGGCATCGCCCGCGCCGTAGATGGCGACTCGCGCAACCGTGGGCATGATGTAACGGCGCAAGAGGTAGTAGCGAACCACAAACCGCGAGCCCGCCACATACAGCAAGGCGACAAACGAATAAATCGCGACCACGCTCCAGGTCAGCACTGGAATCTGCAGCAGCGTGCCCGCCAACCCCAGTATCACAGCGCTCAATGCGACCGACAGTGCCACGGCAAAAATGGCCTTGTGCCCCAAGAAGCGGATGACGGCGCGGTAAAGACCCGCGCGGATGAATATCGGAAGGCTGACGGCGATCACCGCGACGAAAGCGGGCCAGTCGGAAAGATCAACTTCAAAGTGACCGATTTTAAGGCTGATGGCGGTCCACAGCGCGAATGGAATCATCAAACTGTCGGTGCAGACGGATATCAAGCGTTTCAGACGGCGCGGCAATTCGACCGTCTTGCGCGCGAAATCTCCACCTTTCAGCCTCAACTTGGGATCCAAAAGAACCTCCCTGACTCAGCTCCAGCAGCCGTTGTCGTTGAAGCTTATTGTGATTCCAGCCTCTGCGACACCAAATCCCTCCGCGGCACGCAGTGTACCGAATCTGCACATGATATAGAACAACAGGTTCGCACTTTACCCACGTTTTCACGAAGAACGTGGAACACCCAATATGGTTGACCGCGCGATTCGGCTAGAGTTGCGCGTCCAAGGCATGTTCTTTGAACCAGGTGTAGGTCGCTGCAATGCCCGCTTCGAGGGGAATGCGGGGACGCCAGCCCAGCCCGTGCAATCGCGCTACATCGAGCAATTTGCGAGGCGTGCCGTCAGGCTTCGTCTGATCGAATGTCAGTGCACCGCTGTATCCAATTGCCGACATCACCATTTCCGCAAGTTCGCGTATCGTCAGGTCTTCGCCCCAGCCGATGTTGACGATGGGCTCGGCATCATAGTTTTGCAAAAGATACAACACGGCGTCCGCCAAATCATCGACATGCAGGAACTCACGGCGCGGCGTGCCGGTGCCCCATATCTCAACGCTTTTAGCGTTACGACTCTTGGCTTCGTGGAATTTTCGAATCAAGGCCGGAAGAACATGGGAACTTTGTAGGTCAAAGTTATCGCCGGGACCATACAAATTGGTCGGCATGAGGGAAATCGCGTGAAAACCGTACTCGCGCCGGTAGGCTTGGCACATTTTAATGCCCGCGATCTTGGCGATCGCGTACCACTCATTGGTCGGCTCCAGAGGCCCGGTGAGCAGGTAATCCTCCTTGATGGGCTGCGGCGCCAATTTCGGATAGATGCAGCTCGATCCTAAGAATACGAATTTCTCGACACCACATCGATAGGCAGCATCGATGACGTTGTCCTGGATCAAAAGATTGTCGCGTAGAAATCCCGCGGGATGAGAATTATTCGCAAGAATTCCCCCAACGCGAGCGGCTGCCATTATTACCGCTTGCGGACGAGTTTCTTCAAAAAATTCTCGAACCGCATTTTGCTGAGTTAAATCAAGTTCCTGGCGCGTGCGGCTAATAAGCCTCGTGTACCCACGTACTTGGAGAGCTCTGACTACTGCAGACCCTACCAGCCCCCGATGACCAGCCACATAAATTCGTGCGTTCCTATCCACCATGGCCTACTCGTGATGTTTAAAAACCTTGAACCCTTCTTTAGCAACCAAGGCATCACGTTTTGCATGTTCCAGATCTGATTGAATCATCTCTTCCACTAACTGTTGGAAAGTGCATTCCGCTGACCAGCCCAATTTCTGCAGAGCCTTTGTGGGATCGCCTAATAGCGTCTCCACCTCGGTAGGCCGGAAGTAGCGCGGGTCTACCCTTACAAGAGTTTTCCCGCTGCGTGAGTCTATAC
>JALYIH010000060.1 GCA_030775865.1 Pseudomonadota bacterium | reverse complement strand
CATCTGCGCGATGACGGCAAGCCGCTCATGCGAGCGGTCGTATTCGAGGCGCGCGATCGCATTGCCGAAAGCGTCGAGATCCTCGCGCGCCGAACTGGGGGGCGGATCAAGCTCGAGCGAATGCTCGAGACAGCGCTGAAACGCGAACTCGCGAGGCTTCAGGTGCAACAGATGATGGGAGTGCGACACGTTGCCGCCGTACTCATACACCGTTGCGTGACGTACCGCGTAGCGCGTCATGCGGACACGGCCCGCGGTTCGAAATCGATGTGCGAGAAATGTTGCGAGGTGAGCTGGTCGGACAGCTGAGCCGCTGCGGCTTTCAAATTCTTGAGGTTCTGCGAGAGGCGTTGCGCGCCTTGCACCATGTCAAACTCGCCGCTGCCATTGGCATACTTGAGTTCCAGCAGGTTTGAAACTGCCTCGTAGAGCGTCTCTTGCGGTTTGAAGCCCAGGGACTCCGCCACTTCGATGAGCAGGGTGTTGATCGCGCGCCATTGGAATGCAAGAGCGTGGGGATTTTTCTCATCGTAGACCAGAAGATCGACGGTGGTGGCCCATACCGGCGGCGCACGGTAGCGCGTTCGGTAGGTAATCGCGCTGTCGCCGATCTCCAACAGCCATTCGAGCTCCTGGCGAAGCGGCGTCCCCGGGACGATCAGGCGCCGCGAAAGCAAATCCGCAATGAACTGCAGTCGTTCCAATCGCCGTCCGATCATCATGAGGCGCCAACCGTCATCCTGCGTCATGTCATCGAGCGCGAAACCCGCAAGTGCCGCCAGCGACAGCAGCAAGCTGTCGAGCGTTTCGCGGGCGTCGCTGCGTGCAGCTTCGGCGCGCCGGAAGTCGCGTTGCAGAACCGTCAGCGCACGCCAGTTCTCCGCGGACAGACTGCCTCTTACCTGAGTTGCGCATTCGCCCAGGCGTTCGATGTCGCCGGTCAAGGTAAAGCGCTTCTCTGTATCGAACACCACGGATGCCCCAAAATGCTTGCATATTTCCATGGCTTGCGACCGGAAGGGGAGATTGCGCCTGAGCCCCAATGTGGCGCGGAGCAATCTTGTTTTGTAATCGCAGCGCTCGGCGTAGCGGCCCATCCAGAATAAATTCTCTGCGAGTGTCGAGGGCAGATCATGGTGACTGTGAGGTGCGCGGTCGGCTCGGGCAATGGGTGCCGTCGCCTCCTCGGACACCTCCTCGGAATCGCACAAGATCCAGATATCCTTGCTGCCGCCTCCACGCTGCATGGAGACGATTTCGGCGTGCGAGTCGGACGCGAAGCGCGCAAGGCCGCCCGGCATCACGCGGTAGCCGTCCGGGGTCGCAATGGCGTACACGCGGATCCCGAGGGCGCGTGCGGAAAATCCGTCGGCATTTTTCGTATACCAGACGGGCGCCTGGGAAAACGCCAGGTGCTCCTGCGCGACGAATGCGTGCGGACGTGCCCGCATGCGGGCAATCAGTGCATCGCGCTCATCGTCATTGAGTTCACTGCCGAAGATAGGCCCGAGCTTTTGATTCGGAAAAGACGGTTTTATGACCAAATTGGGCAGGTTGGCGATGACCGAGGCGAAGGCCGCAGGCTCGCCGCACCACCAGCTCGCCACCGATGGCAAGCGCAGCTTCTCGCCGAGGAGCTGCTCGGCAATGGCCGGCAGAAAGCCGAGCCATGCCGCCGATTCCAGCACCCCGCTTCCCAGGGCGTTGGCGACGACGACGTTGCCTTTGCGCACGGCCGCGAGCAACCCCGGCACCCCGAGAGTCGAATCGACGCGCAACTCCACCGGGTCGCAAAAGTCGTCATCGAGTCTGCGCAGGATGGAGTGCACCCGCTTGAGGCCGGAAAGCGTCTTCAAGTACACGCTCTCGTCGCGCACCGTCAGATCATGTCCTTCGACCAAGGGAAACCCGAGTTGGCGCGAGAGATAGGCATGCTCGAAATAGGTTTCGTTGAAGGAGCCGGGCGTTAGTACCACGGCCAGCGGCTCCTCTTCGGCGCCGCGCAATAATTCGTCGCGAAGCGCTGCAAAGAAGGCGCCAAGCGGCCGCACGTCCATCGATTGCGCCAGATGCGGAAACGCACGACGCACTATCTGACGGTTTTCAAGCGCATACCCCGGTCCCGACGGCGCCTGCGTGCGGTCGGCGAGAACCCACCAGCGACCATCAGCCGAGCGCGCCAAATCGGCGGCGTAGATCGAAAGCCATCTATCGCCCGGCAGTTTGATCCCGGTGGACGGCCATAGAAAATTGGGATGACCGAACGGGATCTCCGCGGGCAGCGCTCCTCGGGATAGGAGTTCCTGCTTTCCATAAAGATCGACCAACACGGCGTTCAACAGGCGCGCACGCTGTGCAATGCCCGCTTCGATCGCCTGCCATTCCTGAGCGGAAATGAGATAAGGCAATGGATCGAGAACCCAGGGGCGGTCTCGACCTTTGAGATCGGCATACACGTTGTAGGTGACGCCGTTCTCGACAATCATGCGCCGCGTGAATTCGGTGGCGCGCCGGGCAGCTCGTGCGTCGTCTTCGAAAATCCCTTCGATGAGGGTCTGCCAATGGCCTCGGACTTGTCCTCCGCCGTCCAAAAGCTCGTCGTAGCGATGAGGATCGCTACGGTAATTGCCAAGTCTCGGATCTTTATCGATGATTTCGCAAATCCAACGTGAAAGGGAATTCTGCGCTAGGCAGGGCCGGCTCAACGCTCATGTCCCCCGGCGTATGGCCGATCCTGAAGAATCGAGCAAGGCGCCTACTTTCCGCCTCGAAGGCGTTCACGGGAAGTGTCTCATGGCTGCGGCCGCCAGGATGCACCACATGGTATCGACAACCCCCTACCGATCGCTTCATCCAGGTGTCGACTATATCGAATGTCAGCGGCGAGTGAATACCGATTGTCGGGTGCAACGCGGACCATGGCTGCCACGCCCGAAAGCGAACGCCGGCGACAAACTCTCCCTCGCGGCCCGTCGGCCGCAACGGTATGGCGTGGCTGTTGCAGGTCACGACGTAGCGGTCGGGCGTGAGGCCGCTCACCTTGACCTCGACGCGCTCCAGCGACGAATCGACATAGCGCACCGTGCCGCCCGGCACGCCTTCTTCGCCCATCACGTGCCAGGGCTCAAGCGCCTGGCGCAGCTCGAGCAAGGCACCTCTTACATCGATGTCGCCAAGCTTTGGGAAACGAAATTCGAAGTGCGGCGCAAACCACTCGACAGTCATGTCGAAGCCGGCAAGCTTCTGTTCCTCGATGACGTCCGAGAAATCCTCGAGAATGAAATGCGGCAGGAGAAACCGGTCATGAAGCTGAGTTCCCCAACGCGTCAGCCGCGTGGGGGAATACGGCTCGCGCCAGAAGCGGGCCACGAACGACCGCAGCAGCAATTGCTGAACCAGGCTCATGCGTGCGTGCGGCGGCATTTCAAAAGCGCGCATTTCGAGCAGGCCGAGACGGCCGCTCGACGTGTCGGGGGAATACAGCTTATCAATGCAAAATTCGGCGCGATGGGTATTGCCGGTCACGTCGATCAGCAGATTTCGCAGCAGCCGGTCCACGAGCCAAGGGGCAACCTCGGCACCGACTTTCGGGAATTGCTTGAATGCGATCTCGAGTTCGTACAGTGAGTCGTTGCGCGCCTCATCCACCCGCGGCGCCTGAGATGTGGGACCGATGAAAAGCCCGGAGAACAAATACGACAGCGACGGATGATTGTGCCAGTAACTGATCAGACTTCGAAGCAGATCCGGGCGCCGCAGGAAAGGAGAGTCCTGCGGAGTCGCACCGCCCATCACGATATGGTTGCCGCCGCCGGTTCCGATGTGCCGGCCGTCCATCATGAATTTTTCCGAACGCAGTCCGCATCCGCGCGCGGTCTCATACAGATGCGCGGTGTGCACGGCAAGCTCATCCCAGCTTGCACTCGGCTGCACATTCACTTCGATGACGCCCGGATCGGGAGTAACTTTGAAGTTGAGCAGCCGCGGATCTTGGGGAGGCTCGTAGCCTTCGAGTACCACCGGTTGACCAAGGGCGTTCGCGCTCTCCTCCACCGCCGCCACGATCTGCAGATAATCGTCGAGGGTGCGCGCGGGCGGCATGAACACATAGAGCACGCCGTCTCGCTGCTGTGCGCACATTGAAGTCCTGATGATGGCAGCGCCATCCTCATTCGGCGCTGCGACGCCATTTGGGGTCGCCGATTTCTTACCAGCGCCGGCGGCTGCCTTGCTCTCAGCCGACAATTCCTTGTGGGGTGCAAGGTCGCCGAAATCCTGCGTGGGGTCCGGCGCGTACACGTGCGGAAAATCGGCGGGGCTCACCGCCGGCAGCGAATCCAAGGGCAAGCGATAACCGATCGGTGAATCGCCGGGAATCAGATAGCAGCGTTCGCGGCGCAAGAACCAGCGGCCGCTTTGCCAGGCAGCGCCGTCGATCGCGCGGGCGATCGGCAAAACGTATCCGATCGGATCGCCCAGCTCGCCTTCCAGTATGCGCGCCAGACGTGCCCGCTCGAGGGGGTCGGCGAGCTTCGAATTCGCGGGATCGACATTGGAAGGCAGCTTGCGCTCGCGCAGGAGGTAATAAAATACATCCTCGTACGCGGGAAACACTAAGTCGGCGGAGACACCCAGCCGCTCGGCCACCGCGCGCAACAGGCGGGGCGCGTTTGCGAGCGCGTTCGGATAGCGATGCGTCTCGTCGGCGATCAGGGCGCTGTCGCTCCAAATCACCTCGCCGTCCCTACGCCAGAAGCAATTCAGCGACCAACGCGGGAGCTGTTCGCCCGGATACCATTTGCCCTGACCGAAGTGCGAAAGCCCCTGAGGCGCGTAACGCGCTTTGAGCTCGCGGAAAAGCTTCGCGGCGATTTTGCGCTTGTTCTCGCCGAGCGCCTCCGTATTCCACTCCGGCGCCTGCGTATCCTCGCCCGAGACAAAAGTAGGCTCACCGCCCATCGTGAGGCGCACGTCGTTTGCACGCAGTTCTTGGTCGATGCCCTTGCCCAGCGAATCAATCGCCGTCCATTGCGCTTCCGAATAAGGGTTGGTGACGCGCGGCACCTGCCACACGCGCTCGACCTTCATCGCGTACTCGAAACTTGTCTCGCAGGGATCCACGGCGCCCGACAGCGGCGCCGCCGACTGCGGATCCGGCGTGCAGGAAAGGGGAATGTGGCCTTCGCCGGTGAGGAGTCCCGAAGTCGGATCCAATCCGATCCAACCGGCGCCCGGCAGGTATACCTCGCACCACGCATGGAGATCGGTGAAATCATGACTCGGGCCCGCAGGGCCTTGCGCGGGTTTCGCGTCGGCCACAAGCTGAATGAGATAGCCCGACACGAAGCGCGCGGCAAGCCCCAGATGCCGCAGCAGGTGAACCAGTAGTTGCGCCGAATCGCGGCAGGAGCCGGAGCGTCTCTCGAGGGTATCTTCAGGCGACTGCACGCCGGGTTCCATGCGAATCACGTAGCTTACGTCGGCCGCGAGGCGCCGATTCAGCTCGACGAGAAAATCGATTGTGGCGCGGGGCTCGCGCGAGACCGCCGCCAGATACTTGGCGAACAGCGGCGTTGGCGCGCCCTTGAACAAGAACGCTGCAAGTTCACGTTCCTCGGTCGCATCGTACTTGAAGGGAATTCTTTGCGCGTACGGCTCCAAAAAGAAATCAAAAGGATTCTGCACCGCCATTTCGGCGGTCAAGTCCACCTCGACGCGCAGCTCTCGGGTCGGTTTGGGAAATATCACCCGGGCCATGTAATTCGACTGCGGGTCCTGCTGCCAGTTGACGAAGTGCTTGGCGGGCTCGATGTTGAGCGAGTAGGACAGAATGCGCGTGCGGCAATGGGGTGCGGGGCGCAGCCGAATGATCTGCGGCCCCAAACCGACAGGGCGATCGTAGCGGTAATGCATGACGTGATTGAGCGCAACGTGAATCGACACTGACTCTCTCCCGTTGGTCCTTGGATTCTACGCGGAACTGATCTGGGTGCGCCGATACTCGTCGATGGTGGCGTGGATGAAGCGAAGCTTGCCGATCGCAGGCATGGAAAGCACGAACGGGTAGCTGTCGGGCAAGCCTAAACCTCGGCTGAGGTTGTTCAACACGTAGGTAAGCGACAGCCACGCCTCGATCATTGCGTCAAAATCCCGGTAGTGGGTATTGAGCGGATCCGGCGGCGGCTGCATGCGCGGCTCGTCGCTGCGCTTGGGCCGCAGGGCGAGGCCGGTGGCGCCGGCCGTCTCCAGCGCATCCACCATATGTAGATAGTGGGCCCATGACTCCGCCCAGTCCTCCCATGGATGCATGGTGGCGTAGGCACTGATGAAATTCTGTTCCCAACGAGCCGGTGGTCCTGCCGAATAGTGCCGATCCAACGCCTGTCGATAGTCCGTGCGCTCGTCGCCGAAAAGCTGGCGGAAGGCGTCGCGCCTCGGGCTGTCGGCAATCAGAATGTCCCAGAAATAGTGTCCAATCTCGTGACGGAAATGACCCAACAGGGTGCGATACGGCTCCTTCTGCAGGGTGCGCTCCTTCTCGCGATGAACGTCATCCGCCTCGGCAATGTTGACAGTGATCAATCCGTTGTCGTGGCCGGTGAGCACCCGTTTCGCATCGCCGTCGCTCGAATCCTCGAGGAACTCGAACGCGAGCCCTGAACTGCCCTCACCGTCCTTCTGCATGACCGGCAGGCCCAAGCCAAGCAGCGTGTACAGCATGCGCCGCTTGGCTACTTCCAGCCGGAACCAGGCGACTCGGTTGCGCTCGCTCGATAAGTCCGGAATGATCCGGTTCAATCGACAGGAACGGCAGAATTCGCAGGAGTCGTCGACCGGCACCACCCAATTGCACACGCTGACCTGATCGTAGTTCGCGCATAGGCGGTAGCCACGAGAACTGGGTGCATCGAGTTCGGCTCTCCAAACCCCATCGGGGTGTTGGCTTAGCGCCCCCATGAATCCTAGGTCAGGCAGAAACGCGAGCGAGTGGCCGCAATTCAAACATTGCACGTTCTCGAAAAAGATCAGATTCTGGCAATGCGTGCAGTGGAAAGTATTCATGGGCCGCTGCGATAGTAGCGGAAAGCCAAGGTCATGTTGACAGCAGTCTGCGGGTTTCCTTGCGCCGAACTCCTACGCGCGGTTGGCCAAGATTCCTACTAAAAGACTCACTCCCGCGTGCCATAAACAGCAAATGAATATCCGCTTCGGCTACGAATTGGTGTACTCGTGCCAGCAGCCGGTTCCGCTGATCCTGATGCTGAACGTACATTCGAGCCGGGCTCAGGATTTGTTGCGACCAGATCACATGTTGACGACGCCCCAAGTACCGCTCGACATCTATGTCGACTCCTTCGGCAATACCTGCACTCGCATCGTGGCGCCCGCCGGCGCCATTCGCATCATGGCGGACGCACTCATCTCAGACAGCGGTACGCCTGATCCTACCCATGCACATGCCCAGGAGCATCCAATCGAGTCATTGCCTCACGACACCCTCATGTATTTGCTCGGTAGCCGCTACTGCGAGACGCAGCGGCTGATGGATGATGCGTGGCGTCTGTTTGGTCACATGACGCCCGGTTGGTCACGGGTGCAAGCGGTATGCGATTTCGCGCACGAGCACATTGCCTTTGGCTATCATTTTGCCCGTCCGACAAAGACGGCATTTGAGGCGTATACCGAGCGTCAGGGGGTATGCCGTGATTTCGCGCACCTGGCGATTACGCTGCTGCGATGCCTCAATATTCCGGCCCGCTACTGCACCGGTTATCTTGGCGATATCGGCGTGCCGATATCCGATGCCCCCATGGATTTTGCGGGTTGGCTCGAAGCTTACATCGGCGGTGCTTGGCATACTTTCGATCCGCGCAACAATCAGCGTCGCATCGGCAGGATACTGATTGCCCGCGGCCGCGACGCCGCTGATGTCGCCATCAGCACCGCATTCGGGCCCAATTTCCTGCAAGTGTTCAAAGTCTGGACCGACGAAGTCAAGGCCTCCGAGTACACCAGCATCCAGGCAGTCGGATAGCTCCCCTAGGATTTTGCGCCGGCCGGATCCAGCTGCGCAATGTGGGCCGTCTGAGCCTCGATGAGTGCGCGAGCGAAAATCAACTCGGCGCAGGCGGCGCGTGCATCCGCAAGGCTACCCCTTGCACCAAAGAATCCTTGTTCAACGATACCGCGAAGGACTCGATCACTGATGGGCGCGTCAGTACGCGCATCGTTGGGGCTTTGGAACTCCATGGGCAGCATCTTGCGCCGGCGCCCGGCGCGGCGATGTCGACTATCCCGCTGTTTAGGTGCTGACGGCTGTGGAACAGTTCAAGGAACACGCATCGGAACCGACGTGCGGCCTTACCGACGCCCGATTGCTGCTCTTGTCAATCACTTTGCTTGAATCATCGCTACGCGCATTGCGCCTACAGCCGTTCTAGCGGATATGCCATCGCCAACCGCGCCGCCCAATGAGACTGTTGGTCAGCGGCGCTACGTCGCATTAATCGGCTGGAGAATCTAATGTCGAACGAAAGCCAAAGTGGCAATCCGAAAAGCGGGCAGCAATTGCAGAGCACGGCGCCACAAACCGGCAAGGATGCGACTCAACAGGGCGGCTCGGATCAGAAGAGCGGTCAACAGTCGCAGGGTATATCGCAAAAGGACGGCGATGGAATGAAGCAGCCTGGGTCGGCCAACCTCACCAACGATCCAAAAAAGGCCACCGAGTTAGGACAGAAGAGCGGGTCGTCCCAGTAGGCTGACGCTACCTGGCAGCGATGTCGGGGGTATCCTCCCCCCGACATCCGATTCTTCGCGAAGCCTTGCCGCGCCCGCCTTGAGCTACCGCTGGTCCGCGTCCGGACATGAGATGGCGTTGACCAGCATCAGCGCCGGCGCTGAAGTGCGCCGCGATTGGATTGATGCAATGGTTTACCAGCGCCTGTTAGCGACCTTCGACCCGTCGCGTCCCTGACGGCGTGTGTGCTCGGTTCGCTGATCATGAGAAGTGCGTTTCGCGCTGCGATCATCGACCGGTGTCGGCGAAGCGCTGTTGAGCGGCCTCTTTTCCCAGCTGCGAATGAACCTGTCTCGCAGACTCTCGTACAAGTCTGGCGCCACGCCACCGATCCGAACCCAGTCCAGCGCCATCGCATCCCATTCCCCGTCATCAGCGCTGACTCCCTGACCCATGCCCTGCGTCAATCTTTGCACTTGATGCTCGCGGCGCAGCGCTTCATCTTCAGCCGGCGTGGGCGTCTCGCTCTGAATTTCGCCGCGAACGCATAAAATTCTCAACGCCTTTTCGCGGACCTCGAGGTCGACAGGGGAATCAGAGCCCGTGCGGGCCAACGTATCCTTGATTGCTTTGAGGCCGCCTCTCGGCCACTGCTGAGCGTTTGCGATGAAACTGTCGGCAGCTTGCTTCAGCGTTTCCTGCTCGGAAGACTCGGTACCTTGCAATACCGCCCACTCGTAAGCATGAATGCTTCGCGCGGCTTCGAATAAATTCCTGAAAGATTGCTCAGTATCCCTCACCCGTTGTTGTGCCATTCGAGCCTTGCACAGATCGATGGCGCGTTCGAACCGATCGTGCAGCCCGCGCGCTTCCGTCCTTGGCATCTCGTCGAGCGCCTGATATGCATCGCGCCATTCGGGAATTTTCGCCGCTGCCTCCAGCAAAGAAGCTCCCGATAACGCGGCGACCTGTTCAATCTCCTCGCACAGTGCTACCGCCTTCAACTTATTGGCTTCGAGGCCCGAAGCGTATTCGGCGTAGGCCTGCTGCCTCTTCTGATAGACCAAGTCGCACACCTCGCGAAATTCGTTCCACAACGATTGGCTTTGAGCGCCCGGCACAGGCCCCGTTTCCTTCCACAGCAACTGCAGCCGTTTCACGGCATCGATGGCTTCACGGCTATCCTCTTGAGTGAGGAGATGTCGTGCGCGTTTGATGAGAGATTGCTTGTCCGCCGCGTTACCCTCATGCCAGGCATCGAGCTTGGCTTGCAGACGCCGCATCGATACCTCGAATTCTTCCTGAACAGCGCGGCCGGCGTCGCGATCCACGGGAAAGTAGCGGCGCCATTCCTGCGGTGCTTCACTCAGAACGCTTGCCAGTAGGCGCCAGTCAGGGCTTTCTACGTTCTGCGTGGCTTCAAATGCCAGCAGGCGTTCGAGCACGCTCTTGCGCTGGTCGAGGTTCTGCTGCCGCAGCTTAGCCTGCGCCTCGAAGTGCTCCCGGCAGGGTTGATATGCCGCATTTGAAGCCTGCTGAAATCGCTCCCATTCTTCCGCTGCTTCGCTCACGATCCCCTTAGCAATCGTTCGCCAATCCTGCTGCAGCGATTTGATGCGCTCGGCCAGTGCCTTTGGGTCTTCGGTCGAACCGATGAGGGCCTCCATTTCGGCGATGAGCTCGAGCCTCTTGGGCGCGACGGCATAGTCCTTCCACTGCTTGAGTTCCTGCAGCTTCTCATCAAGCTGCTGAATCTGGCGCGATAGATACGGCGGCAGCACAGCGGCCGGCAGCTTCTGATCGATCGAACGGCGCAGCCCAGCAGCCCGTTGCGTGCCTCCGTCGCGGAGCGCCGCATTGGCCATTCGGATCAAACCGCCAATTTGACGAAAGAGCAGCTCTTCGGCAGCCCGCTGTTCCGCGCGCTGCCTCTCATCGGCGTCGCGAATTGCCGCCGCTTCTTCTTGCGCGCGTGCATGCGCCTCGGCCTGTTCGGCGGCAGCCGCTCGAACCGCCTCACGCGCCCGTTCCTGCAGCTCACGAAAGGCCTTGAGCGCCGCGTCTTCGGCGGCCCGCTGTGCAAGTTGCCGCTGATGCGTGTCAATGACTGCCTCGCAGCGTTCGATCGCCTGCCGCGCGCGCTGGTCGATATCCACAGCCGGCGGCGTGGTCAGCGAATGCCAGCGGGTTTTGTGATGTTCGAACGCCGGTGTGTATTGGGAGTCGTAAGTGCGATGACTGTGCCGCTCCAGCGCGGCGCAGAGCGCGGCGATTTCGTTGCGAATCTCTTCCGCCTTGCGATCCTCAGCATTCAGCGCATCGCATTTCTGCTTGAGAATCTTGTAGACGCTCTTATCTTTGTTACGGACTTGCGCAAGCAGTTGTCTGAGCTGCGCCGGATCGCGGACCGATTCGGCCGCCAACTGACGCAATCGGCTCGAGGGACTTTCCACGACGAGGTGCGCGATTTGCCCGGGGTCCTGGATCGAAGCTAACGCCTGTGGCAGGCGACCGGCGTCCTTGCACAGTGCCGCCACGGCAAACATTTCCGGCTGGTTTCGCGCCCGATCACAATATGCCGTGAAATCGATTGCGCCCTCGTCGATGAGCTGAGCCATGCGTGTGCGGGCGGCGCGTTCCACCCCTGGGGAAGAAGTGATCGAGGTGCCCACGGTCGAACCGCTGAAACCCGCAAGCCCACGCAGAGCCTCTCCGTCCGGCAGCTTATCGATGGCCGCAACGCGCAGATTCTCTTCTTCACCATGCAGCGCCGTTTCAACAAGGACATCAGCGGAGCCTGCGTTGAGGATCGCGATACGCTCTTGGAGCGTAGGCGGGGATGGCGGTGCCTTAATAAAAAGGCGCGCGAATAGCTTCATCGATCGACCTGCCAGTACTGATAATGGGTTGGGAGAGGGGCTCGAACCCCGAACTCAGCGTTATGGACGTCTGCGCCCAAAGGATAGTCTAAGTGATTTCAACCACTTGCCGCATGGCCGCTGCGACAAGAATTAAAATGACACCGCTGATGCACGCCCACCGACCTGTCGGCACCTGGCACCGATCTCGTGCTGGACGACGTGGCCGGTCAGGCATCAAAACTACCCCCAAAGTGGGCTGTCAGGCTGCCCGGCGGTCAATTTTGGCATCGAGGATTGATTTCGCGTGCCTGCGGACCGCTAATGTCAGCGCTGACACGAAGGAAGCCGCGACGAATTGAAAAAGAAATGCTTAAATCGTTGACGCAAGCTGGGTTTCGGGGGTAGCCTCCCTCTGCGTCGATCCGGTTCATATACTGGGCCGATGGGGGGTAGAGAGCGTAAAAATACTCGGTTCTCGGCAGTTTATTGCATATTTCGCATGCCAACCGTATCGCGCCGATCGTCGAAAAAGATCCAACTACGGGGAGATCGATTCCATGTCGCATCGTAGGGAAAAGCGGGCCCGTCAATTTGCTCGTCTGCCAGAAATGACAGCGATGTCATTAAGTGCCTGTATCGCCAGCCAACTCGCCGTGGCTTCGGACCCGACGGCCGGACCTACCCAATCCGCGGCGAGACCAGACGATCTGCAGGAAATTATCGTCACCGGGTACCGAGAGTCCTTGGAGTCGGCGTTGAATCGCAAACGTGAATCCATCCAACCGATCGACTCTGTGACTGCGGAAGACATAGGCAAAATGCCCGACCAAAACGTATCCGAGTCATTGCAGCGGCTGCCCGGTATCTCCATCAACCGTTCGGGAGGCAAGGGAACGCAAGTCCTCATTGACGGACTGGGCAATAACCTCATCACGCTAAATGGCGAGGTTCTACTCACCGGACGTGAAATTTACGTCGCAGGGGAGGCGTCGGGTGGCGGCGGCACCGGCGGTCTGCAATACGCTTCGTTGGAAGGTATTCCGAGCGAAGAAATCGGCGGCATCGACGTGATCAAGAATCCGACGGCGCAAAATCGCGAGGGTGGCTTGGGCGGCATCATCGATTTGAGGACCCGCTCGCCGCTGGCGCAGGACATGGGCTTGAACCTGGGGGGCAACATGCGCGGCACCAAGGCGTCGGGCGCCGACGGCGGCCCCACGCCGGTCGGTACCCTGGTCGGCGGCTTCAAATTCAACGACTCCTTCGCCATCACGGCCAGCGTCTCGTATGACGATCAGAAGACGCATGACAAGCAGTTTCAGGACCAAAACCGCAATACGTGGTTGATCACCAATACGGCAACGCCCGGAAATTACGTTGGCAGCCCGATCGCCAGCACCAACACGGTGCTGCCCGGCGGCAAGACCTATATCGATCCGCAGCTGGCTTACTTCAGCGACATCCTCGATCAAATAACGACCAAGGGCGCAACCTTGGGTGTGGAATGGCGCTGGAACGACAACATCACCAGCAACTTCAACTGGTTCCTGATCGACGAAGAAGAAGTCAGCACGACCTATTCGAACAAAGCTTGGTTCTCTGGCGGCAGCGGTGAGAGCAACTGCACTCCTCCCGGAAGCACCGGTTCGCCCTGTCCGAATGGAAGCACGACGCCGACCGGTCAAGCCTCGTTCCCTGGCATCGATCCGACGCAGCCTTATTCGATCGACGGCAACGGAGTCATTCAAGCCGCCACCTTGTTGGCGAATGGCGCCGAGACGGCGACGCTGTACGAAAGCAATCACACCAAGGCCAACAACTTCCAGTTCAACACCAGGTTCGAAGGCTCAGGCCCGATCACCGGAAGTGTGGGCGCCGCTTACGCCAAGGCGACCGGAGACTATCAAGCCGCGCAGGCGGACATCGAACACGGATTCTACGGAGCCTTCGGCAGCGCCAATCCGTCCATTCAGCCCACGGCTCCGGGTTGCAACAACGGCGGTAACAATTGCACCAACGGCAATCATGGTTACGCCTGGATCTGGAACAATGGCGGCACCACAGGCTTGCCCTCGGCCAGCTATCCCAATAACTACGGCTATACCAGTGTGTTGTCGAATCCGGCCTACGCGCTGTTCAAATCCAACTGGGCGTGGGCGAACACGGTCGATGAAAAGAACTGGGCGCTGAAATTCGATTTGCACGCAAAGACGGGCGGCCCGGTCGACATCACGGGCGGTGGCCGTTACCAGTACCGGGAGGTGGACTACGTCCATGGCCGTTACATGGAAAATGGCATCAATCCCTACGGCATCGGCGGCGTGGGCGCAGGCACGCCGGCGGGCAATTGCTGCACCACCCCGGCCTCCGGCACGTATTTGTACTTTCAAGATCCGGGCTATGCGGCCATCCCCTACTCCACGCCGCAGTCCAACCCGAATCTGTACATGCTTTACAACAATTTTGCCAACGGTCCGATCGGCGTGAAGAACCCGGTCACCGGGGGCCTGACCGATCCTGCGACCTATCTCAATACGCTGTGGGCGCAGGCGGGAATTCCGAACGGCACGGAGAAGTTTTTCAAGGACATGCTCAACTCCTATCAAGTGAAGGAGAAGACCACCTCGGCATTCATCATGGGCGATGCCGGAGACGCGAACAATTTGTTTCACGCCAACTTCGGCATTCGCGTCGTCAGAACGCAGCTCACGGTGGGCGGTGCCGAGACCAATCCGAACGGATCGACCTTCGTCGGCGCCGAAACGTGGAACGGCGTGAATGCCAACGATGTGCCTTTCGAGAGCAGTCGCAGCTACACGGACGTGCTGCCGTCTTTCAATTTCGTGTTGAACGCGACCGACACGCAAAAGCTGCGCTTCGGCGCGGCGCGGGTCGTGGCGCCGCAGAATCTGCAGCAGCTCGGTGCCGGCCTGCAGTACGGCTTCACACGGGCACCCGATGGTCCGGGCGGACAAGTGCGCTTCAAATTCGATGGCGGCAGCGCCGGCAACGCGAGTCTGGATCCGTTCCGCGCCTCGCAGTTCAACCTCTCGTGGGAGGACTACTTCGCGCGCAACGGATTGTTGAGCGTAGGCTACTTCTACAAGGCGGTCGACAATTTCGTCACCACGGCCAACGTGCCCACGTTCGTGCTCGACGGTGTCGGCGGCTCGACGGCGAACGTCGCCACGCCGGTGAACGGCGGCACCGGCAAGATCTACGGTGTCGAGCTGAATGCGCAGTATGCATTCGATTTCGGTCTTGGTTTTGCAGCCAATTACACGCGGTCGAATTCCGAATCGACGCAAACCAGTTCCTTCGCGGCCGATTTGCCGATTCCCGGCGTCTCCAAGAACTCCGTCAACGGCACGGTCTACTACGAACACGCGGGTTTTTCGGCACGTGCCGCCTATGCGTGGCGCAGCGTCGCCGTGAATTCCGGGGGCGTCGGCTCCTCATTCTCGTTTCAAGACATCAATGGAGCCCCGAAGACGTACACGGTGTTTCAGGCACCCTATGGGCAGCTGGACGGACAGGTGGAATATGACTTCGGTCCGCATTTCGGCGTACTGGTGTCGGTGGTGAATCTGACCAACGAGAAGCTTCACACCTACCTGCAGTTCCCGAACGAGCCGTTCACCTACGACGATGTGGGCCGCCGATTGTTCTTCGGAGTCAAGGGCAAGCTGTAGACTCTCCGTCCAGCCGCTCTGGACACCTATGCCCGAGAACCCGCGAACTTCTGGCGTCGGCAATATCCGCAGCATCGCCATCGTCGGCGGTGGCACTGCCGGCTGGATGGCCGCGAGCATGCTGGCGCGCGCCCTGCCCGGCACGCGTACCGCCATCACCGTCGTCGAATCACCGGATATCGGCATCATCGGTGTCGGCGAGGCGACCATCCCGCACATCATCGATTTGCTGCGATTCTTGAGCATCGACGAAGCCGACTTCGTGCGGCATACCCAGGCCACATACAAACTCGGCATCAAATTCGTCGATTGGAAAACCGTCGGCGAATCGTATTGGCATCCCTTCGGGACCTTCGGCGCACCCATTATCCGGCGGCCGTTCTATCACGCCTGGCACAAGGCGCGCGGTGCGGGCTTGCCCCTGCGCTTCAATGATTACAGCCCCTGTGCGGCGCTCGGCGATGATTTCAAGTTCCGTTTTCCCGACCCAAACCCGGATTCACCCGTCGCAGGACTGCGCTACGCACTGCACTTTGATGCCGTATTGGTGGCCAAGTATTTGCGCGCCTATGCCGAGCGCTTGGGCGTCGCGCGCATGGAGCGCACAGTCGCGGGCGCCTCGCGCCGCGAGGATGGTTTCTTGGACGAGCTTAAATTTTCCGACAGCTCGTCGCTGAAGGCCGACCTGTACATCGACTGCAGCGGTTTTCGCGGCGTCTTGATCGAGCAGGTCTTGAGCGCAGGTTATATCGACTGGACCTCGATCCTGCCTTGCGATCGCGCGGTCGCCGTTCCCAGCGCAACCACTGGCAAGCGAGCGCCTTACACCCAGTCCTTCGCGCGCAGCGCCGGTTGGCAATGGCGCATCCCCCTGCAGCATCGCACCGGTAACGGCTATGTGTACTGCAGTCAATTCTGTAGCGATGAGGATGCCTGCGCCGACCTGCTCAGCGTCATCGGCACGCCGCCGCTTGCCGATCCGCGCTTCTTGCGCTTCACCACCGGCCGCCGCAAAGTCTTTTGGAGCGGCAACTGCATCGCATTGGGGCTGGCGTCCGGATTTCTGGAACCGCTGGAGTCGACCAGCATTCATCTGGTCAGCAGCGGCATATACCACTTGCTGGAGCATTACCCCGACACGCACTTCGATCAAAGCAATATCGATTCGTACAACGCCGAGGTGACGTACGAGTTCGAGGGCATTCGCGATTTTCTAGTCCTGCACTACTGTCTCACGCAGCGCGACGACACGCCGCTGTGGCGGTACTGCCGCTCCATGACCCTGCCCGACACCCTTCGACACCGCGTCGAGCTGTACCGCGGCACCGGACGCGTGCGCTGGCGGGCCGGCGAGCTGTTCACCGACTTGAGCTGGTTCTATATCTTTGAAGGGCTGGGCGTGCATCCCGAGCACTACGACCCGTTGCTGGATGTGGTGACACTCGACAAGCTCAAGGAGATCCTGGCCTCGCTGGCCAGCGGCACGGCGGCGGTGCAGCGCGCCGCGCCTCTGCACGACAGTTACTTCGCCGGCATTCCCGAGCCGGCGCTCAAAGCCGCCGGCGGTCCGAGATATTGCTCGTAACGGCGCTTGTCAGCGCGCCGCCCGTGCCGTCGAACTGCGCACGATCAATTCGTGATCGAACAGGTGCCGCGGCATGCGTTCCGGCCAACCCTTGCGGCGCGGCTCCAGTTGGATGATCCAGTCCGCGGCGCGCCGGGCCATCGCGGCCACCGGCTGACGCACGGTGGTCAGCTCGGGCCAAATCATGCTGGCCAGCGGCGCATCGTCGAAGCCCGCCACCGACAACTGGCGCGGCAGTTCCAAGCCGAATTTGCGCGCCATGGAGATGACGGCGGCTGCCATGTCGTCATTGCTGGCGAATATCGCGGTGGGGGGCGCTGCGGCTCGCAGCATTCTTTCGGCGCAAATCAGGCCGTCCGCAAACACGAAGTTGCCGGTCTGCACCAGCTCGGGCACCACGGGAATCTGATGAGCACGCATTTCGTCGACGAAGCCCAGATAGCGCTGTTCTGTGGCGCCGTGGCCCGGGTGTCCGAGGATGAAACCGATACGCCGGTGCCCGAGCTTGATGAAATGCGCGGTGACCTCGCGCGATGCGGCGTAGTCGTCGATACCCACCGACGGCGTCGCGCTCAAGTTTTCTTGCGGCGCGATGCGCACCACGGGAATCGCCGCCTCCTGCAGCTTGGCGAGCATGACCCGATGGTCACTCAACGGCGGCAGCAAAATGACGCCTTCGAGGCGCAGCTGCCCGAGCAGGGTATCGATCTGCTTCTCGATGTTGGGATTCTTGATGTCCCATGGTTCGACCATGAGATGCAGGCTGGCTTCGCGGCAGCGCTCCACCGCGCCCGCCTGAAACTCGCTCAGGTAGTCGCCGGGCCGATCACAAAAGAGTCCGATGAGAAAGGAACGATTGCTTGCCAGCCCGCGCGCATTCAAATTCGGCTTGTAATTGAGCTGCTCGATGGCGTGCAGAATTCTCGCGCGGGTGGCCCCGCGCACACGAGGTTCGTTGTTGATCACTCGCGAGACCGTCTTCGGCGAAACTTTAGCGAGGTCGGCGACTTCCTGAATCGTGACAGCAATCGGTGTGGTGTTCGTCGCCAATGTTGAACCTCGTCCTGCCCTCAGTGTAGCCGCTCGCGTTCCGCGTGCCACTTTCAAATCCGTCGCGGACAGGTGCCCGCCGCCCGCCCGCCCGCCGACTCGATCCTCACGTCGGAAATCGTGAGTTTGAGATGCCCGGCGGTGCCGATCGCGAACGGCACTTCGACGGCGCTGACGTCCGCGCCGGCGGCCGCGAAACAGGACAGCGGGACGGACAGAGTGTGCCACTCCGCGCCGGCCGGCGCAGCACGCAGCGCGGGCGTGAGGTCGAGGGCAACGCCATGCGGCGTGCCGCAACGGGCTTCAGCACAGAACAACGCCAAGCGGACGTCTTGCTTGGATGCCGCGTCGAGACGGTAACGGAAATCCAAACTGCCGCCCGATGCGGCTGCCTGGCGCAAATCCTGGGCGCGCCCGGAGATTTGGAGCAGCCCATCTTGCGTACCTGCCCAGGCAACCTGCATCCCCTCCGGCACGATATCCGCTGAGACGATGTCATGCGGGCTGCTTTGGTGCGATAGGGTCACATGCACCTGCGCGTCGCCGTCGGCCAGGAACAACGACCAAGGAGCCGTGGCATGAGCGGCGGCAAATAGACTGCCGGGCCGCGGGCGCCACTGCGGCGGTATGCGCGCATCTTCCGACAACACCGTCGCGGCTGCTCTGTCCCGATAAGTGAGTCCGTAACCGCGCGCGTACAGCGCGCCCGAAACACTGCCGTCCGGGTGAAAGCGGACCGGCATGCCGGTCTCCGGCCAAGAAAATGACAGGCGTCCGGTGAAATCGAGCATCCGGTGGGCGCCGCCGAACAGCACGTCGGCCACGCCTTCGCCCTCGCTTCCCGGCAGCCACGCGGCCACGAACGCATCCGAGGCGTTGATTTCGGGGTTCACCCACAGAGGCCGTCCGGATAGGAACACTGACACCGTAGGAATGCCGGCGGCGCGCAGACGCTTCAGTAGCGCAAGTGCCCGCTTGTCATTGGGTGAGAATTCCAGATTCTCCAAGTCTCCTTGAAACTCGGCGTAAGGATGTTCGCCGAAAATCACCACGGCCACGTCGGGATGTTCAACGAACTCGCCTGCAGGGCTCAACACCGCAGTGCCGCCCGCCGCCGAGGCGGCCGCCTGAATGCCGGCAAAGATCGAGGTGGCTCCCGGGAAATCAGCATTGCGGTTGCGATTCCCCTGCCAATCGATGGTCCAACCGCCGGTCTGTGCGCCGATGTCATCGGCCAAATCGCCGCACACCAGAATGTGTGCGCGCGGATGCAACGGCAAGACGCCTTGCGAGTTTTTCAAAAGTACCAGAGACTCTTGTACCGCGGCTCTCGCCAAAGCCCGATGCGTAGGCGAACCGAGCTGGGCGAAGTCGCCGGCGCCCGCGCGATCTTTAGGCGCCGGCCGGGTGAACAAGCCGGCCATGGCTTTGACGCGCAGAATCCGGCGCACTGCGTCGTCAATTCGCGCTGCGGGGATTTCGCCGGCGCGCGCCTGCGCGAGTGTGTTCTCGAACAGCGCCTTCCAGCCATCGGGCGCCATGAGCATGTCGATGCCCGCCAGGATGGCAGCAGCACAACTCGATTTGGTGCAGCCGGGAATCTGCTCCTGCGCATTCCAATCGCCAACCACGAAACCTTGAAATCCCAGCCGTCCTTTGAGCACAGCTGTGAGCAGGTGATGATCGGCGTGCAGCTTTGAGCCGTTCCAGCTGTTGTATGAGGCCATGACGATCATCGCGCCGGCCTTGATCGCCGGCGGGTAACCAGCACCATGCACCGCGCTCATTTCCGCTTCGGAGACGATGGTGTTGCCCTGATCGCGGCCGTTCTGAGTGCCGCCGTCGCCGAGAAAGTGTTTCACCGACGATAAAGTATGTTCGGGCGCCATGAAATCTGCGCTGCCGCGGCGGCCTTGAATACCTTCGACCATGGCCGGTGCGTACTCGGCGACGAGTTGCGGCGCTTCTGAATAGCTCTCATAGGACCGACCCCAGCGCACATCGCGCACCACCGCCACCGTCGGTGCAAAGGTCCAATCGATTCCTTCCGCCGCCACTTCCGCGGCCGTGACTTCACCGATCCTGCGCAGCAGATTCGCATCGTGTGCGGCGCCAAGCGCGATGTTGTGCGGAAAAATGGTCGCGCCGATGATTTTCGCGTTGCCGTGAACCGCGTCGATTCCGAAGAAGATGGGAATGGCGGGATGCCCGCTCTTTGCGGCCAATGCCGCCCGGTAGAATGTGTCCGTCAAGTTGAGCCAAGCTTGTGGAGTGGTGCGCGGATTGCCGTCCGGCGCCGCGTTGCCGCCGGCCAGTATCGAGCCCAGCTTGTACTGTGTCAGTTCGGCGGGAGAAATGGATGCGATGTCCGCTTGGATCATCTGTCCGATCTTTTCCCTCAAACTCATCTGCCGCAGCAGTTGGCCGATAAGGGCCTCCGTGGCATGGTCCAAGGCTGCAGGTTGAGCCGCCGGCCATGCCTCCAGAGGTACACTTTGAGATTGGGAGTCCAGCGTTCCGCCCCCGGCGACGACAGAAGATAAACCCAGTGCCGCCAAGGGGAGGAGTGCTTTCAGTCTACGAACGCTAACCATGTGTAACCGTCTGTATTTAATGTTCTTTCTAGTGGCACCCACACGAGGATGGGATTCTGTGGAAGGCAAGCTTACAGGATAAGAGAAGAAAATGTCAGCGCTGTCACTCGGGAGGCGGGCCGGAAACCCGATCATGCTCGTGTCGCTCCCGCCGCCCGTTCAGGACCCTCGTGTTTAGCGCGTCCAGCTGGCTGCGACCGTTTGATTGGGCGGTGGTGGCTGTCTATGCGGGTGGTCTCATTATTTTGGGTGTTGTGGCATCGCGCCGGCGCTTTGCTCCGGTGGACTACTTCCTCGCGTCACGTGGCTCGGCGTGGCCCGTCATCGGCCTGTCGTTGTTCGCGACCAATATTTCCTCCACCGCGTTGGTCGGATTGACGGGAGGTGCCTATTCGACCGGCCTTTCGGTGTACGACTATGAGTGGACGGCGACCCTGGTGCTGATTTTCTTCTGTTTGCTTCTGCTGCCTTCCATTATTCGCAGCCGCATTTACACCATGCCGGAATACCTCGAACGCCGATACGATCGACGTGCGCGGCTGCTGTTTGCGCTGCTGACCTTGTTCTTGAACGTGGTGGTGGATTCGGCGGGGGTGTTGTACAGCGGCTCTCTAGTCTGCCAGCTGCTGTTTCCCGCTTGGCCGTTGTGGATCATCGTCGCCGTACTGGCCGGCGCCGCGGGCATCTACACCATCACCGGGGGACTGCGCTCCGTGATCTATACCGAGGCGGTGCAGGCGGTCGTGCTGCTGGCGAGCGCTGCGCTCATTTCCGTCGCCGCGTTTCATCGCGCCGGCGGCTGGCACGCCGTCATGAGCCAAGTTGATCCAGCTGCCCTCTCGCTGATCAGGCCGCTGGGAGATCGCGGGGTACCGTGGCTGGGACTGCTGAGCGGCGTGCCGCTGCTCGGCTTCTACTACTGGTGTACGAACCAATCCATCGTGCAACGCATGCTGTCTGCCAAAAATACCGATCATGCGCGCTGGGGCGCCTTGTTCGCGGGACTCCTCAAACTCACCGTGCTGTTTCTCATCGTGCTGCCGGGCATTTGCGCGCTGCTGCTATTTCCACACCTGCCGCGCGCGGATCTGGTTTATCCGAATCTCATCCTGCATCTTTTGCCGGTGGGACTCGCCGGATTGGTAGTCGCTGCATTTGTGGCTGCCACCATCGTGTCCATCGCTTCGCTGCTCAACTCCGCCTCGACGCTCATCACCATGGATGTGGTGCGGCATTTCAGGCCGAATCTCTCGGATGACAGGATAGTGCACATCGGCCGCATCAGCACCGCCCTGCTGCTGGCGGTCGCCGTGGCCTGGGCACCGCAACTGCAACTGTTTCCTTCGCTGTGGCAATACCTGCAGGCCGTGCTCGCCTATGTGGTGCCGCCGGTGGTGGCGCTGTTCGTCGTGGGCATGTTTTGGCGCGGCGCGAATGCCGAAGGCGCAGCGGCCACCCTCATCATTGGATCATTGTGCGGCGGTGCGATGTTCCTGGCGAACGGCGTCCTGCATTGGACGCATCTGCATTTTTTATATGCAGCGCCCATTCTGACCCTGATCGATGCCCTCATCCTCATTGGCGTCAGCGCGCGCACTAGGACGGCACAGCGCGCTTCGCAGATGGACGCCATGTCGCCCCTGGTGTCGTGGCGGATCGAGCGCACCGAATTGCAGACCAAACCCTTCTGGCAAGACTATCGTTGGCAGGCGGCCGGACTGTTGTTGCTCACCGCCGCGGTGGTGATCGCGTTCCGCTAATTACCCACGTACAAAGTTCCCGATTGCTTGAAAAGTGGCTATCGGGTTGTCATAAAAGAAGACGTGCGTGGCGGATACGGCACGGTAGCCACGTCTCCATCCTCTTGTATCATCAGCTCTTCTTAGTCCTGGAAACTTCTATGGACCGCAGCCGAGACAGCATCCTACGCCGTCCTGGATGCACTGGTGGCCGCCCTAGCGTCAACAGAGCGACGAGACTGACGAGCGCAGCGGTACTCAAATAGAAACCTACCCACCACAGACCGCCGTTGATCGCCAATGATTGAGCGACGATCGGCGCGATGCCGCCGCCCAGAATGCCGCCGACGGTAAACGCGACTGATACGCCTGTGTATCGAACGCGAGCCGGAAATAGGCTTGGCATCCATGCTCCAAGCGGACCGTAGACCAGACCCATGACAAATAGTGCAATCGAGAGGAATAGCCAAACAGTGACCAGGGATCCGCTGGTGAGTGAAGGCGCAAAGAGTAGGCCCACTGGAATCGCAACCGCGCATCCGATGATCAAAACGCGGCGCGGGTCGGTCCGGTCTGACCAAAGGCCTGAGTAAAGGATCCCCGCAGCGAGGAAGGGAATTGCGGCCAGTAAGACAGCCAGAAACGCGCCGCGGTCATAACCCAGGACGGTCGTGGCGTATCCCAAGCTGAATGTCGTCGTGAGGTAGAAGATCGCGAACGCGGCCACCACCGCGAATGTGCCGGCGAGAGTCTGCCGTGAAAAACTCCGCACAAGAGTTGCCGCGGGAACGCGCGGCGGCCGCGCCTCGGCCAGGGCCGCGGCAAAGGCCGGAGTTTCCGTCAGCCTCATCCTCACCCAAAGTCCCAAGCCGACCAGAACCGCGCTCGCCAAAAATGGAATTCGCCAGCCCCAAGCCAAGAACTGCGCGGGCGTCAGTACCACACCCAGCAAGAGAAAAGCCCCATTTGCCGCCAGAAAGCCGACGGGCGCACCCAGCTGCGGGAACATGCCAAATCTGCCGCGAAAAGCCGATGGAGCATTTTCGATTGCCAGCAGAGCAGCACCACCCCATTCTCCGCCCAACCCCAAGCCCTGACCGAACCTTAGGACGCTCAATAACACCGGCGCCGGCCAGCCAATCTCGGCGTAAGTAGGCAGCACGCCAATGGCCATCGTTGACAGACCCATGAGCAGCAGAGAAGCAATCAAGGTCGACTTACGTCCTGCGCGATCCCCGAAGTGGCCGAAGGCGAGAGCGCCAATGGGTCGGGCCAAGAAGGCGACGCTGAAGGATGCATAAGCCGCCATGAGTTGGGCCGAAGGAGGCGCCGCGGCAAAGAAAAGCTTGCCAAAGACTAAGGAGGCGGCGGTACCGTAAATGAAGAAATCATAGAACTCAATGGCCGTGCCGGCGAGACTCGCAGCAAGGATGCGGGGTGTTGATAGAGTCTGAGCCGGCACACAACTACCCTATCGCCGCAACCGCCCGCAGCTCGCGGCGAATGATCTTTCCGGTCGCCGTCATCGGCAGTGTCGGAACGAATTCAATTTGCCGTGGATACTCGTGCGCCGACAGATGGGCTTTGACATGATTTTTCAATTCAGCCACAAGCGTCTCGCTCGCATCGATGTCGTCGTGCAATACGACGAAGGCTTTTACGATTTCCGTTCGCACGGGGTCCGGCACACCAATGACCGCCGCTAGTCGCACGGCGGGGTGCCCGAGCAGGCAGTCTTCCACTTCCCCCGGCCCTATACGGTAGCCTCCGCTTGTAATGACGTCATCGTCGCGGCCGATGAATCGAATGTGTCCCTCGGCGTCGCACTCGCCCAGATCCCCGGTCAGTAACCAGTTGCCGACGAACTTGCCGGCAGTAGCCGCATCGTTGTTCCAATAGCGCAGGAACATGACCGGGTCAGGGCTTTCTACGGCGATATTGCCGGCGACTCCCGCCGGCACGACCTGACCTGCAGCATCAACGATGGCAACTCGGTGTCCAGGCACCGCTCTGCCAATTCGTCCCGGGCGCGCACGCGTGATTCGCCCGCAGGAGGAGACCACCATGTTGCATTCCGTCTGACCATAGAATTCGTTGATGGTCAGGCCAAATGTCTCGCGCCCCCAGTTGAGCAACTCTCGACCCAGGGATTCTCCACCACTGGCAATGCTTCGCATGTCGAGGCGCCAGCGCGCACGAGGATTGGGTATCGAACGCATCATTTTCAACGCCGTCGGCGGTAGGAAGGCGTTGCGCACACCCAAGTCGTCGATCAACTGGAATGCTGCTTCTGGGTCAAACTTTGCGAATCGATGTGAAACGACGGGGAGCCCGTGATGCCACGCCGGCATCAGCACATCGTACAGACCGCCGATCCATGCCCAGTCTGCGGGGGTCCAAAAGCGGTCGCCGCTTTGGGGGGCAAAATCATGCGATAGCTCGACACCCGGTAGGTGACCTAACAGGACGCGGTGCGCGTGCAGCGCGCCTTTCGGAGCACCGGTCGTGCCGGAGGTGTAAATGATCAACGCGGGATCGTTGGCGTGGGTTTCGGCCGGATCGAAATGAGTGCTCTGGTGGGAGAGACCCTCGTGAAAATCGACAGTGCCCGCGCAAATACCATCGATCGTGTAGATGATTTTAAGTTCAGGCAATCGATGCTGTATGGCTCGAAGCTTCGCTGCGCCGGCACGGTCTGTTACCACCGCTCGCGCGCCGCTATCTGCCAGCCGATACTCCAGCGCGTCAACGCCGAACAAACTGAAGAGTGGCACGGCGATCGCGCCGATTTTGTAGATTGCCACATGAGCTATGGCGGTCTCGGGCAATTGCGGCAGGAGAACGGCGATCCGATCACCACGCGTGATACCCGCACTCAGCATCAAGTTCGCCGCTTGGTTGGACAGCCGGCGGATTTCAACAAACGTGTATTCGATGTTTTCGCCCACCGGCGGCTTGTGGATCAGCGCGATGCGGTTGGGTTCATGCGACCATTTGTCGCAGACGTCTACGCCGATGTTGTAGCGCTCGGGCAGATCCCACGAGAACGCCGCGGCAATCCGCTCGAAGTCCCGCGCATCTTGGGGGTTTGGCAACATACTGCGGATCGCCGTCGTCACTTATCCAGGTAGTTGGGGAGCCGTCGCGCGCATCGAGGCGCCGGGCGGATGTACCCGGCGCTTGAGTTCGTCGATCGGAGGGAGGCGGTCGCCAATCCTTATTCGACCGCGCACGCAAAGTTCGCGGCATCGGCGGCATCGCCGGATCCCTTGTACTTTGCGACCTGGGGGAACGGACACAGAGGTCGCGTCATAGCCACCCCTTTCGCCTTGTCGTCGGAGATGTATTTCGTGGCCACGATCCGGCTCGGCGGCACACCCTTTTCAACCCACTGCTCGAGCGCCACGACCATGTCGTGCTCCGCATCTCCGGTACCTCCGGCTTGGCCGAATTGATTGGGACCCGCTCCGCCGCCGCAGTGGCCCACGCCCGGCGCCAGAAACAACCGATAGAACTGTTGAGTGCGCGCGAGCGTCGCGGGATCCGACGCCTGGCCCTGAGCAGCCACCACCGTCTGGTACCACTTCACCGAACTCAAAGGCGTCACGATGGAATCCGTCATGCCGGCGTATGCAATGAATTTCCCGCCGTGCGCTTTGAATCCTGTAAAGCTCGCATCGTCTGCGTTCATGATTTTACCGACGACCCGTTCGGCATCCGCGCGTCCCTTGTCGAGATCAAAGCCATGGAAGCTCCAGTTCTTGTCCTGGTAGACGAAATTCCTGTAGAAATTGCCGCCGTACATGCTCATCTGGGCATCCGTCTGCCCGGCTTCAAAGTTCTCGCCGCTGATGGTTTCATTCCATCCCGCATTTTCGCTGCCATAGGCTTGGCCCGCGTACGTCTGCCGCCCGGCGCGATCTTTTGGCCCTTGGTGGATGGCCTCATAGGTTCGCAGCTTGGCAGCGGTGAGACCCAGCGAAGCCGGTTTCACCTCGCATCGCAACGGATTGCTGATAAATCCATTTTTGGCAGTACTGGGTGTCTCGCACGCCGCCGTGACAGCCGCGCCGATCTTGGCGAGATCGTCCACCGAAAGATAATTCTCCCGATTTGCCAAGATGAGGTTTTCTGTCCACATGAAACTGGAAAACAAATCCGTCCATTGGTTCGCAGCGGCGCCGCTGACGATGCCGTCGAAGTCTTCGGGATAACGCTGCGCCTCCATGTATCCTTCCTGGCCCCCCTTCGAACATCCCACGAAGTAGGAATGTGTCGGCTGGCGGCCATAGAACGCAGCGGTAATGGCCTTTGCCGCCACTGCCGTGAGATGCACGGCGCGATAGCCATGGTCGATGATTTTTTCGGGATGGCCGAACGCCCAGTCGGCACTCGTGGGTCCAATAGCCGGGCCATCATGACCATCGTCGGTCGAGGCCACCACCGAACCGCCGAGAAGCGGGTTCAGCATGGAGTCATAGCGAATCGAACCCGCGAAGCCGCCATTACCGACAGACTCGTATCGGCCGGTCCAACCAGTGGGTGGCAGCCACACTTCGAACTTGATGTCCGAGTCCTGCGTCGGCCGGATATCCCCGGTCACGCGGCAAAAGGCCGCGGGAATTGGCGTCGGCCGCATAAACGCACGGGCCCACGACGGAACGGGCGGGGTGAAAGCGCCGGCGGCGACGGATTCGGCCAGAGTAATGGTTGTGTTCGGCAAGGCCACATGCGCCAAGTCCGCGCAATTCCCGGCGGCTGCGGCTGCAACCGCGGGATACGCACCGCATGCCAGCAGTGTCAAAGCCATCGCAAGCGGAAATCTCAGATTATTCCCCGTCATTTCACCTTCCCCATTTCAAAATTATCGGCCAGCCATCAAGTCTACAAGACCCCGCTCCACGATTGCTCGTTGTTCTAGTGCCTCGAGGTCAGGGTGATGCCGATGGTGCGTGGCCGGAATGTGCGGTCCACGTAGATCGTATCAATATTGGAACCCGTTTGGTTGCGGCTCAGTAACGGATGAGAGTCGAAAACATTCTTTACGAAAAGGGAAAGATCGATACCGTTGCCGAACCGCGTACCAAGTCTTAGCGAAAGCAGGTTCGTCTGCGGCAAGGGCAATATGCCCGGTGAATAGGTTTGATTACCCGGATCCTCGACCGGCGCCGGTGTCGTCTGTCTGCTGGCGAATTGGTCGTCTGCGCGTATGTATCCACTCCGTCCCCAGGCGACGAAGTCATATTGCGCGTTCACCGCAAGCGTCCAAGGATTGACGCCCAATGAATCTCCGGCGCGCACGAGAACCGGGCGAACTCCTGTCACCGGATCAGGCGGCGAAAGTATCGATTGATCGAAAACGGCGTGGTTGTAACCTACGGCGAGCCCCGTGGTCAGGTGATCGGTGGCGAGGAATTCGCCCTGAAAATCAAACCCCCTGCTCGTCGCCTTGCCCAAGTTGGCCACGAAGTCCAATCCGCAGCTGGGAAGAATTACTGCTTCCTGGATTCCGGTCCACTTGACATCAAAGATGCTGGATTCCAATCGTAGACGCCCGTCGAGCAGCCGGTTTTTGGACCCGACCTCATAGCTCCACACGGAATCCGACTTATATGAGTCCGGCGCGGAGGTGTAGCCCAGCGATGCGAGATCGCCATTACAGCGCGTAGGGATGGCCGGATTGGCCCCGCCTGTGCGGAACCCCTTCGCCGCGGTGGCGTACACCAGGTTGCCGGCATTTATCTGGTAGGAAATGCCGTATTTCGGTATGACCGGCGTTTCCGACTCGTTGCCGTTGACCACGGTGAGGCCGCCATTGAACGGCCCGTCGCTCCTATTGGTAAAACTGAACGTCGAGTGTTCCCATCTCACGCCCGCCGTCAACGTGAGCCCTCCAATGACCTTATAGCTGGCTTCGCCGAAACCGGCGAATTGCTTGTCGAGAGAATTGATGAGCGACCGATAACTGTATATTCCATCGGCCAGTCCCATCCCGAAAATTTGCTGCGTCGATCCGCCCAGTGCGGCCTCGACCAATGCGTTGAAAGATGCCGGCGTGTCGGGTACGAACTGGTTGGATGCCTGATGCTCACGCTGGTAGAACATTCCCGCGACCCACTGCAGGCGCGAGTCGATGTTCTTCGACTGAATGCGGATCTCTTCGGTGAAAGCCTTTTGCGAGTCGATAAAGAGATCCTGACTTCTGTAGTCAGGATCCCCAGGAACAGGGTGCGTGGGACTGAGTGCAACCCCTAAATCGTTCGGGATCAACGCCGACAAGTCGCGGTTGTTTTGATTGTCTTGCTCGTAAAACGAGGTGTTGGAGGTAATGTTGAAATATTCGGTCTCTAAATTGACATTGATCGCCGGCAGATAGCTGGTCGCCCGAAATGGCGCCACGACGGGCGAGCCATTGTTGAACTGATGTTTTCCCGGATTGGATAAGTACTCCCAGTAAGTCTGCGAGTCATTGATGTAGATATCCTGGTAATAAAACGACGGTGTGATCAGCAGGTGGTCTATCGGCTGCACAGCGAAGGCGACGCGGGCGTTGTAAGAGTTCTGCCAATCATCATATTTCGAAATCAAGCCCCCACCGAAGCGCTCGACACGATTCGTATAGCCGCCATCCCGCCGATAGGATGCGCTGGCGCGAAATCCAAACTTGTCTTCGACGATCGGACCGCCGGCCGCCACCCCGGCCTCAAAACTCGGGTCGCCATGCTCGGTGAATCCGAGTTCGGCTCTGCTGTAATCGGTAAATGTGGTCAGGCTGGGTTGCGGTGTGATGAATCTGACGGTTCCGCCTTCTGATCCGGCGCCGAACAGCGTGCCTTGCGGTCCACGCAGAATTTCGACTCGCTCCAAATCGAACACGTTGGGGAATACCGTGGTGCTCGAGAAACCAATCACGCGTGACTGCACCGGCGTATCGTCAATGTAGACGCCGGTGGTGGATGCCCCGCTATCGGAACTGATGCCGCGAATGGAAATCTGGGTGCTGCCGCTATTGCCTCTGCTAAAGGTCACACCCGGCGTAATCAGTGCAATGTCATCGATTTGCTTCACCCCCTGCGCATCCAAACTCTTCTGAGTAAATGCGCTGGCGCTGATCGGCACGGAACTGAGGAGCCTAGCCTGGCGAGTGGCGGTGACCACGACCTCTTCGAGTTTGGCATCCGGCTCAGCAGCGTTTCTTCTTCTTTCCGGATCTTCTGCGCGTGAGCCCGCGGATTGATCCGTCGCGAGTTGAGCCAAACGCAGTCTGTCCCAAAACCCCGTCTTGCCCTCGCGAGGTACTCCGTCTACCGTCGATCCACCAGAGGTGTCGAGTAACGTGGTCGAAGGCTTGGCTGCATCCGAACGGGCCCCCACCGGGACGATCGTGACGGTCTTCTCGTCCAAATACTTGAACGTAAGCCCTGTTCCGTTGAGCAGACGCTTGAGCGCCTCCTCCGCCGTGAACTCGCCGCTCGCGCCGTTCGTGCGCAGCACATTGATTTGCTCTGATACGTAGACGATCTGGAAGTTGCGATCTTTGGCGAGAGTCTGCAGCGCAGGGCCCAAGCCTTCGGCAGGAATGTTGGTCTGTTTTTTGATAGAAGCGTGAACATCGTCGGCGACCGAAAGTCCCACGATGCATACACAAACGGCGGCGGTCATGACGCTCAAACGCATGAGATATCCCCTGCCTCTGATGAGGCTTTTTATGGCCGTCGTCGGAAATTGCGACGGTCTCATGCTGGAGAAGAGCGTTTGAGGATGGATTGGTTACCTCTCAATCAAGTATTTTTTTCAATGCGAATTTGGGATTGCGTTTCTACGATGCGCAGCCCAGGACGTGCGCGCAGGAAACGAATGAGCGATGCCGGATCGGTCGATGAAAACACCCCGCTCACATGAAATGTCTCGAGCGCAGGGTCTCCGATAATCAACTGCCTATCGTTGTATCGATTGAATTCTTCTGCGACATCGGCAAGTGAGGCGGACTCGAAAATCAGTTGCCGCTGAGTCCAGGCAGTCGCGTTGGCGATGTTGGGGTGCTCGGCCATTTGAATTTCTTTGGGCGTCACCGTCAGCTGTTCGCCGGCAGCAATCACGATGTTGCCGATTCGCCGCGGATCGATGGCCGGAAATTGCAAATTGTGCGGGCGAGGTGCATTCACAGGGGTGGCTGAAACGCCATGGTCCGACCGCGTCACAGGGTGATCGGTAAGAATGGCCACTTGACCTTCGACAACAGTCACCACTGTGCCGTCGCGCTTCTGATAGACATCAAATTCGGTGCCGACCGCGCGAACCGAGGTGGCACCGACTCTCACGATGAACGGGCGGTCGGCGTCCTTGGCGACGCGGAATAGCGCCTGACCTTCGAGAAGTTCAACGTGACGATCCTGCTTCGAGTACCGCACCACGATCTTGGAACGAGAATTGAGCTCGACGGTGGATCCGTCCGGGAGAGGGAGGGAGCGCTGTTCGCCGATTGCGGTAGCGTAGGTCGGTGCCCGAAAGGTAGACCAGCTAAGCATGGCGGTGACGGTAAGCACAAACAGGGTCGAAGCGGCAATCGCGGCGAGGCGCCGGCGTCGAAATCGGCTCGCATATGCGGTTGGTGGGGCGAGGTCGCGCTTCGAGGCTTCGGTGATGTTCCGGAAGCCGGGCAACGCGACCACATTGTCGCGATCGAATGCCGCCTGGGCAATCAGTGTATCGCGGTCAAACTTGCCCTCAGGATCCAGCGATGCCCCTTCGTTCCAGATTGCCGCCAGTTCCAAATACGCACTCAAGTGCTCCGGCGACTGGCGCAGCCAGCGGTCGAAGTCACGTCGCGTTGCGTCATCGAGATCGCCGCCGCGGCAATCGATGAACCATTCACAGGCCTCTTCGTAGATCTGGGTGTTGAACTTGGACCGGTTTTCCATGATTGCTTAAGTCTGCTCCAGCCGAAGCCGCAGATGCAGCAAGGCTTTCATTAAGTATTTCTTGACCATTGGGCGCGAGGTCTGCAACCGGGCGGCAATTTCATCGAATGACAAACCGTCGCGTCGGTGCAGCATGAAGGTGGCGCGTGCTTTGGGCGAGAGTTCCTCGAGCGCATGCTGCAACCGCTCGAGGCACTGCTGCGCTTCCATCGCTAACGCAGGATCGGCATCGTGGTTGGCGGCCGATGCGTTCAGCAATTGAGTAAGCTCGGCTGCAGGCGGCGTCGCCGACTGGCGCATGGTGTGTTGCTGTACCACGTGCTGCGCGACAGTGAAAAGATAGGCTTCGGGTGAGCGGATGGAATCGATGTTAGAGATACGCAGCATTCTCAGATACACCTCTTGCACGATATCGGGGACATCGGCGAGATTGCGCGCTCGAGCGAATATAAAACGTCGCAACTGCATTCCATGGCTTGCTACGAGGCCCGTGACCAACTCTTGCGCGTCTTCTCCCGCCCGCAACAACATCTCCAGATATTCTGATTCTAGTAGCTATAAAGAGTGCTTCGAACGCATTCGGTTACCCCAAAAGCGAGGTAAATTTCTTGTTGCATCGCGATACTCTGCGATTTCAATCTTTGTGAAGATCTTAAAACAGCGCAAGCGCCCGGAGAACGAATTTACTCGCGCGATGGGCGGTTATCCCCTCTCAAAGCCCCTCGGGTGCCTCGTCGCGGACCGCGTATACCCGGAAACCAAGTCTCTGATAGACGGGAATCGCAGCGGGATGATCCCACGTGTCGGTATGTAGCCAGATGCGTGTCGGTTTGGATTTCCACTCATCGCGCAACGCCACCGAGAGCAGCCAAGGCCCAAGGCGTCGTCCTTGTGCCTCGGGAACGAGCCCGAAATTCTTGAGTTCGATTTCCGGAAACGCTCCTCGATCGAATTCGCAAAATCCAAGTGCTTCGCCTTGCACATTGCGCAAGACATAGATGCTAAGTCGCCCTTCCTCCAGCAGTGCCTCAAGTTCTCTTTCCGGCATCAGCAGCCGTTGATCCCAACGCAGCGGCTCGCCGACACGGACGTACAGTGCGAGATAGTTCATGCGCGTCATTCGTTCCGCGCCGATGCGCTCGGAGCCGATGCGATCAGCAGGTGACGCAGGAATCTCGCATAGCTCTAGATAGGTGACTTGCAAGGTTGTCATTTTACCCCGAGCGCTATCGCGCGGCGCCTGCTTAGTAAACCATAAAGCATTTTTCTGGTTGACTAACGGGTTCCACTGTTTGATAGTGGCCCCCGGTCGTACACGAGGGGTCTTAAGTGGATCGGTACAAGCAACGCGTCAACCGTCGCATGAGCTAAGCGCATGTTGGAGCCTGTTGCGCATTCAGCAGTTCTTGAACGCTATCAAGCTGCGCTGCAAAGCCTTGCCGATCAAAGCCGATTGCGCATGTTGGGCCCGCGATCGGGTTTTGACTTCACTTCCAACGATTATTTGGGGCTTGCGAGTTCGCAACGCATGGCAGACGTGCTGACGGCGGCCCTCGCGCGCGGTACGGCCATCGGCGCTGGTGGCTCAAGATTGCTTCGAGGAAATGCGCCGGAGCACGAGGAGCTGGAGGTCGCCGCGGCGGCGTTCTTTCGCGCTGAACGCACCCTCTTTTTCGGCAGCGGCTACTTCGCTAATTTTGCCGTTCTGTCGACGCTGCCGCAGAGCGATGATTTGATCATTTTGGACGAGTGGGTTCATGCCAGCGCACGCGAGGGTGCGAGAGCAGGGCGCGCCGCGAAGATCGAGGCTGCGCACAACGATACGTGCGCGATAAACGATCAGATTCTGGCGTGGCGTGCTCAAGGCGGTCGGGGCCGAATCTGGATCGCGGTGGAGAGTCTTTACAGCATGGATGGCGACCGCGCGCCCCTTCGGGATCTGATGGCGCTCGCCGATCATCACGACGCATTTTTGATCGTCGATGAAGCGCATGCGACCGGTGTGTTGGGCCCGGACGGGCGCGGCGTGTCCGCGCCATTCGAAGGCCGCCCTAACGTCGTCGTGCTGCACACCTGCAGCAAGGCATTGGGCGGTGCAGGTGCACTGGTAAGCCTCCCGCGCGTGCTGTGTGACTTCCTCGTCAATCGCTGCCGACCGTTCATTTATTCCACCGCACCGTCGCCGCTGATGGCGGTGGCGGCGCTCGAGGCGCTCGCGATCCTCAAAGAGGAACCGCAGCGGCGCGAGAACCTGGCGCGTCTCGTAGCCCACGCTGGCAAAGAATCGAAGAGACGATGCGGGATCACCGCGTCCGGATCGCAAATCCTACCCGTCATTGTCGGCGACGATAGACGCAGCATGTTGATCGCCGCCGCGCTGCGCGCCCGAGGATTCGACGTGCGCGGGATACGGCCGCCGACCGTGCCGGCCGGCTCGGCACGCCTGCGTATTTCGCTCACATTGAACGTCGACGAGAATGCGATTTCTGAATTGTTCGATGCGCTCGCGGAGGAGCTGAGCGTCGTGTCAGGATGAGCGTGCGCATCGTCGTCACGGGAACCGATACCGGGATCGGTAAGACCGTCTTCGCCGCTGGGCTGACTCGACTCCTGGATGCTGTCTATTGGAAGCCTGTCCAAGCGGGACTTGCCGATGAGACCGATACCATGGTGGTGCGGCGTTTATCCGGTCTGCCGGCCGACCGAACTCTCCCCGAGGCCTGGCGACTCACGAGTCCGGTGTCTCCTCACTGGGCCGCCGAGCGTGACGCTGTCGCGATCGATCCCACGGCACTCGTCTTACCGTCAATCACACGTTCACTCGTCATCGAAGGTGCCGGCGGCGTCATGGTGCCGCTCACGCGCCGAGTACTCTACATCGATGTACTGGCTCGTTGGGGTGTGCCGGTCGTCCTGTGTGCCAGGACCACGCTGGGCACCCTCAATCACACACTTCTGTCGCTGGAGGCGTTGCAACGGCGCGGGATTCCCATCCTCGGCGTGGCACTGATCGGGCATGCTCATCCTGACAACGAACGCACGTTGGGTGCGTTCGGAGGCGTACCGATATTGGGCCGCCTCCCCTTCCTCGATCCGTTGCTGCCAGACACTCTCGGGACGGCGTTCGCGGCTGCGTTTCCCCGCGAGTCCTTTGCCCGAGACACCCCGATTTGACCAAGCCGCTGCCCTCGCCGATTTGGCATCCTTTCACTCAGCACGCGCTGCGGCCGTCACTGCCCAAGGTTGCGCGCGCCGAGGGCGCGTACCTCTTTACCGAGGACGGGCAGCGCATCCTCGATGCCGTTTCATCGTGGTGGGTCATCACGCACGGCCACTGCCATCCCCGGATCGTCGATGCAATCAAGGCGCAGGCCGGCGCGCTTGACCAAGTTATCTTCGCCGAATATACCCACGCGCCCGCCGAGCAAGTGGCAGCGAGGCTTATCGCCCTGGCGCCCAAGGATCTCAAGCATGTGTTCTTCTCCGATAGCGGGTCGACGAGCGTGGAAGTGGCGTTGAAGATGGCGCTGGGATTCTGGCGCCACACGGGTGAGCGACGCCACCGGATCATCGTGCTGGAGTATAGCTATCACGGTGACACGATCGGCGCGATGTCGGTCGGCGCGCGGGGACTCTTTACCGATCCTTACGATGCGCTGCTATTCAATGTTGAACGCATTCCCTTTCCCGCCGCCGGCCGGGAAGACATCACGCTGGCTGCGCTCGAGGACCTATGTCGTCGCGGCGACGCCGCTGCGCTCCTCGTCGAACCGCTCGTGCTCGGTGCCGGCGGGATGCTCATGTATTCGCCTGCGGTACTTGCCGGGCTTCGCCAAATTTGTACCGCCCACGGTGTCTTATTCATAGCCGATGAGGTCATGACGGGATGGGGGCGTACCGGTTCGCTGTTCGCCTGCGAACAGGCGCAGGTTTCGCCGGATATCGCCTGTTATTCGAAGGGGCTGACGGGAGGCTCGCTGCCGCTCGCAGTGACGCTGTGCCGACACGACATCTTTCAAGCGCACTATGCGACCGATCGCCGGCGCACTTTTTTTCATTCGAGTTCCTTTACCGCGAATCCGATCGCATGTGCCGCCGCACTCGCCAACATGGATATTTGGGAAACCGAACCCGTGCGGGCGCGCATCGCGGTCCTCGAAGCGCTGCAGGCTCGAATGCTGGACCGATTTCGCGACGATCGACGATTCGAGAGCGTTCGCCAGGCCGGCACCATTGCGGCCATGGACCTTAAAACCTCCGATGCAGGGTATCTTGCAGTGATCGGACCGCGTCTGCAGAAATCCTTTCGAGATGCTCAGGTGCTCCTGCGGCCGCTGGGCAACACCATTTACGTGCTGCCGCCTTACTGCGTGACCGCCGATGACCTCAACATCGTGTATGCGGCCATCGAGGCGGCTGCGGACACCGTAACGTAACTTGACACGACGGGATCACGCCTGCGGCATCGTGCCCTTGGTCAAATTAAGTGCACATCCGATAGCCACCAGAATGAAGCCGAAACTCATCAACCCAATCCAGCCTGCACTTTCGCATCAGCGCCACTAATTGGGCAGCATCAACACAAAGCCGTCGTTTTCGTAAGCGTAGTACCGCCATTCACGAACGCTCTTCGGTGTTCCCAATATGACGAGTTGCTGACGCAGCGTCGCAACGTCGTTGAAGACGTCCGAGCTCCTTATGAGGTTCTCGTACTTTCGCAACAGGGTTTCGGAAGCGGGACCATCGCCGGCATAGGTGATCAACACCTTCAGCGGTGCGTTGAAAGACTGCAGCTTATTCATCTTTTCGTGGGCACGAGAACTGTCGTTTTCGTGCTCTATTGCCACGGAAATCCAATTCGCATACGTGGCGTACTTTCCGGTAGCGTCCACGCCGCGTTCTTCGTACAGCATCCCGTCAAGCGTGTAGTACTCCTTGTTCCATGACAGCAAGCCCAGTTGCCTGGCGACCTTCGGATAAATGGTGGTTCGCATGAAGAAGTTATAGGATTTGATCTCGAAACCAACCGCGGTGCGAAAGCTGTCGTGCTCTGATTGCATGACGGCCACGAAGGCATTTCGAAAATCTCTAGGCGTAACCTTGTTCATTACTCATCGTGTGCCTTTAGCCAACTGCCCGACAGTATCCTCAGTCGGCCAATGCCTGGCAACCACTCTCACATTCTAGCCTCCCTCTCGAGAAGCGCCCGCTTGGGTTCGATACCCTGTTCGGCCAAAAATGTGTAGCTCACCGTGGTGCCGGCGGACACTTTCTGCAAGACATCCCATACACGGATCTGGAAACCCGTGCCGCAAACATCGAGAGGCAACCCCATCGCTGGGAGCAGCGGCAAGCCGTACGTCCTCTCTTCACACAACCTCTGCTGAACTGATCACGCGTGCGGTAACCACGCTCGTGAAGCGCGCCGTCGCCGGCGGCGAGGTGCGCAAGGATATCGATCCCTCTGACCTGCTGCGGGCGATGGTCGGCGTGAGTTATGGGAATCCCGATCCGGGCTGGGAAGCGAGCGCGCGATTCCGCCGCACACGCCGCCGAACCACCGGTCCGTGCTGCTGCGTCGAAACGTATTTACGGCGGACACCACAGGGTCATGCGAGTGCGTTTGCTCGGTGTTCAGCAAGCGCTCCTTTGCGCGCCTGAACTCCTCCTCCGTCAAGCCGCCGTTCGCATGCAATTCCGCCAGTTTGCCAAGGTCATCTGCCAGCGCCATACCGCACTCCTCGTGAAGGCTTACGCCTAGAACACCGCGATCGAGGAAAAGCAGCACTGACGCCGCCCTCTTGGCGAACTTTTCCTCAGACATCGCTGAGACGCCGAACCCTGAGACGCCGAAATCCCATGAGCACACAAGGGTGCCTGCTTACGACTCGAAGCAGGTAAAATAACCTCTGGTCACCATTTTTTACCACCCTCGTGGACATCTCACGGCGGCGAATCAGGAGAATGAACATGGCAGGCGCAGTGCAATCGGAAGTGCTCGATCAATTGTTTCGTACCGCCCGGACCTACAACGAGTGGAGCGACAAGGCGGTCGATCAGCGTGTCGTGCGCGAGGTGTACGATCTATTGAAGTGGGGGCCTACTTCCGCCAATTGCTGTCCTGGGCGGTTTGTATGGGTTAGCAGCGACGCGGGCAAGTCGCAGCTGGCAGCGCTTGCGATGGAAACGAATCGCTCAAAGATTTTGGCAGCACCTCTCACTGTCATTATCGGCAACGACCTGGCTTTTCCGGACACGCTGCCAAAACTCTTCTCTGCGCGCGGCGAAAAGATGCGGCAGATGTTTCTCGAGCAGCCAGCCCTCACCGAGGTCACGGCAATGCGCAATGGCAGTTTGCAAGGCGCCTATCTCATCATCGCGGCGCGCGCTTTGGGTTTGGATTGCGGACCCATGTCTGGTTTCGATAACGCCGGTGTCGACAAGGCATTCTTTGCAGGCACGCGCATTCAATCCAACTTCATTTGCAGCCTTGGCTATGGAAAACCGAATTCACCGTTCCCCAGAAATCCGCGCTTGACCTTCGAGGAAACCGGTCGATTCGCCTAACGAAGTCAAGACTGCGTCCCGTTGCCTCCATCGAACACGATGAGCAGGGCGTTGCGGCCTTGATTGATCATACCTGGGCGGCGAGCGGCGCGCGCCCGTAGCGCTGGGAGGAGACCGCGGAATCCTGGTGCATATCGGCGCCGTCGGTGCCGGTCTTAAAGTGCCTGATCAGTCTGTCGAGTGTGTCGGTATCGGAGGCCAGGCCTTGAGCCGTTGCCGTCGTCTCCTCGACCATGGCGGCGTTCTGTTGTACCACCTGATCGATCTGATCGATAGACTGCTGCACTTCGCCGAGATTCGCGGCCTGCGAGCGTACCGATGAGGCAGTGTTCGCCATGATGGTATCGATGTCTCCGATTCGGCCGAGAATGATTTGCAGGGCATCACCCGTCTTGGCCACCATTTGCACGCCGCTATCGACCAGGGTGGTGGACGTCGAGATCAGTGACTTGATTTTCTTTGCCGAGCCGGCCGAGCGCGCGGCAAGAGAGCGCACCTCGGCGGCGATGATCGCGAAGCCGCGGCCGCTTGCCCCGGCGTGCGCAGCTTCGATGCTGGCGTTGACCGCCAGAAGGTTTGTCTGGAGTGCGATCGCATCGATCATTCCGATGATCTGCTCGACCTGCTGTACCGAGGATTCGATTGCCGCCATTGCCGCCATGGCCTCGCTCACGACCTGCGTCGTGTGGGTTGCCTGCTTGCGGGCCGCGTTCGCAAAGTCGGCAGCCTGGCGAACATCTTGGGCCGAGCTGGTGACGCCGTTCGATACGTCACCAACCGCCCGCAGAATGTCTTCGAGGCGCGCCGCCTGCAGTTCGGTTCGGTGAGAAAGATCGCCTATGGCGTCGGCCACGACACCCGAATTGATCGTGATGCTGCCGGAAGTCTCGGCAATGGAACATATCGCCGCCTCGAGTTGGGCCATGGTCTCATTGAAGTTAGTTCGAATCTGATCGTAGTCTCCGGAGAAGGGTTGCTCGATCCGGTGCCGCAGGTCTCCGCGGGCGAGCGCGGCAAGCCCGTTCGCCAAACTCTCCACGATCTGTGCCTGCTCCGCGGCCCGCTCACCCAGGATCTCGGTTTCGCGGTGCTGCTGTTTGCTCGCCAACTCGGCAATCCGTGCCTGCTGCGCCCCCTGCTGTTCTGCAGCCTCGCGATGGCGGGTCTCTACGGTACTGCGCATTTTGAGGATGTCGCGCATGAGCTCGGCAAATTCCCCCGACCCTTGGACCTTCACCCGGTCGTTCGACACCCCTGCCTCGACCCCTCGCACTACCGTTCGGGCGCGCGACAAGGCGCTGAGGACGCTGCGGGCGAGGAGACATGTGAGCACAATGCCGATCATCGCCGTCGGCGCCAATGCGAGCACGATGGTATCGTGGCCTTTGGCGGCGATCTCGCCGATGGCGAGGCGGCCCATGATCACCGCGTTGTATTGCGCGTCTGCCGCAGCCTGGAGCGATTGATCGGCTTCGGTTATTGCGACAGCCGGAGACCGGCCTGGCAAGCGCTGCAGCGCCTGACGTGCGGCGTCCGCCTTGGCTCGGGCGTCCACGTTGGTGAGCTCCTTGCCGAGGCCGGCGATTTCCGCGGCGACCTTGGTGACCAGCGCGATGTCGGCGCTCTCGGCGGGCGACCGTGCAGCGAGCGTGCGCAGGTCCAGCTGTGCGCTACGCAAATCATCCAATGCCGTAACCTCCGTCTCATCGAAGGATTGGCGGTAGTCGCTGAAGACCTTGTATTGCCTGGCACCGTACAGGCCTGCCGCCGTGCACAGGGCCAAAGTGGTGCCGCAGCAGAACGCGAGCTGAGCCGCCAGCGGAATCCGGTTGGTGAGCCTATTGGCCGGGGACTCGGACAGCATCCGTTCGAGCACCGAGGTTCGGCGTACGTATTTGTTGAAGAACACCGCTCCCACGTGAACCGCAATGCCGGCAAGGAGTCCATAAGAAATCGCCGAATGGATTTGCTTGAGGATATGGTTGTGCTCCGCCGCGACTTCGATGAGCCGCGGAAATTTCAGCACACCGGCGAAAATGATGTCGTCGCCCCGTGCCCAGGCCAGCAACATGCCGGCGAGCGGTTGCATGAGCAAGATGACGATGAGCAGTACGTGCACCGCTCGCGCGGTGAGAATCTGCCACGCAGGCCAGTTGCGGTTCGACCCGGGAGGACGAATGAACAGCCCCAGCCCGAGCCGCACGGCCACCATGAGCGCGATCAGCATGCCACACTGGCGGTGAAAGCTGAGCAGGGTGCTCGCGTAAGCTACGGCCTCGAGTTGCTTGAACACCGGAACCAGCGCGAACTGCAGGGCAACCAGGCCGGCGATCGACCAATGCAGCGCCTGCAGCGGTCGCGCATAGCGCGCGGCCGCCGGCCCGCCGGTCCCGGTGGTGCTCGGCATGGTCATTCCACAATCAGCGTCATTTTCATTTTAGGATGAATGCCACAGGTCACATGATAGATTCCGGGCTTGACCAGGGGCACTTTGAAGTCCACTCCGGGCTTTTGCAGGCCGCTGCTGACCGAGAACCCATCTCCGGATATCGTAATATTGTGCGAAGTGTCGTCACTGTTCATGAAGTCGACGACATCCCCCTTGTTGACGGTCAGCGTCGCCACGCTGAATTTCATATTCCGTTGATCGACCGTTTGAACCGCACCGGCAAATGCCATTCCGGCAACGCCGAGGACCAGGACTGCAACGCCAGGGACAAATCGTTTCATGGCACTCCCAACGCCGCATTGGCCGCGGCTTTCATGGTGGACCGCGGATTGGTGTTGATATCTCATCGAGTGACTGCGGAACCGAAGGGCGCGGCCGCAAATCGCAGGTTGAGATAAAGCGTATTGTTGCCCGAGGCTCGAACGGCGGTGCCGTTGAACTCGGTATACCCGATCCAGCGGACTGCAATGCGTGCATTCGCCCAGTTCACCCGTGAATTCGGATTTCCCCAGCACGCATATGCCAGCTCAGCTATGTAGCCTTTGGAGTCTGGGCTGCCGGTCGGGGTCTTGAAGAAATGCCCGTCGGTCGACCCTTGAATCTCGAACAGCTCGAACGTCGGGGTCCACCGGTTGTCGAAGCTGTAAGTCGCATCCGCCCGCAGCGTATTCAGATGATCGGAGGGGTGGGTTTTGAACAAGTAGCGGCTCGCGCCGAGATTCTCGTTCTCCCTGATGTAAGTGGCGTGAGCGGACAGAAAGTGCTTGCCCCCAC
>JALYIH010000059.1 GCA_030775865.1 Pseudomonadota bacterium | reverse complement strand
CCGGAGACGTGGGCACATTGCGCGGCATCAGCACCGTTGTGCGCATGCGTGTGCGCGAAGGCGGGGAGGTCCTGTCGATCGACGAGTCGCATCTGCGCACCATCGTTCAAACCGACTCGGAGCTGAGCGAACTCTTCATGCGTGCGTTCATATTACGGCGCGTGTCTCTGATCACCTCGCAAAGCAGCGACGTGATTCTGCTCGGCTCGAGGCACTCTGCGGGCACTCTTCGGCTGCAGCAGTTCCTGACTCGAAATACCTTTCCATTCGTCAACCTTGATATCGACAGCGACCCGTCGGTCCGCGATCTTCTGGCTCGATTCCACGTCAAGGTGGAAGATATGCCGGTCGTCGTGTGCCGCAGTTCCGTAGTGCTCAAGAATCCCAGCAACGAAGAAGTCGCCGCATGCTTAGGCATGAACCAGCAGATCGATGACGACCGAATCCGCGACGTCATAGTGATCGGCGCGGGACCTGCGGGATTGGCTGCCGGAGTTTATGCGGCTTCCGAGGGGTTGGATGTGCTGGTGCTGGAAACCGGCACGCCCGGGGGTCAGGCGGGATCGAGTTCGAAGATTGAGAACTATCTAGGATTTCCCACGGGGATTTCCGGATTGGCGCTCGCCGCACGGGCGCTGGTTCAAGCGCAGAAATTTGGAGCAGAAGTCAGAACCGCTTATTCGGCGATACACTTGAACTGCGACCAACGGCCATACGCGATTGAGTTCGCGAACGGACACGCTGTCCACGCGCGCACCGTCGTCGTTGCGACCGGCGCAGAGTATCGTCAGCTGGCGCTTGACAACGCGTCGCGTTTTCTAGGAATGGGAATCAACTACGCCGCTACGGCTACCGAGGCGCGGCGCTGCGGAACGGCGGAGGTTATTGTGGTGGGCGGCGGCAACTCCGCAGGACAAGCCGCGGTATATCTCGCGGCCACTTGCAGGCGCGTCAACCTGCTGGTGCGAGCAGGAGGCATAGCGGACACCATGTCGCGATATCTCATTCGCCGCATAGAGGAAACGCCGAATATTACGTTGCGAGTTCGTACCGAGATCACTGCACTCGAGGGCGAAGACCAACTTGCGCGAGTCACCTGGAAGACGGCCCCGAGCGATACGCCGGAAACGCATGAAATTGGCCATGTGTTCCTGATGACCGGCGCGTTGCCGTGCACGGGTTGGTTGAATTCCTGCATTGCGCTCAATGACAAGGGGTTCGTGCTAACCGGTCCGGATTTGCAAAAGGGCGACCTGCCGGAAGCAAAATGGACGCAGGCGCGCCAGCCTGAGTTTTTCGAGACCAGCATTCCCGGCATTTTTGCGGTCGGCGATGTCCGCAGCGGAAGCGTCAAACGCGTGGCCGCCGCTGTGGGAGAAGGATCGGGCTGTATCCAGCAAGTGCACCGCGTGCTTCACGAGTGACCGCAAGGGGCTGCATACCCTGCAGCGCAGCATTATCGGCCGATACCTCTTTTCTTCGTTAGTCGCTCATCAATACGCATTGCGGTGAAACAAGACGGTCACCGCCGTCCGGGCGATAATCTTCACATCCAGCCACAAAGACCAGTTCTTCAAGTAATCGAGGTCGTACTGGACACGCTTCTGCATCATTTCAACGGTTGATGTCTCGCCGCGCAGGCCGTTCACTTGCGCCCAGCCGGTAATGCCCGGACGCACCTTGTGACGGATCATGTAGCCGCTTATCAATTTTCGATAGGCTTCGTTATGCGCGACCGCGTGCGGTCTGGGGCCGACGAAACTCATCTTGCCTTCGAGGACATTGAGGATCTGCGGCAATTCGTCAAACGATGTACGTCGCAAGAACGTCCCCAGCCGAGTGACGCGGGAGTCGTGCGAAGTTGCTTGAGCAACCTCAGCGCCATCCTCGCAGACCGTCATGGTGCGAAACTTGTAAACCAATATTTCTTCGCCGTTCAGGCCATATCGCCGCTGCTTGAACAATATGGGTCCCGGCGACGACTGCTTGATCGCCAAGGCAACGATGATCAGCACGGGCAACAACAAGAGCAGAGCCAGATAGGCCAGGGTGATGTCGAACACGCGCTTCCATAAGGCGCTCATGCCTTGCGATGGCGAGTCACAGATCGAGAAGGCCGGCATGCCATTGATCTCCACGCATCGAGCCTGAACGAGATCGAAAGCGAAGATATTCGGAACGAAATAGATGGAAGCAGTCGTGTCGCGCAATTCATTGAGGAGTTCTTCGATGCGAGGCGACGTGGAAATCGGCAACGCAAGGTAAACACGGCTGATGCAATTGCTGCGGACGAAATCCGCAAGGGCGCGTGCCGAACAACTGCCGGTGACGGGTTTTCCGAGCACTTCGGCCAATCGATCCACGCTGCGGAAATCGAGAAAGCCAAAGAATTTCTCTCCGGCGTGCGTATCCTCGATGCGCCGCGCCAGTTCGACGCCCACGTCGTTTGCCCCAATGATGATGTAGCGTTGGGCGATTGCCCGGTCCATCACCAGCCATTTGGCCACGGAATTTCTCAGCAAGTCGACGAGCAACAGCGTAACGGGTGTCGCCAGGAACCAGCTCCAGAGGACGTCTCGCGAGAAGACATGCGTTAGCTTGAATGAAACGGACAGAAACGCGAGTACCGCTACGACATAACTCCATTCGAGCAGAATACGTGACGAAGCTTTTCGCATCCGCCCTGATCCAGTCCCTTTATGACTTGTCAAAGCCAATGGACTAAAAATTTGCGCGCTCACGAGAAAGGCCACCAGACCTAGCGCTGAGAATTGCAATGACAGGTGTTGCCGGCAAAGCAGTATGCATATCCCAAGATCGAGAACGACCACACACGGCAAGATCGTTCGTTTCGCCAATGTGACATGGGCCGGTTCCAAGCTTCCAAAGCGAACCGCTTTATTCTTTACCGAAGTGTTGCTAAGCAGTTCGGAGCCGGGGCCGGTGCTCCATGGGGTTCGAAATCTTGGACGCTCGTCAGGCAAGCTTTCACTGCTTGCTGCTGTTTGGGCCATCTTGGCGCTCCCTTTGTACCGCTAGTATCGCACTTCGGTTGCGTACGCGAGGAAAAATATCGACGCGAGTGGCTGCGCGTTATGTTAACGAGTGTCAAGCGTGATCAGCCGAACGATTTTTTATAGTTCTCTCGGCGCTTCCGATGCCGCTCAGCATTGCTGGTCATGGAATATCATATTTCATGGCAAAGACGCCGGCGAGCATTTTAGGCAGCCGTAGCTATGTTCGGAGGTTCCAAGTTCTCTCTGAAATCCTCCTTCGACTGGCCTAAGATCATCATTCGGTACCATATTTCCGAATTGATCAAGAGCCAAAGACGATTCCCATGGTCGATGCGACCGGCCAAATGTTCCTGCAGCAACTGCTGGATCGGCTCGTCGGCGAGAACACCCACCTTAACCAGCTCGGAGTTCTCCAGATACCGGGAGTACATGCCGCGATATTCGTTTTTGAGGATATAGGGCAGGGCGGACGAAAACCCCTGTTTGGAGCGCGAGAGGATTTCGGCCGGCAGGTAGCGCGCGGCGAGCTTGCGCTGGATGTAGCGTAGGTTTCGACCGCGGACCTTGAGATTCGAGGGGATTCGAGCGGCAAATTCCGCGAGCCGGTGATCCATAAACGGACTTCGGGCCTCCAGTCCGTGGGCCATTGTCATCCGATCGCTGATCATGACGGGATGATCTGGCAATCGAATCTTGCTGTCGGCGTAGAGCATGCGGTCTATCGCGTCGCCCACCAATGAATCATAGGGCGCTTTCAAGGCTCGTTCGGCGTCAAAGTCCGCCAATTCGGTGTTGCTTGCTTTTGAAAACAGCCGGTTACGTCTGGCGTGATCGAAATAGAAATACGAGAGGCTGGCGGCGTAGCGCTGGCTGCCCGAAAAGAAGGACAACCCGTGCAACCAACGCAACTGGTGGCCAACGCTCTTGTACCAACCGCTCCCCGGAAGCAAGGTGAGGGCAGGGCCGAGCAGCTGCCGGCGCAGCACTTCCGGCAGTTTGCTGTAGTAGCCGGCATACAGATTGCCGTAATAGCGATCATATCCGCCAAAGAGTTCATCGCCGCCGTCCCCGCCGATGACGACTTTGACATGCTTTCTGGCGAGGATGGCGACATGCCACGCACACAGAGACAGCGGGTCGGAAGGCTCATCCAAGTGCCAAATCAAGTCGGGTAATACCCTTTGTAAACTGGGTGTTATAGTCAACTCGTGATGTTGCGTGTGATAGCGCTGGGCAACATTGCGCGCGTGTGGCGCCTCGTCGAACCGTTTGTAGGGCAGCCCAATGGTGAACGTGGGCAAATCTTTGATGCCGAGCCGCTTGACCAACATGGCAACCAGCAAGCTCGAGTCCAATCCGCCCGAGAGAAACGCGCCGACCTGCACGTCGCTGACCATGTGCAGGCGCAGCGACTCGGTGATGCGCTCCTCCAGTTCATCAATGAGATCTTCTTCGGTCATATCGATCTTCGGCTGGAATTGCAGGTCCCAGTACGGGCGTACTTCGGACTTGCGTCCCCGCTCCAGCACCAGCAAATGCCCGGGAGGCAGCTTGTGCACGTTACGGAACATCGTCAGCGGCGGGGCAATGATGCGCAGCGCCAGATATTGATCCAACGCCTGCAGATTCATCTGGCGTAAGCTCGGGTCCAAGGCAAGCAGAGACTTGATCTCGGACCCGAAGGCGAAGCGGCCGGGTTGCTCAATATAGAAAAAGGGCTTTTGGCCAAGATGGTCCCGCGCCGCTAGCAAGCGCTGTTTCTCAGAGTCCCATAGGGCGAATGCGAACATTCCGCGCAAGTGATCGAGAAGCGCATCTCCGTAAACCTCATAAAGACCAATGATGACCTCGCAATCGCTGTGCGTGACAAACTGATAGCCTCGCGATTCCAGCTGCCGGCGCAATTCCACATAGTTGTAGATCTCGCCGTTGCATACCAGCCAAAGGGTTCCCGACGCGTTGCGCAGCGGCTGACGACCGCCCTCGAGGTCGATAACCGACAGGCGTCGATGGCCGAATACGACCCCGGCGTCGCAATACACACCTTCGCCGTCCGGTCCGCGGTGGCGGAGCGCGTGCAACATCGATGCGATGTCGTCCCCTCGGGCCGACACGTTTCCAACGATTCCCGCAATGCCACACATCAATGACCTCCGCGATGCGCCACTGCAAAATCGCGCGCGACTTCTTCGAACACAGTCTCGTACCGAGCGGCACATTTGTCGATAAAGTAATCTTCGACGAGACGGCGATTGTGCTCACTCATGGCGGCCCGCACCGGCGCCCGGTCATGTACGTTTAGGAGGGCCCGCACCAACCCATCCAAATCATTCAACGACACCAAATGCCCCGTCACGCCGTCGGCCAGAAAATCGGTCTGACCGCCATGGTCATAGCATATGATGGGTAGGCCAAACGCCATGGCTTCGAGAAACACCAAGCCAAAACCTTCGTGTTGGCTCGCCGAAATGAAAACATCCGCCGCGCTCAGCGCCTGACATTTGCGCTCTTCCGATACGTGGCCCAGCAAATGCACGCGATCGCTCAATCCCGCGTGCGCCGCAGCGTGCTGGATTGCGCCGGCATCCGGCCCGTCTCCCACAATCAACAGGTGAGCGGCTGGCCGCTGCGCGGCCGCGAGTGCCTGGACAAGCTGCACCGTCGCCTTTCGCGCGACCAGTCGCCCCACGGTCACCATGAGAAACGCGTCGTCGGGAATTCCGAAATCGCGGCGGGGCACCCGCGCGACGGGCGGCGGCCGGGATATGCCCAAGGGGATCAGATGCGTTGGGCGCCTGACACCGTAGATTTCCTCGACATTCTGCAGCGTATTGCGCGACTGGCCCACCAGCGCATCTGCGCGCGCCAATAGGTAACAAATCGGTTTACGCAGCCACGCGAGCCGATGCGGCGAGATGCGCTTGCTGGGATCGTACAGATCGCCGCCGTGGACGGACAAAACATTGGGAACGCGCCAGACGCGGCCCAGTAGGTGCCCGAGCGGGCCGGTGGGCACGACAAAGTGAGTATTGATCACGTCAAAGTTTCCGGATCGCTGCAAGGTCAGCGCGCGCAGACCAGCCATCGGCAGATACGCCGACATCGACGCCACATTGGCCACGGCCAGCTCGCGGCGGAAAAACACTGGGACACGCAAGACTCTTACGTCCCCCTCAATGCTCTCGGCCGGCAATCCCAACGCGCGCGAGGTGAGTACCGTGATAGTGTGCCGGCGTGCGAGTTCCCGAGCCAGGGCGGCCATGACCACGCCGCCGCCGCCGCCCAAGGGCGGATACTCGTAGTTGCACAAAAGAATTCTCATCGGGGCCGGGGTTTCACGGACCCCCATGCTTCGATTATGTCAGCTTGCAGATGAGGTCCCATCGTGTCCACAGGTCATCTACACTATACCGACTGCGAGCCCGAGGAGTGTGTGATGTCGAAAAGTCTGCCGTCGCCGGTAACGACGCTGCACGAAGGGAACTCCGGACCTGCTGCCGCTGCCATGCCGCTCGGCGCCTCTCCCAAGCTTGCGGCGAGACTCGAGCCGTTTGATTCGTACTGGCAGGCGCCGGCGGATGTCGATAGCGGTTACAAATCCTTCAGCGCCTATTACCGAGCTAATTATCTGGGGCGTATGCCGGCGGATCGCAATGCCAGAATTCTCGTCGTGAGTTGCGGGCCCGGCTATCTTGTCAACCTGCTGGTCCAATCGGGCTACCGACATGTGGTGGGAATCGATTCGGATCCCGTTAAGGTCGAGCACGCGCGGCGGCGCGATCTTCCCTGCGAGGTGGCAGAGGTTTTCCCATATCTGGCTCAGCATCAAACAGGGGAGTTCGACTGCATAATTCCTGAGCAAGAATTGAATCATTTGACCATCGACGAAACGATCGCGTTCCTATGTTCGTGCCGCAGCGCGCTGCGGCCCGGCGGCACCATCATCGTCTACGCGATGAATGGTGCGAATCCCCTGGTCGGCTCCGAAAACCTCGCGCATAACATCGATCATTTCTACAACCTCACCGAATACAGCATTGGACAGCTGCTGCAGCTCGCAGGATTTGAGCGCGTCGAACCGTTTGCACTGAAGTTGTATGTATTTTGGAAAAACCCGCTCAACTATGCGGGGCTATTCGTGACAAGCGTGCTCGAAGCAGGCATGAAAGTGATCTTCAGGCTGTACGGCAAGAAAGTCAGCATCGTTTCCAAGAAAATTGCGGCGATCGCCGAACGGCCGGCGGCCGCTTAGGGCGGCCGCTTAACGCGGGCTCAAGGCGGCAAGTATCCCTGCTCGCGATACCATTGCGCCGTTTCGACAGCGCCAGCTTCGAAGGGTATCGCCGGCATGAATCCCAGCAAGTTCTGCGCTTTGGCAGTTGAAAACACAAACGACTTGCGGAAAAAATCCAGACGCCGTCGATGTAGAGGCGGTTGAATACCCAGCGGCGATAGCGTTCGCTCGAGAACGACGGCCGCCGCCAGGAAGGGCCACAAGGGCGCGCGCAAGGACGGTGTCGGGCGACCGAGCGCGATCGCAATTTGGCGCACCATGTCGCGAGTGGTCATGATCTCTCGCCCGGCCAAGACGAATGTTTCGCCGACCGCAGTGGGGCTGCTTGCCGCCGACAACAGTCCGCGCGCCAAGTCGAGCACGTGAATCACTTGACGACGATTCATACCGGGCCCGATGAGGAAGAAGCGGCGCCGGTTCAACGCGCGAAATAGCTTGAGCAAGCGGAAATCGCCGGGACCGTAGGTCTCCGAAATCCGGACGATGCTCGTCTCCAACAGGCCGCTGTACGACTTGACCATTTCCTCGGCGCGCAGCTTGCTGCGTCCGTAGACATTCGTAGGTGCCGGCGGAGTGTTCTCATCCAATGTTTGGCCGCCGGAATCGCCGTAAACCCCGATCGTGCTGCCATAGACGAAGCGCCGTACGCCGGCCGATTTGCTCGCGTCCAGCAGCGTTTGTGTGCCGTTGACGTTGACATCGAAAAAATATTCGTCTGGGACGTTGGCTTCATGTTGGGCGGCGGCCAGGTGAATGACGGCCTCGCACCGCTGCGTGATCCGCGCCGCATAGGTGGCATCCTGCAAGGGTCCTTGCTCGATGCGTATGCCGGCCGCTGATAATTCATCAGCGCGGGTGCGTTCTGCGTCGGAGTTGCGCTGGCCGGCGACCACGATTTCGTGACCTTGGTCTCGTGCTGCGAGAGCCAACCGCGAACCGATGAATCCGGTGCCGCCGGTGATGAGTATTTTCAACGATTGGGTCCTTATTGAATATTGCGGATCGCGTTGGGAACCGAGGCGCGATGATGCTCGAGCGCCCCTTCGGTCATCTGTATTTCTTCCTTCCGTCGCGCTTCCGACCAACCCAACAGCTGCTGCATTCGTTGTGCGGTTTCCTGGATTGCCATCGCACCCGGGTGCGAACCGGATCCAAGATTGGTTCGGCGCAATACGACATCCTCCAGCCGTATCGCCATCTCCTGGTCGACCGCGTAAGTCACTTCTGCCATAGCGGTGTCCGTTGCGGTGAGAAGATTGCCTTCTTTCGGCGAGCGCGCCAACTCAAGCAATGCTCGGTAATCCGTACCGTAGTTTCGCAGCCACGCATCCAGAGTAGGCTGTGACACCTGGGTACCCGCCTCCCGCCGAGCACGGGTCTGCAGTTCCGCGAAAATGCCGATTTCGCCGCCGCGCAGTGCCGTTCGTTCAGTCGGTGCCCGATCGGGCGCATCCGGCATCTGCTGCAGCAGCAAATCCAGCGCTTTCGCGGAATCTCCTCGCGCAGTCGTGTACCGAATACCAATCACGGTGACCAGCCCTTCGATGCCTTGTGCTCGGTGATCGATATACCGGGACTCCTTGCCGAAGCTCAACTCCCCCTTCGTCGTCGTCGTGTCGCCGAAGGGTACCAGCCCGCAGTTGGCATAGATCACATCATCCCGTGTGAGGCGCAATGCAGGATAGGAGGAGTTCATCTCGGCCATCCATGTGGCGATTTCCGTCTCCTCGACCCGCGCAGTGTCCGGACGCTCCGCGAATAGGCGGTGCCAGACACCGATCAGCATGCAATCGCGCCACGGCACCGCAAACAAGTGGCGGGCGGATCGGCTGACCACCGCGTCGCTATCCTTGCTCCACCCGGGCACGGCCAGCGCGTAAGCAGATTGCGGTTTCCGATTGACCAGAAAACAGGCGTCGCGCGAAAAATGGCCGCGCTGTCGAATGCCAAAATGCTCGCCATCTTGCAATAGATATTCCGCCCACGGACCAGCCGCATTGAGCACCAATTTTGCGCGGATATCGAATTGGCCATGGTCGACCCGGTCCTGAGCGCGAACCCCGCACACGCGTCGTCCATCCCATAAGAATCGCAGCGCCTCGGTATGGTTTGCCGCGATCGCGCCTTTGTCGCTCGCAGAGCGGATGAAGGCCAATACCAGCCGCGCGGTGTTGTAAATTTGACCGTCTTCGAACACTGCCGCACCCGTCAACGAGTGCTCCTCGATCTCCGGAAACAGGTTCAACGTTTGATTTCTCGACAGCAATCTCGTGCCCGAGATGCGGCGATCCCGGTCGGCAATCCCTCGGTTTTTACCCACCGTCAACAGATCGTAGACAAACATTCCCGCGGCCAAGAATTCTTTTCCCTGACGGCCGTGCCCATACGTGGGAATTGCGATTGGCAGCGGGCTCACCAAATGCGGCGCAATTCGCAGCAGCGCGGTTCGCTCGGCACAGGACGAACGCAGGCGCCCCAGGTCGGCGTGCTGCAGATACCGAATGCCGCCATGAACCATCTTGAAACATTCGGCCGATGCGCCGGCACCAAAATCTCCCTGATCGATGATGCCCACGCTCAGTCCGCGCAACGCCGCATCCCAAGCGGCCGCCGCGCCGAAAGCTCCGCCGCCTACCACGAGTACATCAAATTCCTCGCCCGCCAATGCAGTGAGGTTACGCTTCATGGAAATGAGAGGCTGAAAAACGTCGCTTATTCAATGGCATGCAGTGCAATTGTGCATTTATTCGAGTATGTGCGAGCTTTGGCCGAGATCGCAATCCAGCGCCGAGAATGCCCATGCTCTCATAGAAAACAGCAATTTCCAGCAAGTTCCTCTTGCATGAGGTTGACGTCGCCATCATGCTGCGGCCACTGGGCGGTTGCCGCGCCGTAAACCGAAAGGATGCCGGTTCCGTGGCATACGTCACAGATTGGTGAACTCATCGCATTAAGATCTCTGAATTGCGCACTTCCCTGCTAGATTGTTTTCGGAGAATCTGACTGCTTTTTCTCCATTAAGTCAAATGCCGAAACTTCTCTCCATCAATAACTATTACTATCGTCGCGGCGGGGCAGAGTCTGTTTTCTTCGACCACAACAGTTTGCTGGAGCGCGCCGGCTGGGAAGTCATCCCATTTGCGATGCAACATGCCGAGAACGAACCCAGCGCGTGGTCGGATAATTTTGCCAAAACAACTGACGGTTCTTTCGAGGGTTCGCCGATTAGAAAGATCTCCCGCGCGATCACCACGGTCTATTCTTCCGACGCGGCCCGGAGAATTCGCCGTGTCATATCGGCGACGAGACCGTCCTTGGCGCACGCGCATAACATCTATCACCACCTCTCGCCATCGGTGTTGGTGGAGTTGCGACGCAATGACATACCGATCGTCATGACGCTGCATGACTTAAAGCTCGTCTGTCCCGCATACAAGATGCACACTCAGGGCGCCGTATGCGAGAGGTGCCGGGGCGGTGCGCTGCGCAACGTCATAGTGAATCGATGTATCAAGAATTCATTATCCATGAGTGCCTTGGTGTGGCTTGAGTCGACGATCCATCGCGCGCTCAATTTGTACATGGGCAACGTTTCTAGATTCGTGGTACCGAGTCGTTTTTTCCTCCGTAAGTTTGCCGAATGGGGGGTGGATACGAGCCGGTTTGTTTACATTCCAAACTTTGTCGACGCGGACGCAATGAGCGCGCGCGATGAATATGACGACGCCTTTGTCTACTTCGGCCGTTTGTCATCCGAGAAAGGGATTGCGACGTTGATTCGAGCCGCGGCCCAGGCAAAGGTGCCGGTGCGGATTGTCGGCACCGGCCCCGAGGAAAGTAGCTTGCGTCTGTTGGCCGCCCAGTCCGGCGCGGATGTGCAATTCACGGGCTATTTGACGGGGAAGAACCTGAGAGACGCAATCGCTTCGGCGCGTGCCGTCGTCATCCCATCGGAATGGTACGAAAACGCACCTTTGAGCATCATGGAAGCGTCTGCGCTCGGCCGGCCAACGATTGGTGCGAAAATAGGCGGCATTCCTGAGTTAATCCGGGAAGGCGAAACCGGATTCGTCTTCGACAGCGGCAGCGTCGATTCGCTTGCGAAGATTCTTGGTCGCGTCGGACAGATGCCTATTTCCTTGTTGCGTCAATTCGGCTTTGCCGGTCGCGAGTGGATGCGCGCAGAGTTCAGCGCGGCGGCGTATCGTATGCGTATGCTGAAGCTTTATGACGAGATGACATAGTTAGGAAGGTCGCTTGCACTAGAAGTAAAAATTCCGGGGGGATAGAAGCATGAGCGAGCTCGAAGAAGCTAAATTGCACGTCATGGCGCTGGGCTTTCGCGGCCTTCCGAATGTGCCGGGCGGCATCGAAGTTCATGCCTCGGAACTCTACCCTCGATTGCAGGCATTGGGCGCCAAAGTGACCGTCATCGGCCGTAGTCCATATCGGCCTGTCGAAGGTCTCAAACAGTGGCGCGGTGTCGAGATTCGTTGGTTGGCTTCGCCCCGGGTTCAAGGCGTCGAGGCCCTGGTCCACACATTTGTTGGAGTAATTTATGCTGCATTGCGCCGGCCAGACGTGTTGCATGTCCATGCGGTGGGCCCCTGGTTGTGGGTGCCGTTGGCCAAACTGCTAGGTCTGAAAGTTGTGGTCACGCACCACGGAGAAGACTACTTGCGGGAGAAATGGAACGCGCCGGCACGCGCACTGCTGCGCCTTGGCGAAAGAATGGGCATTACATTTGCCGACGAGCGCATTGTCATTTCCCATTCGATTCGTGAGATGGTGCAGACTAAGTATGGACGGCCGGCCACGCTGGTACCCAATGGCGTCGGTGATCTGCATCGCGTTCTGGGGCGATCACTGATCGATAAGTATCATCTGACGCCTCAACGCTACATCGTCCAGGTTAGCCGGCTCGTGCCCGAGAAACGCCAGCACGACCTGATCGCAGCCTTCAACGCGGCGCAGCTGCCCGGTTGGAAGCTGGTGTTGGTCGGCGGCGCCCAAGGCTCGCAGCGGTACGCTGAGATGCTGCGCAAACTGTACGAAGGAAACGAGGCGATTGTTTGCACCGGCTTTCTGAACCCGCCGGAAGTGCAGGAACTGCTATCGCACGCAGGCATATTCGCTTTGCCTTCTTCCCATGAAGGGCTACCTATCGCGCTTCTCGAAGCGATGAAGCTCGGAATTCCCGTGGTGGCGAGTAATATTGCGGCCAATCTCGAAGTGGGCCTGAGTGAGGTCAGTTACTTCCCGCTGGGCAATACCACGGCATTGACGGCCCGTTTGCAGGCACTGGCTGCAGCGACGTCTCAGGAGCGCGAACTCATCGCACGGCAGCTCGAAGTTTTCTGTGGTCGCTATGACTGGGATGTAATCGCGAAATCTACCATGCAGATTTTGCAGGGGGTGGGGGCCAAACGGAGGAGCCCCGTCCCGTTGAATCATCCCAAGCCGGTGCGGCCAGGCCTGCACTAAATCTGCGGATATTCGCAACGGTTAACTTGAGCCGGGAGGGATTCGCTGGGCTAGCGCAAGAATTCGGCAACCAATCGAAATGGGCGTGCTGCGATGATCGGTAAACTGATCAAATCCTTGTTCCCGAGCAGGCCGTACACCGGCGGCGGCGCGATTCCGGGGCCGCGTGTTTCGCCGAGAGAGGTGTCACGACAATACCGCGTCACCAATCCTTGGCATGCGGTGGCCATCGTTCCCTGCACCCGCGCGTGTACATCCGCGCGAGGTGCCGCCAGCAAGCGTTACCTATCTCAAGAGGCGCCGGGTCTGCCTTTGTCCGGCTGCACCGAGCGCGCGTGTACTTGCCATTATCGGCATTATGAAGATCGCCGCAGTTCATTGCGGCGAACCTCCGACGTGATGGCTTCGAGCCTCAATTGGCCCGGCCGCGAGCGCCGCGG
>JALYIH010000058.1 GCA_030775865.1 Pseudomonadota bacterium | reverse complement strand
CAGGCGGTGCTGTGCGGCGGTGCGACCGAACTCGTGGTCAAGGGCTATGAGACGTTGGTGGAAGCCGGCTACCAGCCTGCCGTGGCGTACTATGAGTGCCTGCACGAACTCAAATTGATCGTCGATCTGTTGCATGAAGGAGGCATCACCAAAATGCACCGCTTCATCAGCGAGACAGCCAAGTACGGTGATTTGACCCGGGGGCCACGCATCGTGAACAAGGCGACCAAAAAGGAAATGCGCAAGATCCTGACGGAAATTCAGCAAGGCAAATTTGCGCGCCAATGGATTGCGGAGAACAAGGGTGGCCGCCGTAAATACTCGAAGCTGTTGAAAGCGGATTTGTCGCACTCCATCGAAAAGGTCGGCGCTCAACTGCGCGCCCGGATGCCCTGGCTCGAGTCCGGCAAGAGCTAGCCGGAACTATTCATGAACGATCAGTATTCTCATGCACGAAGGCGGAATTGGGCAGGCATTTTCCGGACCGCCGTGAACCCCTCCCTGGGGGCTGCGGGAAAAACATCCTGTTTTTCACGCTCCGGAAAATGCCTGCCCAACCCCGCCTTCTTTCCAGCTTTTCCCTTGTTCATGAATAGTTCCGGCTAGGAGCCCTGGGGCTAGCGAGGTACTCATGGCTGCGCGCACATTGTTCGACAAGGTCTGGGCAGCCCACGAAGTCGTTGCCGAAACGCCCGACACGCCGGCGGTCCTGTATATCGATTTGCACCTCGCTCATGAGGTCACCACTCCGCAAGCCTTCAGCATGCTGCGGTCCCTTGGGCTTCGGGTGCGCCGCCCCGATCGAACGCTGGCGACCATGGACCATTCCACTCCCACCCAGACCGACCAGGTGTTCGGGTCTGTCCCGATCAAAGTCGACGCCGCCGCCAGACAGGTGCGGCAGCTCGAACAAAACGCCGCTGAATTCGGCGTCGAACTTTTTGGGATGCGCGATGCACGGCGCGGCATCGTTCATATCATCAGTCCCGAGCTGGGGTGCACGCAGCCCGGCATGACCATTGTGTGCGGGGACAGCCACACCAGCACCCATGGTGCGTTCGGTGCCCTCGCCTTTGGCATCGGCACGACCGAAGTCGGCCACGTGTTTGCGACGCAGGCCCTATTGCAGCGCAAGCCGAAAAGCTTCGCCGTCAACGTCGAGGGGCAACTCCCCGGCGGCGTCAGCGCCAAGGACCTGATCCTGAGCATCATCGGCAGGATCGGCGTTTCAGGAGGCACCGGCCACGTATTGGAGTACCGCGGATCGACAGTGCGGTCCTTGTCCATGGAAGAGCGCATGACCGTGTGCAACATGTCGATAGAAGCCGGTGCGCGCGCCGGCATGATTGGTCCGGACGAGGTCACCTTCGAGTACTTGAGGGATAAGCCCCGCGCTCCGCAAGGCAAGGAATGGGACGCCGCGGTCGCACGCTGGCGCTCACTCGTGACCGATCCGGGTGCCCGGTTCGATTCCTCGGTGGATATTGACGCCACACGCATCGAACCGATGATCACGTACGGCACGAATCCCGGCATGGTGCTGCCGATCGGATCGGCAATCCCGGACAAACAAGGCGACGATGTTTTCGACAAGGCGATGCGCTACATGGGCTTTCATGGCGGCGAGGCCATGCTCGGCAAACCGGTGAATGTGGTCTTCATCGGCAGCTGCACCAACGGACGGCTGGAGGATTTGCAGGCCGCGGCCCAAATACTCAAGGGGCGTAAAATTGCGCCCGGCGTTCGCCTGCTCATCGTGCCGGGCTCGCAGCAGATCAAGCAAGAGGCTGAGGCTGCCGGACTGGCGGAGATTTTCAAGGCTGCGGGCGCGGATTGGCGCGAGTCCGGTTGCTCGATGTGCTTGGGGATGAACGGCGATACCGTGGAGGCCGGCCAGTATTCGATCAGCACCAGCAATCGCAATTTCGAAGGACGTCAGGGAAAAGGTGCGCGGACTTTGTTGGTCAGTCCGCTGACCGCGGCCGCCAGTGCCGTCAAGGGCGCCATCGCCGATCCGCGTGAGCTGATGTGATGCAACCGATCCAGCGCATTACCTCCAGAACCGTCGTCATCGCGTCCAGCGATATCGACACCGATCAGATCATTCCGGCACGGTTTCTGACCACGACCGGCAAGGAAGGATTGGGCCAACAGCTGTTCGCAGATTGGCGCTATCAGGGCGACGGCTCACCGAGGGCGGAATTCATTCTCAATCGCCCGGAAGCGCGGGGGGCTGAGATTCTCGTGACGGGCCGCAATTTTGGCTGTGGGTCTTCGCGCGAGCATGCCGCCTGGGCTCTGCGGGACCATGGATTCCGCGCGGTCATCAGTACTGAAATTGCCGATATCTTTTGCGGCAATGCCTTGAAGAACGGTCTTCTGCCCATCGTCGTGGATGAGCGGACATCGCAATGGTTGCTGCAGCACCCGGGCGCGGAAGTCGATATCGATCTTGAGTCCACGCGTCTGACGTTGCCGACCGGTACCGCAGTCTCCTTTCCCATCGAGCCGTTCGCCCGCCACTGCCTGTTGAACGGCTTGGACGAACTCGGCTACCTGCGCAGCAAGCTGCACGATATCGAGCGCTTCGAAGCGGCGCACCAGCCGCACCAATAGAAGCGGCGCACACTTAAGATGAATGCCACCATTGCAGTCCTTGCCGGCGATGGCATCGGCGGCGAAGTCACCGCCGAAGCGGTGCGCGCGCTGGAGCGCGTAGCGTCCCGATTTGGTCATCACTTCGAGTTTGAATCGGCTCTTTTGGGCGGTGCGGCCATCGATGCCACCGGCGCGCCGCTGCCGCCGGCCACCTTGGCGCTGGCGTCGCGGGCGGATGCCACCCTGTTGGGCGCAGTCGGAGGCCCGAAATGGTCCGACCCCAACGCCTCCGTTCGGCCTGAGCAAGGCCTGCTGCAACTGCGCAAGGCTTTGGGACTCTTCGCCAATCTGCGCCCCGTCGTGCCGCACCCCGCGGTGCTTCACGCCTCGCCGATCAAAGCCGAGCTGCTGAGCGGCGTGGACATCATGGTGGTGCGCGAGCTCACCGGCGGCATTTATTTCGGCGAGAAAACCCGGACGGCAACCGAGGCGGTCGATATCTGCCGGTACAGCGTGATGGAGATCGAACGGGTCGTGCGGCTCGCGGCCGATTTGGCGCGTGCGCGGCGGCAGAAATTGACCTCCGTAGACAAGGCGAATGTGCTCGAAACGTCCCGCCTGTGGCGCTCCGCGGTGAACCGCATCATGCCCGCCGAATTTCCTGACGTGACCGTCGAACACATGCTGGTGGACTCGGCCGCAATGCATCTGTTGCAGCGGCCGCGCGACTTCGACGTAATCGTCACCGAGAATATGTTCGGCGATATTCTCACCGACGAAGCTTCCATGCTCGCCGGTTCGATGGGGCTCCTGCCCTCCGCATCGCTGGGCGCCAATCCGCGCGGCGGAGTGTTCGAACCGATTCATGGTTCCGCGCCGGACATTGCGGGCCGCGGCATTGCCAACCCCTATGCGGCAATCCTGAGCGCGGCCATGCTGCTGCGCCACGCGCTGCGATTGGACGCCGAAGCGAGTGCGCTGGAACAGGCGGTGCACAACGCCATCAGCGCGGGCGCCCTCACGGCCGATCTCGCAGCTCCGGGCAGGTCGATTACGACGCGCGCCGCTTCAGACGCGGTGCTGGCTGCGCTTTAGCGGCGCGTTCCAGGCCTGCGCGCAGGTCCTCAACGAGGTCAGCGTGATCTTCGATGCCAACGGAGACTCTCAGCAACCCAGCGCCTATTCCCGCCCGCAACCTGGCCGATTCTTCCATACCGGCGTGCGTCATGGTCGCGGGGTGGGCGATGAGGCTCTCAACCCCGCCCAAGGATTCGGCCAAGGTGAAGCATTGAAGTCCGGTGAGGAACGCGCCGATGGCGGGTTCACCGCCGACGAGCTCAAAACTCAGCATCGCACCAAAGCCGCTTTGTTGTCGGCAAGCGATCGCGTGGCCCGGGTTGCTCTCGAGCCCTGGATAGTAGACGCGCTGCACCTCCGGGTGCTGCGTTAGAAACTCAACGATGTACGCTGTGTTCTCACCATGAACGCGCATCCGCGCGTGCAAGCTGCGCACACCGCGCAGCGTGAGAAAGCTGTCGAACGGTGCGCCTGTGACGCCGATGGCGTTTGCCCACCACGCCAGATTCTGGTGCAGTTGCGCCGTGGCCGCGATCACCGCGCCGCCCACCACATCGCTGTGGCCATTGAGGTACTTGGTCGTGGAGTGAATCACGAAGTCGGCGCCGAGCGACAAGGGCTGCTGCCAGAGCGGCGACAGAAACGTATTGTCGACGGCCGCCAGCGCACCAACCGCATGGGCGGCATCGCAGACCGCGCGAATATCGACCACCCGCAGCAAAGGATTGCTGGGCGTCTCGATCCATACCAGTTTCGGCGGATCCTGAAGCGCCGCACGCAGCTCCTCAGGATTGCTTTGATCGACGAAATCAACCACCAGATTTCCCTTGGCTTGCAGCGCAGTGAGCAGCCGATAGGTGCCGCCATAGCAATCATAGGGCGCGACCACGCGTGCTCCGGCAGGCAAGGCCGCCAGAATCAGCGTGATGGCCGCCAAGCCGGTGCACGTTACGATGGCGCCGGCGCCGCCTTCGAGGTCCGCCAGCGCCAGCCCGAGCTGATCGCGGGTCGGATTGCCGGAACGCGTGTAGTCGTACTTGCGCGGCTGGCGATAGCGTTCGAAAGCGAAATTCGAGGATAGGTAAATCGGCGGCACCACGGAGCCGTGGTGTGCGTCCGACTCGAGTCCGGCTCGAACCGATCGGGTCGCAATATGCTTGGGTGGTGCTTTGCTCATGGCTGATGCTCCGCTAGGGCGTGCTTGATGATGGGGGTCAGGGCGGCGGCTTCCTTCAAGAAGGCGTCATGACCGAAAATGGAATTGATCTCGATGAGTTGACGGGGGCCGTTCAAGCGTGCGGACAGAGCCTGCATGTCGATGAACGGCACCAGCTGATCTTCGCGTACGGCGATCAGCGTTGCGGGCGTGTGCACCTGCGTCGCATCCATCGCATGTAGATCGATCGATTCGCTCAAGGTCAGAAATGATTCGGCGCGATGGTTCTGCACATAGTCATCGCCGCGCGCGAACAGATACTCCTCGATCGGGAAGCGGAAGCGATCCACACCGCGTGTCGGTTCGCCGCCGAACCTGAGCGCAAACTCGATGGGACTGCGATACGTGGCCATCGCCAGCGCGCGAGCCAGCTTGAGTCCCGCTGCGCCGTCGCCGCGCGCGATCGCCTCGCGCACGATTTGCCGCTGCACACTGCGCCACGCCGTCGAGAGCACCTGCCCTCTGTCGGCGCCGCTCAAGACCACGATGTGCTTCACGAGAGCCGGATAGCGTTCTGCGAAACACAGCGCAACCATGCCGCCGTAGGAGGCGCCGACGATGGCATGCAGGGCTCGTAACCCTAGATGCCGAACGATGTGACTCAAGGCTTTCGCTTGATCGTAGGAACTGATGGGCGGAAATTGGCCGCCGACGCTGGGCGTGGAGCTACCACCGCGTCCGCCGATATAGTCGATGCCCAGAATGCGATACTGCCGGGTATCCACGCCCAGTCCCGGGCCAACCATCTCCGGCCACCAACCCTCGCCCGGCAGCCCCGTGACGATGCGATGCGCGGAGATTCCCCCGAGAACCGCGACGACAGGTCCTTCCTCGTTGCCTACGAGACGGAAACTCATCCTCGCATCGGGGAAGGAGTCCCCGTAGTGCAATTCGAAGGGTTCGAGACCACAAGTCTCGTCGATTGGATTTAACGCATTTTCGACCACGGCCGCTGAAAGCTCCTTGAAGGTGACATAACCCCTGGAGCATCGGCTCGTAGCCCATTGATGTCGGGAACCCCGTGCAATCGGCTGCCTATCTACCGGATACGCGCTTTGCGCGTCCCCGCAGGAGTTGGCACCGTTCCGAACCGCCCCTTGAAGGAGCTAGATCGGTGGTTGCCCCGGCTTCTAAGGGCCTTTCCCTCAGCCGGTCTAGATAAGCCGTTGAATTTTATTCAGTGATGGGGGGTGCGTCAAGCAATACCCACGATTTGGAGTTGCATCATCTTTATCAACGTATTAATGTACTAGCGCATTAATACACGTTGGATTGCAAGATTCGTTGGATGCAGGCGCCATGAAAACCAACCGGCCGGTCACTTTGCGACAGGAACAGCAGCACGAGCGCGCGCTGTGCACGGCGATCTTGGCCTTGCGGTCGGTCGATGAGTGCCGCAGCTTTTTCCGCGATCTGTGCACGCCCGCGGAGTTGCAGGCCATGGCGGATCGTTGGGCAGTGGTGGAACTGCTGGAACGCGGCTTGCCGTACCGGGAAATCCACAAGCAGACCGGCGTCAGCGTGACGACGATCGGCCGCGTCGCGCGCTACTTGATGTCGGGCAACGGCGGCTATCGGGCGGTAACCGAGCGTTTGAAACTCAATGCGTAAGGTGGACGGCTCCGGGGATTCCATGCGCCTCAAAATCGCCATCCAGAAGAGCGGTCGCCTCACCGACAGCTCGCTCGATCTGTTGTCGCGCTGCGGTCTGAAGTACAGCCGCGGCAAGGACCAGCTGATGTGCTACGGCGAAAACATGCCGCTCGACGTACTGTTCGTGCGCGACGACGATATTCCTGACCTCGTGCAGGAAGATGTCTGCGATCTGGGTCTGGTCGGCCTGAATGTGGTCGAAGAGAAGCGCCTCGCGTTCCAGGCGCGCGACATCGGCCCTCTATTCGAGACCGTGCAGCTTCTGGACTTCGGCCGCTGCAAGCTGTGCATCGCCGTACCCGACGGGTTCGACTATGCGGGCGCGCAATCGCTGCAAGGCAGACGCATCGCGACCACATACCCTCACATCCTTTCGCGCTTTCTGAAGGAGAACGGCATTTCCGCCGAGGTTGTCGTGCTGTCGGGTTCGGTGGAAATAGCGCCGCGCTTGGGAAGAGCGGATTTGATCTGCGATTTGGTCTCGACCGGCTCCACGCTGGCCGCCAATCACCTGCGTCACGCGCAAACGGTGTTGGAGAGCCAGGCGGTGTTGATTCGAACGCCGGTGCCGATCCCGGTGGAGAAGCAGGAGTGGACACGCCGCCTGCTGATGCGCATCGACGGCGTGGAACAGGTCAAAGGCAGCAAGTACATCATGCTGCACGCGCCCCGCTCCGCACTGGCGGCGATTGCGAAACTGCTGCCCGGCAGCGAATCCCCTACCGTCATTCCGTTGGACGGTCTGGGCGATCGCGTGGCGGTACACGCCGTGTGCCGTGAAAACGTCTTCTGGGAAACGCTCGAAGATTTGAAGGGCGCGGGAGCCACTTCCGTGCTGGTTCTGCCGGTCGAAAAGATGCTGGCGTAAGAGCACGAGCGTTTACTCATGCGAATCCTCGACTGGAAGTCCTCATCGGCGGCGCAGCGCGGCGATGCGCTGAAGCGCCCGGCGCAGCGCGACGTCTCGCGCGTCAACGCCACCGCCCAAGACATTATCGAGCGGGTGCGCAGCGAGGGAGATGCGGCCCTTTTGGCGCTGACCGAGCAATTTGACTCCGTGCGTTTGGTCAAGCTGCAAGTGACGCCGGAAGAGTTCGAGGATGCCGAACGCGAATTGAATGCCGAACAGAATGCCGCCATCGAACGGGCGATAACGACGATACATCGTTTCCACGCGGCGCAAATGCAGAAACCCTTGAGCGTGGAAACCGAGCCCGGCGTGCTGTGCGAGCGGATCAGCGTGCCGATCCGGGCCGTCGGTCTGTACGTGCCGGCCGGTTCCGCGCCGTTGCCCTCCACGGCCATCATGCTGGCCGTACCGGCGAGCATCGCCGCCTGTCCGGTGCGGATCATGTGCACGGCACCGACCCCCCATGGCACGGCCGATCCGGCCGTTCTCGTCGCGGCGCGCAAGGCCGGTGTCGAGAAAGTATTCAAGGTCGGCGGCGCCCAAGCCATCGCCGCCATGGCCTATGGCACCGAGACGATTCCGAAGTGCGACAAGATTTTCGGACCGGGAAATGCCTATGTCACCGCGGCCAAGATGCTGGTCGCGCAGGATGTGGACGGTGCCGCGGCCGACCTTCCGGCCGGCGTGACCGAGGTGATGATCATCGCCGATGCCGGCGCGCGCGCAGACTTCGTCGCGGCGGACTTGCTCGCACAGGCGGAACACAGTCCCGAGGCGCAAGCGATCCTCGTCACCTCGGATCCTGGACTGGCTGCGGCGGCCATGCGCGAGGTACAACGCCAAAGCGGCCGGCTGTTCCGGGCGCGAATCTTGGCGGAATCATTGAAGTCGATGCGATTCATCGTGGTCGAGACGCTCGAGACGGCATTCGACATCGCCAATGCCTACGCCCCGGAACATCTGCTGCTGCAGGTACGCGAGCCGCGCGCTTGGCTGCCGAAAGTCACCGCAGCGGGCGCCGTATTTCTGGGGCCATGGTCGCCGGAATCCATGGGAGACTATTGCAGCGGCCCCAACCACACGCTGCCCACCTACGGCTACGCGCGATCCTACAGCGGCTTGTCGCTGGAGGATTTTCAGAGGCGGATGACGGTTCAGGAGCTCACGCCGGCGGGCCTGCAAGGGTTGGGACCCACTGCCCAAGTGTTGGCCGATCTGGAAGGCTTGGATGCCCATGCAGCGGCGGTGACCATCCGTCTGGAGGCGCTGTCGTGAGCGCCGTGATTTCCCTGGCGCGCCCGGAGATCGTGACGCTGAAGGCCTACTCTCACGCTGCCTGGCTGCCGTCACTCACGCGCTTGCACGCGAATGAGGCGCCGTGGCGGCCCAGCGGTGACAGCACGAGCGCGGGGCTCAACCGCTATCCGGAACCCCAGCCGCGCGCACTCATCAGGCGTCTGGCGGCGCTCTACGATGTGCCGGCGGCACAGGTGCTCGGAACGCGCGGCGCCGATGAAGCGATCGACGTCTTGTCCCGGATTTATCTGCGCGCCGGCGCCGACGCGATTTTGCAATGCGGTCCAACTTTCGGCATGTATCAAGTGGCCGCACGCATTCAAGGCGCCGAGGTGGTCGAGCTGCCTCTGCGCCGCGATCAAGGTTGGGGCATCGACGCCCCCTCCGTCCTGGCCGCTTGGCGCCCCAACATCAAGCTGGTGTACTTGTGCTCGCCGAACAATCCCACCGGAAATCTCTTGGACACTGCAGCGCTCGAGCAGATCTGCGTGGCGCTGGACGGCCGAGCCATCGTGGTCATCGACGAGGCTTACATCGAATGGTCACGCGCACCGAGCGTCGCCGGGTGGCTCAGCCGCTTCCAGACACTCGCCATCTTGCGGACCTTGTCAAAGGCGCATGCCTTGGCGGGCGCGCGCGTCGGCGCACTGTTGGCCTCCGCGGAACTGATTCTATTGGCGAAGCGCGTCATTCCGCCTTACGCACTGGCGCAACCGACGGTGGAGGCCGCGCTGCGCGCGCTTGAACCCGACGAAATAGCCGCCTCTCGAGGCCGGCTCGAAGCGTTGTTGACGGAAAAAGAATACCTGCGCCGGGGTCTGACAGCCTCCCCCCTGGTCGAGAAGGTGTGGCCCAGCGACACCAACTTTTTGATGATCGATTGCCGCGATGCCGACGGCTTCATGAACAGCAGCATGGCCGGCGGGTTGATCGTCCGCGATTTGCGCGCACATCCCGCCCTACCCCGTTCCTTGCGTGTCTCCGTGGGCACGCGGGCCGAAAACGACGCGCTGTTGCGTTGCGTGGGGGTACCGTGAGCGGCCGGCGCATACTCTTCCTCGATCGCGACGGCACCTTGAACGAGGAGGTGTCGGACGAGCAAGTGGACAGCTTGGCAAAAATTCGTCTCATGCCCGGTGCCGTGCCGGCGCTCTTGGAATTGAAGCGTGCGGGCTTCGCTTTCGTGATGGTCACCAATCAAGACGGCTTGGGCACGCAGAGTTTCCCGCGCGAATCGTTCGAGCTTGCGCACCGTTTCATTTTGGAATTGTTTCGCTCGCAAGGAATCGAGTTCGAAGCGGTGTGCATCTGCCCGCACTTCAAGCGCGAAGACTGCGACTGCCGCAAACCCAAACCGGGCATGGTCGCTGAATTTTTGGCAGCGAATGACATCGACAAGCAACACAGCTTCATGATCGGCGATCGCGACACGGATCTTGAGTTCGCCGCCAATCTCGGCATCCAGGGCTTGCGAATCCGCTTGGGCGGCGATCCCGGTGAAACCTGGCCGGCCATTACCGCACGCATCCTTGGACAGGCGCGCCGCGCGCACATCCATCGCAAGACCAAGGAAACCGATGTCGCAGTCGACGTCGATCTATCTCGTGAGGGTCCGAGCGCGATTGCCACCGGATTGGGATTTTTCGATCACATGCTCGAGCAGATCGCAAAGCACGGTGGCTTTGCATTGACCCTCCGCTGCACGGGCGACTTGAAGATCGATGAACATCACACGGTTGAAGATTGCGCGCTGGCCCTGGGAGCCGCGTTGCGCGAAGCGCTCGGCGACAAGCGGGGCATTGCGCGGTACGGATTTCTATTGGCCATGGACGAGGCCGAGGCCCAGGTCGCGCTCGACTTGAGCGGGAGGCCCTTCTTCGTCTGGGAAGGGAAATTCAACCGCGAGCGCGTCGGCGAACTGCCCACCGAACTGGTGCCGCACTTTTTCAGATCTTTGAGCGAATCTTTGGGCGCGGCTCTGCACTTGAGTGTACGCGGCGAGAATTCACACCACATGATCGAGTCCTGTTTCAAGGCGGTGGGACGCAGCCTGCGGCAGGCCATCCGCCTCGAGAGCACGGAGTTGCCCAGCACCAAGGGGATGCTTTGAGCGCTGATGTGGTGATCATCGCCAGCGGCGGCGCGAACATCGCTTCGCTGCAGTTTGCACTGGAGCGGCTCGGGGCAAATTCACAGGTTTCGGCGGATCCGGAACGAATTCGCCTGGCCACCCACGTCATTCTCCCCGGCGTCGGCGCGGCGGCAGATGCGATGTCGCGCCTGCGACAGAGCAACTTGGATACCTTGATTCCATCACTGCAGCAGCCTGTGCTGGGCATTTGCCTGGGCATGCAACTGCTGTTCGATGCGTCCGAGGAGGGGGGCGGGGCGAATTGCCTTGGCATCATCCCTGGACACGCCAGCCGCTTCGCGGCGGCGGCCGGCCGTCCCGTCCCGCATATGGGCTGGAATACGCTGAGCATCGCAAAATCCAGCGCCCTGCTCGAAGGCCTTTGCCAGGGCGACTACGCCTACTTCGTGCACAGCTATGCGCTATCGACCAGCGCCGCGACCATCGCGAGCAGCCACTATGGCCATCCGTTCAGCGCCTGCGTGCAGCGGCGCAACTTCTACGGCGCCCAATTCCACCCGGAACGCTCTGCCAAGGTGGGTGCCCGCCTGCTGCAAAATTTTCTTGGGTTGTAGCACCGCCCCATGCAACTCATTCCCGCCATCGATTTGAGAGACGGACGCTGCGTGCGATTGCTGCATGGGGACTTCGACGCCGAGACGCGCTATCCAACCGATGCCAAGACGCTGCTCGCGAAGTATCGCGACTTGGGCGCCGACTGGCTGCACATCGTTGATCTCGACGGCGCTCGTGGTGGAATAGAGGACAACCGCGCGATCATTCTGCAATTGGCAGCCCAGAAGGCCGTCAATCTGCAAGTGGGCGGCGGTTTACGCAATACGGCGGCACTCACGCAGATGTTGGACGCCGGCGTCGCGAGAGGGGTGATTGGCAGCGCGGCCCTCACTCAAGCGGAACAAGTTCAGGCGTGGCTGAAGCACTTCGGCCCGGATCGCCTCACCCTGGCTTTCGACGTCAGCGTCGATGATGACGGTGTGCCGCGGGTCATGACCCATGGATGGCAACGACAGTCCGATCTCTCTCTGTGGAGCGCGGTGGACTATTACTCCAGCTCCGCCTTGAAGCATGTGCTCTGCACGGATGTCGGGCGCGACGGCGCCTTGACGGGGCCGAATGTCTCCCTATATGACGAAGCCGTGCGACGCTATCCGCAAATGCAGTGGCAGGCCTCGGGAGGCATTCGCAACGCCCACGATCTGCACGCCTTGGCCAAGGTCGGTGCCGCCGCGGCCATCAGCGGCAAGGCGTTGCTGGAAGACCTGATTCCAATCGAGGAATTGCAATCATTCTTGCCAAACGCATAATTCCTTGTCTCGATGTGCGTGACGGACAGGTCGTGAAAGGCGTCCGGTTTCGCGATCACCGGATCGTCGGCGACATTTTGGAACTTGCGGCCCGCTACCGGGATGAGGGCGCGGATGAACTGGTGTTTTATGATATTTCCGCGAGCCCTGAAGGGCGCAGCGTGGACCGCACCTGGGTTTCGCGTGTGGCGCGCACCTTGGATATTCCTTTTTGCGTCGCAGGCGGCATTCGTTCGGTGGCCGAGGCCGAGGAAGTGTTGGCCTCCGGAGCGGAGAAAATATCCGTCAATTCACCCGCACTCGAGGATCCGGACCTCATCGATGCACTGAGCGAGAGATTCGGCGCCCAGTGCGTGGTGGTCGGCATCGACAGCCAAACCATCGAGGGCGGGTACCGCGTACAGCAATTCACCGGCGATGAGCGGCGTACGCGAAATACCGCGCGAAGCACCTTGGATTGGGCGCAAGAAGTGCAGCGGCGCGGCGCAGGCGAGATCGTGCTCAATTGCATGGCAAGCGATGGCGTACGCGGCGGGTACGACATTGCACAACTACAGGCCGTGCGTGAGATCTGCCACGTACCCCTGGTAGCCTCCGGCGGCGCCGGTGCGCCACAGCACTTTGCCGAGGTATTCCAATCGGCACATGTCGATGCGGCGCTCGCCGCCAGCGTATTTCACTCCGGCGAGATATCGATTCCAAACCTCCGGCGCGAATTGCGCGCGCTGGGAATTGAGGTACGACAATGACGTTGCCTACCATTGATTGGGAAAAAATGAACGGTTTGGCCCCAGCCATCATTCAGGATGCAAATTCCGGAGCCGTGTTGATGATGGGTTACATGAACCGCGAGGCCCTGGCCGCGACGGAAACCACCCGGCGCGTCACTTTTTGGAGCCGAAGCAAGGGCCGCTTGTGGACCAAGGGTGAGAGTTCAGGTCACGTTCTCGAAGTACGAAGTATCTCCGTCGACTGCGATCAAGACACCCTGCTCGTCTTGGTGAATCCTGCGGGACCCGCCTGCCATCTCGGTACAACGACTTGCTGGGGCAAAGACGCACCGCGCTCACTCGCTCAAGGCATCGCTTTCTTGGGAACGCTCCAACAAATCGTGGCGCGGCGAATCGCCGCTCGCCCCGAAGGCAGCTACACGGCAAAACTCGTCGAGGGGGGCCTGACTCGCATCGCGCAGAAGGTCGGCGAGGAAGGCCTGGAGCTGGCTCTCGCTGCCGTGACGCAATCGGAGCGCGAAGTCATCGGCGAAGCGGCGGACTTACTCTTTCACACCCTGCTGCTGCTTCAAGTGAAGGGCCTGTCGCTGGCGCAGGTAGTCGCCGAACTGGAATCCCGTCATGCGATCAAATCTACCGAAAACCAACCTGAAGCGTTTCACGGCGTCGCGCGATAGTTCCGCCGCAGCGCATAAAACCCGATCCCCATCCAGACGACATTGAGCGCCACCGACGGCCACGCGCTGTTGTAGGCGCAGTTGATGATGAATCCTGCCGCCCCGACGATATTCATGACCTGATAAATCCAAGAGCGCGCTTGGATCTTGCCGAAGGACAACAGGCTATAGGCACCGAGAATGAGCACCGCCGCGACCCATCCGGCAACAGAAACGAAAGTCTTCAGCGTCATGAGAGGTTACGCAGGCACTGGTTCTGCGGCGCCAGGCAAGCGCAGCCTAAATTCTCTTCGTACCAGCCAAAGGCTGAAGATCGCTTGCAGGGCGACGCTGGCGACGGACACGTACCACACCTGAATCAATGCGAAATGCGGCTGGGCTGACAGCCACAATATCGGTAAGACGAAGCTCAAGAGCCGGCTTGCGGAACTCAAGACCGCCGGTATCGTGTTACCCAGTCCTTGAAAGACGGCCGAGCAGGTAAACACGAACCCGGAGGCCAGGAAATTCCAGGAAATGACCTGCAGATACTGGGTACCCACCGCCAAAGCCGTGGCGTCCTTGGTGAAAGCGCGGATGACCCACGCCGATCCCCACTGACAAAACAACGTCAGGAACACCATGATGCAACTGCCGATCAGCGTAGCCAGCAGGAAGGTTTCGCGCACGCGAGAAAATTTACCCGCAGCAAAGTTTTGCCCGACGATCGGTGCCGCGGCGAACGCCACGGCCATCGCGGGCAGGAACATGCTCTGCATGATTCGCATGCCGACGCCGAACCCGGCCTGAGCGTCCGGGCCGAAGCGGCGCAGAATCCAATACAGTACCGCCATGAACACGAACATGAGCAAAAACTCCCCGCCCGCGGGCAAGCCGATGCGCAGCAGCCGGCGCCATTGCCCAAGCTGAGGACGCCACAGCGCAGCAACGAACCCGACGTACTTTTCCAGACGGTGAAAATAAAGAGCAAGCATGACGACGCCGACGGCCAGCGAAATGGAGCTCGCGAGCCCCGCGCCGGCGACGCCCATGGGATGCCCTGTTCCCCAGCCGGCGATCAGCACGGGCGCCAGAACGGCATTCAAAATCACCGTCAATACCTGCACGATCATGGTCGGCTGAACGATTCCCGTGCCGCGCAATGCAGAACCCATGACGACCAGCGCGAACTGCAGCGCCAGGCTTGGCAGGAACCAGTGCAGGTACTTAATTCCGGCGGCCACGGTCGCCGCATTCGCACCCAATGTGCTCACATAGTACGGACCTGCCAAAAACCCCAGCAACAGAGTGATGATCGTACAAGTGGCGGCAAGCGTCAGGCTTTGATTGAAAACCAAGGTGGCTTCCGCCTGATCTTTGCGCCCCGCCGCGTGCGAAATCAGCGTGACGGTGCCGACGCCCAGCACCTGCGTTGCCGCGAATACAATGAACATGACATTGCCCGCCGCGCCGACGCCCGCGAGCGCGGCATCTCCCAATCCGGCAACGAAGTACAGGTCGATGAGAAAGTACAGGGTCTGAAAGAACATGCCTGCCGCAATCGGCATTGCCATCTGCAAGATGTTCTTGGCGATCGAACTGTCGGTCAGATCCTTCATGGAATGCCACCCCTCATTGGCGCTCACCATTGTGCCATAGCTTCACCAGTTACTAGAACGCACGTGCAAATGCTACGCTGCGCCAATGACCGTACTTCCAGATTTCGACATGTTGCTTTTCGGCGGCACGGGTGATCTCGTGACGCGCAAATTGCTTCCCGCGCTGTATCGACGCTATGCCGCCGGGCAGGTATCCGGGAACTCGCGCATCTTCGGCATTGCCCGATCTGCGCTGACGCGCAGCGCCTATGCGGCGCAGGCGGAAGTGGCCTGCCGCGAATTCATCGGCAAGGAATTTGATGCCAAGCAGTGGGAAGGCTTCAGCCGCTTGCTTGACTACCTCAGGCTCGATGCGGGGGCCGAAAAAGACTATGCCGCCCTTGCGGACACCTTGAAGAATCGGGAAGCCGTCATACGCGTGTTCTTTTTTTCCACCGCATCCAATCTTTTTTCCGTGATTTGCCAAAATCTCGCCAAGGCGCGCATTGTCACGCCGCTGTCGCGCGTGGTCCTGGAGAAACCTCTGGGTCACGACACGGCATCGGCGAACCTCATCAACGAGCAAGTCGGGGCGGTATTCACTGAGAAGCAGATTTACCGAATCGATCACTACCTTGGCAAGGAAGCGGTGCAAAATCTCCTGGCATTGCGCTTCGGCAACGCTCTGTTCGAGCCTCTGTGGCGCCGCGGCTTGATCAAGCACGTTCAGATCACGGTGGCCGAGGAGCTGGGCGTGGAACGCCGCGGTAATTTCTACGACAAAACCGGCGCCATGCGCGACATGGTTCAAAACCACTTGCTGCAGCTGCTGTGCATCATGGCCATGGAGCCGCCGGCCAGCAGCGACCCGGATGCCGTGCGCGACGAGAAGCTGAAAGTCTTGAGGGCCCTGCGGCCCTTGACGGATCGCGACGTGCTCACCAAATCAGTGCGCGGCCAGTACAAGGCGGGCGCGGTTCGAGGAGTGCCGGTGCCGGGCTATCTGGAAGAGGCCGATATTGCCGCGGACAGCAGCACCGAAACCTTCGTCGCGCTGAAAGTCGAGATCGAAACGTGGCGTTGGGCGGGCGTGCCGTTTTATCTGCGCACCGGAAAGCGACTGCAGGATCGGGTCACCGAATTGGTGGTAACCTTTGAAGACGTCCCGCATCCCATATTTGAAATGCCCAGCACCACGCATAGGGCCAATGAATTGGTCATACGCCTCCAACCCGACGAAAGCATCACCCTGACCATATTGGCCAAGAATCCCGGCGAAGGCATGCGCTTGAAGCCCGTGAGTCTGGCCCTGCACCTGGGCGAAACCTTCAAGACCCGAAGCCTCGACGCCTACGAGCGGCTGTTGATGGACACGGTGAAGGGAAATCTGACGCTGTTCATGCGCAGAGATGAACTCGATGCGGCCTGGGCGTGGATAGACCCGATCCGCGCGGCCTGGGAACAGCACAACGAGGGCCCAAAAGTTTATATCGCCGGTACGTGGGGACCTGCCTCCTCGAGTGCCATGCTCAGTCGTGACGGATTCGCGTGGCATGATGAACTCTGAAGCCCCTGCCACGAAATTCGAAGGCATCGAGGCGCTGTCACGCGCACTCGCGAATCAAATTGCCGCAACCCTCAGAAGCGCCATTGCGGCGCGCAGGCTCGCCAGTCTGGTCGTGTCGGGCGGGAAATCGCCGATCAGGCTGTTCGAATTGCTGCGGGCCGAAGGACTCGACTGGAGTTCGGTCTGTGTCGCGCTCGCCGATGAGCGCTGGGTTGATCCTTCCGACCCCGCCAGCAACGAGAAGCTGGTGCGCGATGTGCTGCTCCAGGGACCGGCGGCGGCAGCGCGGTTTCTCGGCCTCAAAAATGGCGCCCCCACGCCGGACATGGGCGCCGTATCGGCGTGGGAAACATTTGCGCGTGTGCCGCGGCCGTTCGACACGGTGTTGCTGGGCATGGGAGATGATGGCCACACGGCTTCGCTTTTCCCCGGCTCGCCGAATCTTCCCAACGCCCTCGACCCGGCAGCAGCCGCCGGCTGCGTGGGAATGCGCGCGCCGGTTTCTCCGCGGCCGCGCTTGAGTTTGAATTTGAGCGCGCTGCTGGACTCCCGACGCATTATCTTGGTCATCACCGGCGATGCGAAGTAGCGCACCTACCTCGCCGCCCTCGCGCCGGGCCCGGTGC